>JBBRWZ010000076.1:0-9179 GCA_038248895.1 Candidatus Limnocylindria bacterium | reverse complement strand
TCTGCAGCCAGCGGCGGATCCCGCTCGTCTTCCTGCAGAACATCACCGGCTTCATGGTCGGCCGCGAGTACGAGTCGGGTGGCATCGCCAAGGACGGCGCCAAGCTCGTCACCGCGGTGGCGACGACGAGCGTGCCGAAGTTCACGGTCATCATCGGCGGCAGCTTCGGCGCCGGGAACTACGGCATGGCGGGGCGTGCCTACTCGCCGCGGCAGCTATGGATGTGGCCGAATGCCCGCATCTCGGTGATGGGCGGGATCCAGGCCGCGCGCGTCCTCTCCACGGTGCGCGGCGCATTCGAGACCGATGCGGCGCGCGACGCCTTCGAGGCACCGATCCTGGCCGAGTACGAGCGCCAGGGGTCGCCCTACTACTCGACGGCGCGCATCTGGGACGACGGCATCATCGACCCGCTCGACACGCGTCGGGTGCTGGCGATGGGCATCAGCGCGGCGCTGAACGCGGAGATCGGCGAGACGCGGTTCGGCGTCTTCCGCATGTAGGCCCACGGGCGCCCCGCGCCGTCCGACGGGTCAGCGCGCGACGGCCACCGAGAGCGGCACCGGCTGGACGTCGATCCGCAGGCCGAACAGCTCGGCGGTGAGCGGGGTGTCGACCGCCGCCTCGAGCGTGACGACCGCGGGGTGGCTCATCTCGCGGATGGGTCGCAGCCGGATGATGTGCCGCCCGAGCTCGACCACCGCCAGGTCCGCCACGGCCCAGAACTCGATCCCCAGCGTCGCCTGGTAGTCGGCCGCGTGACCGAGCGGATCGGCATCGGCGAGATCGATGCCCGCCAGTCGCACCGGTGACCCGAGCGGGTGGGCCTGCGTGGTGCGTTCACGCACCGCCTGCGGGCTCCATTCCGGGCCGCTCGGGAGATGCTCGATGAGGAACGGGAGGCCGTCAGACCCGAGGCGGGGTGGAACCGCCAGGCGCCAGGTCGCCGCCTCCCCGCCGGGAAGCTGCCGCGAGCCTGTGATGGACGGCGAGATGGAGCTGTCGTTGCTGCGCAGCTCGGCGACCAGCCGCTCGAGATCGTCCACAACGAGCGCATACGCGGCGAGACCGGCGCCGTGCGCGGCCAGCTGGCCGTGCGCCGCCGCGGCAATCGGGTGGCCGGCCGCCGCCTCGGCGTCGGAGACCCCCATCAGCTCGAGGTAGGCGCCATCGGCCAGCCAGGCGATGCGGTTGAACGTGCCGATGCCCGGGTGCTCGCCGCCGGCCGTGCAGGCGACGCCGAGGTGGGATTCGAGCTGCTCCGCCGCGGCGTCCGGGTCGGGCACCGCGATGACGAGGTGATCGATGCCGCGGATCATGTGGCGATCGTACACCTGCGCATTGGGCTAGGCTCTGCTGACCGATGACCGATCCCGCCACGGCCGAGCAGCAGCGGCCCGCCCCCGGCTCGCACGACCGATCGCAGCCGAGCGGCTCGCTCGAGGTCAGCGCCGCGAACCTCTTCGAGGCGATGCGGGCTGCCCGCGAGGCGGAGGACCGCGGGTCGGAACGTACGGCGCTCCACGAGTTCTATCGCATCCTCATGTCCGGGACGCTCCTGCTGCCGGTGCCGCCCGACCACGGCGACGAGGCGAAGGCGGCGCTCGCCGCCGCCATCAACGACAGCGACGAGGTCGAGATCAGCGTCATGCTCGCGCGCGACGGGAGCGGCGAGGCGGTGGGGGTCTGCTTCGCCTCGACCGGCGCGCTCGCCGCGTGGGCACCGCGCGGGACGGCCTCGCTGCCGCTGCCGGCGCGGGTCGCGGTCATGAACCTCGCGGCCGCCGGCATGCCGGCGGTGATGGACCCGTCCGGACCGATCCCGTACCGGTTCGAGATCGCGGAGCTCGCAGCGCTCGCGGCGGGTCGCATTCCCGGCTCCGACGCACCGATCTTCGACCCGGCGGGGCGCTCGTCGCTGCGACTCCGGCTTCCCGGCCCCGACTCACTTGGCCTCGAGCGCTCGCTGGCCGCGTCCCTCGACGGCAGCCGGGTGACGGAGGCGTACCTCGTCGAGTCCGACGCGGAGGGACGAGCGCGGCTGCTGCTCGGCCTGCTCGGCGACGCCGGTGCCGCCGTCACCGTCGACCTGCCCGATGGCACCGACGTGGTCTGGCTGGAGGAGCCCCTGCTCGCGTCGGTGCGCGCGGTGGCCGAGCCCTTCTTCCGCGGCCCGGGACGGCCGGGGCGGCACGGCACGTGACCGAGCTGCTGCGCGTCGACCGCGACGGCGCCATCGCCCGCGTCACCCTCACCCGCCCCGAGGTGCGCAACGCGTTCAACGCCGCCCTCATCGGGGAGCTGCAGGCGACGTTTGCGGCCCTCGGCGAGGAGCCGCCACACGCCCTGCGCGCGATCGTGCTGGCCGGGGAGGGGCGCACGTTCTGCGCCGGCGCCGACGTGACGTGGATGCGCGGCGCCATCGGCCTGGCGGTGGAGGCCAACGAGCGCGACGCGTCCGCCATGGCGCAGATGTTCGCCACCATCGACGCCTGCCCCGTCCCGGTCGTGGCGCGCGTCCAGGGCGCGGCCCTCGGCGGTGGCATGGGCCTCTGCGCCGTGGCGGACATCGTCCTCGCCACGGCCGATGCGACGTTCGGCTTCACCGAGACCAAGCTCGGCATCATCCCCGCCGTCATCTCGCCGTTCGTGCTCGCCAAGATCGGCGCCTCGGCGGCACGCGCGCTCTTCCCCACCGGCGAGCGGTTCTCCGCCGCACGTGCCGAGCGGATCGGGCTCGTCCACGAGGTGCTCGCCGACGAGGCGGCGCTCGATGCGCGGCTCGCTGCCGTCCTCGACGAGCTGCGCAGCGCCGGACCGACCGCGCTCCGCGCTGCGAAGGCGCTCGTCCGCGAGCAGCGCGGCATGGGCCCCGAAGCGGCCCGGGATCTCACCGTCGCCGCCATCGCGCGGCAACGCACGACCGACGAGGGCCAGGAGGGGCTCCGCGCCTTTTTGGAGAAGCGCCGGCCGGCGTGGAGCGACGACGGCCGCTGAGCAGCCAACCGCAGATGCGACAATCGCGACATGCCTGACGACATCCTGACCGCACGAGAGGTCGCCGACGAGCTCGGCGTCACGGTCCGGACGGTGCAGCGCTGGATCGCGGACGGACGGCTGGCAGCCGAGCGGGTGGGTGGTCGCGCCCGCGTGTCGCGATCGTCGCTCGCGGCCGTGCACGACGAGGCGCACGAACCCGACCGCACGCCGGCGCCGATCCGCTCGCTCCTCATCGCCAACCGTGGCGAGATCGCCGTGCGCATCGCCCGCACCGCGCGGCGGGAGGGCATCCGCGTGATCGGCGTTCATGCTGCCGACGAACGCCCACCCGACGGTGCAGACGAGGCGCATCTCATCGACTCGTACCTCGACGCGGGCGAGCTGCTGCGCGTGGCGCGCGACGCCGGCGCGGATGCCGTCCATCCCGGCTACGGCTTCCTCGCCGAGAACGCGTCGTTCGCGGCGGCCGTCTCCGACGCGGGACTGACGTGGGTCGGCCCACCGGCCGCGGCCATCGCGGCGATGGGCGACAAGGCGGCCGCGCGACGTCGTGTCGCCGCCCAGGGGGTGCCGGTCGCGCTCGGCTACGACGGGGAGGCACAGGACGACACGACGCTCACCGCCGAGGCGGAGCGCATCGGCTTCCCGTTGCTCGTCAAGCCCAGCGCCGGTGGTGGCGGCAAGGGGATGCGCGTCGTCCGCGAGGCTCCGGCGCTTCCCGAGGCCCTGCGTGGGGCGCGCAGCGAGGCGCATCGGTCCTTCGGCGACGACCGGCTCATCCTCGAGCGCTACGTGGAGCACGCCCGCCACGTCGAGATCCAGGTCCTCTTCGACGGCCACGGCACCGGCATCCACCTCGGCGAGCGCGACTGCTCGGCGCAGCGGCGCAACCAGAAGGTCCTGGAGGAGGCTCCCGGGCCGGCGGTCAGCATCGAGCTGCGGCAGCGGATGGGCGCGGCCGCGGTGGCGGCGGCGGCATCGGTCGGCTACGTCAATGCCGGGACGGTGGAGTTCCTGCTCGCCGACGACGGGAGCTTCAGCTTCCTCGAGATGAACACCCGCCTCCAGGTGGAGCACCCCGTCACGGAGGCCGTGACCGGGCGCGACCTCGTCGCCGAGCAGCTCCGGATCGCGGCCGGCGGCCGGATCGCGGCCGTCCCTCCGCGGCTGCGCGGGCATGCCATCGAGGCACGCCTCTACGCGGAGGACCCCGAAGGCGGATTCCTGCCCGCCGCCGGACGCATTGCCCGCCTGGCGTGGCCGGCCGGCGTCCGGGTCGACACCTGGATCCGCGAGGGCGACCTGGTGACGGACCGATATGACCCGCTGCTCGCCAAGCTGATCGTGCAGGCGCCGACGCGCGCCCGGGCGATCGCCCTCCTCCGCGACGCGCTCGACGCCACGACGCTGCTCGGCGTCACCACCAACCTGCGCTACCTGCGCTGGGTCCTCGCCACCGACGCCATGCGCTCGGGCGAGATGCGCACCGACACCCTCGGTTCGCTCGGCGTGCCCGACCCGCCCGAGCTGACCGATGCCCACTGGACGGCGGCCGCGGCCGCCCTCTCCCCGGCAGCCGGCCACGGACCGTGGTCGAGCGGCTGGCGGCTCAACGCCGCGCCCACCCTCCGCCTCCGCGCGGGAGACGAGGAGCGCACCGTCGCGCTCGACCCGGCCGCTGCCACGACTGGCGCCATCCCCGTCGCCCGCGACGGACAGACGGCGCACGTCGACGTCGAGGGCCGCTCCGTCGCCGTCACCATCGCCCCGCCACCCACCGTCGAGGAGGCGCTGCGGCACGCCGCCGCGTCGAGCGATGATCAGGCAACGCTCACCGCGCCGATGCCCGGACGCGTCATCGCCCTCCGCGTCGCGGAGGGCGCATCGGTCGAGACGGGCGCACCCGTCATCGTGATCGAGGCGATGAAGATGGAGCACGCCGTCGTCTCACCCATCCCGGGCACCGTCACCCGCATAACCGTGGCGGAGGGGCAGCAGGTGCAGCGCGGCGACGTGCTGGCGGAGATATCGGCCTAGCATGGCGCCCCAGATGAGCCAGCCGGAGATCCGCATCTACGAGGTCGGCCCGCGTGACGGGCTGCAGGCGGAGCGGACCCGCGTGCCGCTCGACGCGAAGCTGCGCTACATCGAGCTGCTCGCTGGCGCCGGCCTGCGTGACATCGAGGCCACCAGCCTCGTGCGGCCCGACGCCATCCCGCAGCTCGCCGATGCCGACGAGCTCCTCGCGCGCCTCGACCGCCGGCCCGGCGTGCGCTACCCGGTCCTCGTCCCGAACGAGCGCGGCATGGCGCGCGCGGTCTCGTCGGGGGTGGATGCGATCTGCCTCTTCACCGCGGCCACGGAGAGCTACGCGCGCCACAACATCAACATGTCGATTGCCGAGTCGCTCGCCGCCTTCCGCCCCGTGGCCGAGGAGGCGCGGCGCCGTGGCTGGTGGATCCGCGGCTACATCTCGACCGCGTTCGGCTGCCCGTATGAGGGCGAGGTGGATGCCGCGGCGGTCGTCCGCGTCGCCGAGGCCCTGCTGGCAATGGGCGTCGACGAGCTCGCCATCTCCGACACGCCGGGCATGGCCGCCCCGACCGACGTGGCGCGGGTGATGGCCGCACTCACCGGCGCCGGCATCGCCACCGACGTCCTCGCTTTCCACTTTCACGACACGCGCGGCACGGCGCTCGCCAACGTCCTCGCCGCCATGGACCGTGGCGCTCGCACCTTCGACGCCGCCACCGGCGGCACCGGCGGCTCGCCGTACGCACCTGGCGCGGCCGGCAATCTCGCCACCGAGGACCTCGTCTACCTCCTCGACCGTCAGGGCGTCCGCACCGGCGTCGACCTCGAGGCGATGATCGGTGCGTCCCGCTTCATCTCCGAACAGCTCGGCCGCGAGCCGGCGAGCAAGGTCGGCCGCGCCGGCGCATGGCCCTGATCGCGGCGCAGCCCCAGGCGCGCGGCGCCCGGCGGCCCGCAACTGTTCAGGAGTCCTGAACAGTTGCACAGAACTTCCTCCATCGACGCACCCACTGTTCAGGAGTCCTGAACAGTTGCACCGCCGCGCTTCTTCGACCCCGCGGTCCGTTGAGCGCGCGGGTACCATGAACGACCGATGACCGCGCAGCACGACGACGCGCTCCCGCTGATCATGGATGTCGACACGGGGATCGACGACATGATCGCCCTGCTCATCGCGGCAACGAGTCCCGAGCTCAATCTGCGCGGCGTGACGTGCGTCGCCGGGAATGTCGAGATCCAGCACGTCGCGCGCAACACCGGCAAGATCCTGCGCATGGTGGGACGCGGTGACGTGCCGGTCAGCATCGGCGCGTCGCGACCGCTGCAGCGCCGCCTTCGGACCGCGCAGGACACGCACGGGCCCACCGGCACCGGCTATGTCGAGCTGCGCGGCGAGGATCGGCAGCTCGGTACGACCGAGTACACGGCCATCCCCGCGTCGCGCTACCTGGCGGCGCACGTGAATCGCCACCCGGGGGAGGTCACGGTCCTGGCCCTCGGGCCCCTGACCAACCTGGCGGCGGCGGCGCTCAACGGGACGGATCTCCATGCCGGGCTGCGCGACTGCATTTGGATGGGCGGCACGCTCGAGGATCGGGGCAACACCACCGATACGGGGGAGTGGAACGCGTGCGTGGACCCCGAGGCGGTGGAGGCGTGCCTCGCCCGCGATGTCCTGCGCCGCATCTTCCCGTTGGACGCGACGCAGGACATCATCTTCAGCATGGCCGATCTCGCGTCGCTGCCCGACACGTACCTTGCCGGCATCGTGCGCGATGCGATGCGCTACTACGTCGGCTTCCACCAGAAGGCGGATGGGATCGACGGCGCCTATCTCCATGACCCGGTGGCACTCATCGGCTCGTTGCTGCGGCCCGACCTGGTGACCGATGCCGTCGAGCTCTCGCTCGCCTGCGACACGAGCGCGGACCCGTACCGGGCCGGGACCCTGGTGCGCACCGCCGACCGCAGCCCGGTGCGCGCTGCCGTCGCGATCGACCCGGAGGGGATGAAGGCCGAGCTGCTCGAGCGCCTCGGGCGCGCGGTGGCCGGCGCACGCGCATAGACGAGGGAACGGAGGCTCGGAGCTCACATGATCGTTCGATGGATCGCCGCTGTGGCCGCGTTCGTGGTGGTCGCCTACCTGGGCGTGACCGTCATCGGGAATTTCAGCGACGAGACCGCAGCCGGCAACAGCTGGGCGCTGGTGGCGGCGATCGCGCTCGTCGTCGCGTTCGCGGTGTACGCGCTGATCGAATACCTGCAGACGAGCTCGTTCAGCTCGATCTCGCGCCAGTTCGACACGCGGACGATCGTCCTCATGCCGCTCGCGATCGCCTTCAACATCATCCTCGGCCAGGCCGTCGGCGCCGCGCTGAAGATCCCGATCTATCTCGATAGCATCGGCACGATCCTGGTCGGAGCGCTTGCCGGACCGATCCCCGGGGCGCTCACCGGGTTCCTCTCCAACATCCTGTGGACGTACGTCGTCCCGCCGCCGTTCCACAGCGACATCGCGGGCGCGTTCGCCGTCGTCGCCGCGGTCATCGGTCTGCTGGCCGGCCTCGCCGGCCGCCTCGCCGTCCTGCGGCCACGACCGAATCGGAGCGTCGGCCAGCTCCTGGTCGGCGCCGTGATCACCGTCGCGGTGATCCTCCTCATGGCCTACCTGGCGTTCGTCGGCTATCAGAGCATCATCGGTCCGGCAGGGCTGGAGGTGGCGAGCGACAACACGCTGTTCGTCGTGCTCGGCTGGCTGGCGCTCGCGCTCGTCATCGGCACGTTGATCGGTCTGTTGGCGCTGCTCTTCTTCCGCCGTGACCTGACCGCGGCCTACGTCGTGGTCGCCGGCCTCGTCACCGGGATCGTGGCCGCCCTGATCAGCGCGCCCATCAGCGCCAACTTGTTCAGCGGCGTCACCGGCGCCGGGACCGATTTCCTGGTCGCCGCGTTCCGGCAGGCGGGCGTGGAGATCGGAGCGGCGACGCTCGGCCAGGGCCTGATCAGCGATCCCATCGACAAGATCACGACATTCTTCGTCGTCTACCTCATCCTCTCCGCGATGGCCCGCCGCACGAAGGCCCGCTTCCCGCAGGGTGAGCTGCTCCTCGACGATGCCGAAAGCATCGACGACGACTTCGACGCGCCGCCTCCGCAGGGAGCACCCGCCTGACCGACCCGTCGCCCGGCACCCACGCGACGCTGCCCGCCGCCGTCGGCGTGACGGGGGGCTCCGCGTGGCACCGCCTCAATCCGCTCACCAAGCTGCTGGTCGCGACCGCCACCGCGGTGAGTGCCGTCGTGCTCGGCGGCTTCGTCGGCCCGCTGCTCCTCGTCGCGTTCGCCGTGCTCTTCCCGGCCGCGGTCGCCGGCGTGCTGGGACGGCTGCTCCGCCTTTCGCTCCTGCTGAGCCTGCCGATCGCCGTCTCGGCGGTGCTCGTCAACGTCTTCTTCTTCCCCGGCGGCGAGACGGTGCTGCTGCGGCTCGGTCCGATCACCGCCACGCTCGAGGGGCTCCTCTTCGCGCTCCAGATCCTGCTCCGCATCCTCGCCATCAGCGGCGCCATCACGCTCTTCTACCTCACCACTCGTCCGGCGGAACTGGTCGTGGATCTCGAGCATCGGGGGGTCTCGCCACGGATCGCCTTCGTCGCCAACGCATCGGTCCAGACGGTGCCGGCCATGGTCGAGCGGGCATCACAGATCACCGCGGCGCAGCGGGCTCGCGGCCTCGACACCGAGGGGAGTGCCTGGCGGCGGGTGCGCGGGGTGCTCCCCATCGTGGGGCCGGTGATCCTGGGCGCCATCGGCGAGGTGGAGGAGCGGACGATGGCCCTCGAGGCGCGCGGCTTCACCCGCCCTGGCGGCCGCACGCTGCTGTGGTGGCCGCCGGACAGCTCCACCCAGCGCCTTGCCCGCTGGCTCGTGGTCGCCGCCGTACCGCTCCTGGTGGTCGCGCGGGCCGCGGGTTGGCTCGGCTGGCTCGACTGGCCCGCGTGATGCCACAGAACGCCGCCGATACATGCTGACGCTGGAGGGCGTCGGCTACCGCTATGCCGGCGCGCGACGCGCCTCGCTGCGCGACGTGAGCCTCGAGCTGCGCGATGGCGAGGTGCTCGGCATCGTCGGCGCTTCCGAGGCGGGGA
>JBBRWZ010000075.1:0-9520 GCA_038248895.1 Candidatus Limnocylindria bacterium | reverse complement strand
GGGCCAGGTACGCCGCCTTGTACGACGGCACGTCCCGTTTGGTGACGCCCAGGATGAATGGCTGGTCCCGCTCGTCGCCGCCGCCGTCGAGAAGGCTCGCCGCCTCGGCATCGGTGCGGGCGACGAGGATGCCGCCGACGCCCATGATGTCGAGCTGGAGACGCGCGGCGTTGAGCCGCTTGATCTGTTCGTCGCACGGGACGAGCACCTTGCCGCCCTGGTGGCCGCACTTCTTGGCGCCCGGCTTCTGATCCTCGATGTGGTAGCCGGGCACGCCCGCCTCCACGAAGCGGCGGATGAGGTTGCGCACGTGTGCGTCACCGCCGTGTCCGGTGTCGGCGTCGGCGATGATGAGCGGCCGATAATCGATCTCCGGGGTTGCCTTCCGCTCCGCATCGGTCATGCGCGAGCGCGCGAAGCGCTGGTTGCGATCCGCGGTCAGGAGGGCACGGACGAGGCCGGCCGCCTCGTCGGGCACCTGGCTGAGCGGGTAGCTGGCGAGGTCGGGTCCGGGATCCTCGGTGGCCGAGCCCTTCGCGGACGTTGCCCAGCCGCCGAGGTAGATGGCCTCGATGCCGGCGCGCTTCAGGGCCACCGCCTGGCCCGGTGTGTACGGCCCGAAGGTGGTGATCGCCTCGCCGGCGGCGAAGAGCTCGCGCAGGCGCGCGTGAAGCTGCTCGGCCGCCACGCGTGCGATGGGGTAGTCGATCTCGATGCTGCCCCGCTGGTCGACGACGTTGCGTGGGGTGAAGAGGCGGACAATGCCGTCGAAGCGGTCCGCCGCCATCCAGCGTCGCGCCGCCTCGATCTCGTCGACGAACGGCGCCGGCGGCTCGTCGACCGTCGGTGGCGGCCCGTGTTCCGCCGTTGGCGGCTCGTCCGCCGCAGGCGGCTGCGCGACGGTTCTCACCGTGTCACGCGCTGTCACCGTGTCACTCGTTGGCGTGGTCGCGATCGCAGAGCTCGGGGCAGCGGCATTCCGCCAGCTGGGCGACGCTGAGCTGCTCGCTGTCGGCGGGCGTCTCGGGACGCCAGGCGAGCCACGCCTCGTCGCTGGTGATGGGTGCCGTTGCCGGGGCGCGGGTGGGGGCGTGGGTCTGGAACATGGCACGCATGATCCCGCGGGCAGAAGTATCAGTCAAGGCGATTCTTTGGATGCCTACCATAAGCGCCATGTATCCTTGGCGGCATGTCCGATCTTCCCCAGCTGGCACAGCTCGAAGCGCTCGTCGCGGTCGCGCGGGCCGGGACGATCAGCCGCGCCGCTGACGACCTGCTCGTCTCGCAGCCGGCGGTCACCGCGCGCATCCAGGGCCTCGAGCAGCTGCTGCGAACGCGGCTCCTCGACCGCGGTCGCAGCGGCAGCCGCCTCACCGATGCCGGCCGCACGTTCCTGCCGCATGCCGAGCGCGCCCTCGCGGCGGTCGACGGGGGTCGGCGCGCGGTCGCGGAGCTGGCCGCGGGGACGGCGGGCCGTCTCACCATCGGCGCAGCGCCCGCGGTGTCCACGTACGTCCTGCCGGCGATGCTCCAGCGCTTCCGCGACGAGCATCCGGGCATCCAGCTGTCGGTCCGCAGCGGACACAGCGAGGAGGTGCTCGAGATGGTGCGCCGCGAGGAGGTCGCGGTCGGGCTGATGCGACCGATACCCGATCCCGACGTGGTGCAGACGCCGCTCTACGAAGATGCGCTGGTGCTCGTGGTGCACCGCGGCCACCCGTTTGCAAGCCGCGGCCAGATCCGCCTCGCCGACCTGCGCAGCGAGCACCTCATCCTCTTCGACCGGACGAGCAGCTACCACGAGCTGACCTCGAGCATCTTCCGCCAGGCTGGCATCGACCCGCTCGGCTACCTCGAGGTGGACAACATCGATGCCGCCAAGCGCATGGTCGAGCAACGCCTGGGCATCGCCCTCCTGCCCGCCACCTCCGTCACCGCGGAGATCGGCACCGGCCGCCTCTTCCCGGTCGTCGTCGCCGACATGGCGCCCGTCACGCGCCAGATCGTCGTCGCCCGGCTGCGCGGGACGGGGACGCCGTCAGCGGTCGTGGCCGGGTTTCTCCGGACGCTCGAGGCGCTGCGGCCCGACCCGCTGCGCTCGCACAGCCTCCTCGCCTGAGGAGCCGGGTCCGTCAGGTGAGGGCACGCAGCAACACGACGATGCCACCCACCGCGAACAGCGCGGACGAGCCGAGGCGCACGACGCGCGGCGAGAGACGCGTGCCCAGCTGACGGCCGACGGCCACCGCCACCAGGTTTGCCGCCACCTCGCCGATGGTCGAGCCGATCCACGTCGCCAGCGCGCCCTGGGTGGCGGCGAGTCCGAACGTGACGAGCATCGTCTTGTCGCCCAGCTCGCCGACCACGAACGTGGCCGCCACCGTCATCGCGATCGCGACGGCGCCGAGACGGGGCCGACCGGCTTCCAGCGCCTCGTCCTCGTCCTCGTCGTCGTTCCCGATCAGGGTCCAGAGCGCCACGGCCAAGAACGCCGCGCCCGCGATGAGCGCGACGAGCTGGCCGGGGATCATGGCCCCCACCGCGGCACCCAGCAGGACGCTGGCGCCCTGCATCGCCGCCGCCGCCACCACGAGCCCGGCGATGACCGGCCCTGCCGGATAGCGCGTCGCGAAGGCAAGGATCAGCAGCTGGCTCTTGTCGCCGAACTCGGCGATGAAGACGGCGGCGGCCGCAACACCGGCGGCGGCCAGGAACGGGGTCAACAGAGGGAGACGGGGGCGTTCCGGCAGATATCGTCGACGCGGGAGGCGAGGCTGGTCAGCAGGTCGCGGATCTCGTCGATGCGCTGGAGGATGAGCTGCGACGAGTCGGTGGGGACGACGCCGGTCCGTGGCAGCGCGGCGATCTCGGCGTTCAGCTGCTCCACCATGTCACGCACGTCGGCAATGCCGCCGGCCGCCGTGGCGGCATCGCTCGCGGCGGTCGCCGCCTCGGCCGCAGCCTCGGCGGCAGCCGATGCATCCGCACGGAGCGTGTCGACCTCGCCGCGCAGGCCGGCGACCTGCCACAGGAGCAGCAGGAGCAGCACGGTGGTGACGCCACCGATCACGAGGGTGGGGAGGCTGCGCATCGGCGTCATGATGCCATCTCCCCCCTACCGGACGCTGGACACCGGGCCGGAGGGACGGCGCTAATCAGGGCGCTGTGCAAGTTATCGGTGCCGGAGGGTCGGCTGCGTGGGTCAACTCGCACGCCATGCACGTTAGCCGCGCTGCCACGCTCCGTCACGAGCGACGAGGCGGGTTAGCGTGCACAGGGCGTGAATTGGAGCGGCGAGCGCGAGGCGGGCGCCTGGCAAGGAGGGCACGGAGCGCGAAGGGCGGGAGCGCGGGGGCACGGGAGCGCGGGGGCGGGAGCGGGGGCCGCGATTCGCGAACCCCGCACCACCCACGTTCCCGCGCAGCGGAACCCCAAGCGTCAGCCGGCGAGGGCACCCCCCTCGGCGGCGTCGTCGGGGATGGACTGACGCGGCAGGTCGTCGTGATGTCCACCGACCTCGTCCCAGATCCGGACGTCCTTCGTCTCGTGGACCCAGATGCCGCCGATGATGACCGTCACGATCGCAACCACGATCGGATACCACAGCCCGGCCAGGCCCGACCCACCCGGCGTGATGTTGCCGAGCCAGGCGAGGGCGCCACCTGCCACCGCCACCGTCGTCACCCAGGTCGCGAAGAACGGCAGCCAGCCGCCGAACTCACCGTTGCCGAGGTGATAGGGGAGCGACAGCGACGTGTAGCGGATCTTGGCCGGGAAGTACTCGACCAGGAACGCGGCGATGGGTCCGTACACCATCGTGACGAAGATGATCATGATGAAGATCATCAGCCCCAGGCCCACGAGGTTCGGGTTCTCGGCGACCTTGGTGACCTTGCCCGCCGCATCGGTCGTCTCGTTGATCGTCCCCGCGAAGCCCTTCATGGCGTTGAAGATGGGGAAGTAGGCGATGGCCGCGATGAGGCAGCCGCCGAGGATGATCGGCTTGCGCCCGATCTTGTCGGAGAGCCAGCCGAAGACGACGAAGAACGGCGTCGCCAGCGCGATGGCAACGAGCATGACGATGTACGCATCGGTGAACTTGATGCCGAGCGACCCGGTCATGAACGACAGCGCATAGAACTGGCCCGTGTACCACACCACCGCCTGGCCGGCGGTCATGCCGAACAGGGCGAGCAGGATGAGGCGCCAGTTGCGGCGGTTGCCGAGGCTGTCGCGCAGGGGTGCCGATGAGGTCTTGCCCTGCTCCTTCGCCCGCGTGTAGAGCGGCGTCTCCTGCAGCTTGAAGCGGATGTAGAGCGCGCCGATGACGAGGATCGCCGACAGCAGGAACGGGATGCGCCAACCCCAGTCCGCGAACGTCGCGGGACCCATGCTGACGCGGAAGATGAGGATCACGCCAAGGGCCAGGAAGAGGCCGATGGTCGCCGTGGTCTGGATGAACGAGGTGTAGAGGCCGCGCTTGTTGTCCGGCGCGTGCTCGGCGACATAGATCGCGGCGCCGCCGTACTCGCCGCCGAGGGCCAGGCCCTGCAGAAGTCGCAGGGCGACGAGGATGATCGGGGCCAGGATGCCGATGCTGGCGTAGCCGGGCAGCAGGCCCACCAGCACGGTGGCACCGCCCATGATCGAAACGGTGAGCAGGAACGCGACCTTGCGGCCGGTCTTGTCGCCGATGCGGCCGAAGACGAGGGCACCGAACGGGCGAACTGCGAAGCCGGCGCCGAAGGCCGCGAGCGCGCTCAGCAGCTGCGCGGTCGGGTCACCGGGGAAGAAGACCGGCGCCAGGAAGGTGGCAAGAACGGCGTAGAGGTAAAAGTCGTACCACTCGATCACCGTTCCGATCGCGGAGGCACCGATGACGAACGGTAGCTTGTAGTCGTACGTGCGCGCGGGGCTCGTGGCTGCCATTGGGCGTGAACCTCAGTAGAACGAGGAGACGCGGGCGACGCCGAGCTCGGGATCGGGTCGTCGCGATTGACCCGGAGTGCCGCCTGCCCATTCACCTCATCGGTCGCAGCCCTGCCTTTCGCCCCGTGGCAGCGGTGTGGTTCGGTACGGTGTGGTTACGCACCGGACGATACACCTCGTGGCAAGCCCGGCCGCGTGGCCGGCCGATCCGGCCGATCCTGGCTCGACGCACCGCTAGAATCGATGGCGAACCAACGGCGAGCAGACAAGGAGAGCCCCCCGATGAGCGACGAGCACGGCGGTACCAGCGAGGCGATCGAGAATTTGCTGCGCGAGGACCGCACCTTCCCGCCGTCCGACGCGTTCACCTCCGAAGCGCTGCTCAGCGACCCATCGATCTACGAGCGCACCGCCACCGACGAAGGGTTCCGCGAGTTCTGGACGCGCGAGGGGAACACGCTCGACTGGATGGAGCCGTGGACGGATCTCTACGAGTGGCAGGCGCCGTACGCGAAGTGGTTCATCGGCGGCAAGCTCAACGTCAGCGTCAACTGCCTCGACCGGCACGTCGCCAACGGCCTCGGCGACCGCGTCGCATACCACTGGGAGGGGGAGCCCGCCGGCGACGCGCGGACGATCACGTACCGCGAGCTCCTCGAGGAGGTGTGTCGCTTCACGAACGCGCTGCGCGCACTGGGCGTGAAGAAGGGCGACCGGGTCGCGATCTACATGCCGATGATCCCCGAGCTGCCGGTCGCGATGCTCGCCTGCACCCGGATAGGGGCGCCGCACAGCGTCGTCTTCGGCGGATTCTCCGCGGATGCGCTGGCGGACCGGATCGACGATGCCGAGTGCAGCGTCGTCATCACCGCCGACGGTGGCTATCGCAAGGGCGCCGCGGTGGCGCTCAAGCAGGCCGCCGACGATGCCATGGGTCGAACGTCATCGGTCCAGCATTGCGTCGTTGTGCAGCGCACCGGCGGCGACGTCGCCTGGGACGAGTCGCGGGATCACTGGTACCACGACCTGATTGTCGACCAGCCGACGACCGCCGATCCGGAGCCGATGGATGCCGAGGACCTGCTCTACCTCCTCTACACCTCCGGCACCACGGCCAAGCCGAAGGGGATCATGCACACCACCGGCGGCTATCTCGTTGGGGTGAGTGCCACGCATCGGTACGTCTTCGACCTTCGGCCGGAGACCGACGTCTACTGGTGTATGGCCGACATCGGCTGGGTGACCGGCCATTCGTACATCGTCTACGGGCCGCTCGCCAACGGCACGACGAGCGTCATCTACGAGGGGGCCATCGACTTCCCCGACAAGGACCGATGGGCCCAGGTGGCGGCAAAGTACAGCGCCACCATCCTCTACACCGCCCCCACGGCGATCCGCGCGCTGATGAAGTACGGTGCCGATGCGTTCGCGGACGACGACCTCAGCTCGCTGCGCCTCCTGGGGTCGGTGGGTGAGCCGATCAACCCCGAGGCGTGGGCGTGGTACTGGAAGGAGATCGGCGGCGAGCGCTGCCCGGTGGTCGACACGTGGTGGCAGACCGAGACCGGCATGATCATGATCACGCCGCTCCCCGGGATCACGACGCTCAAGCCGGGAAGTGCCACGTTCCCGTTCCCCGGCGTGGAGGCGGACGTCGTCGACGAGGCCGGCAACTCGGTGCCGCTCGGGAAAGGCGGCTACCTGACGCTCGATCGCCCGTGGCCGGCGATGCTGCGCGGCATCTACGGCGATCCGGAGCGCTACGAGCAGACGTACTGGTCGCGCTATCCCGGGCGCTACTTCGCCGGCGACGGCTGCAAGCGCGATGACGAGGGCTACTACTGGCTCCTCGGCCGCATCGACGATGTGATGAACGTCTCCGGCCACCGGATCAGCACCACCGAGGTGGAGTCGTCGCTCGTCTCGCATCCCTCCGTGGCGGAAGCGGCGGTCGTGGGTCGCAGCGACCCGCTCACCGGCCAGGCGATCTTCTGCTACGTCATCCTCCGCTCCAGCCACGAGCCGTCGGACGAGCTCGCGGCGGAGCTGCGCGCGCATGTGGCCACGCAGATCGGCAAGTTCGCGCGCCCCAAGCAGGTGATGTTCACGCCCGACCTGCCGAAGACGCGCTCGGGGAAGATCATGCGGCGCCTGCTGCGCGATATCGCCGAGCAGCGCGACCTGGGCGACGTCACGACGCTCGCCGACACGAACGTGGTGAACACGATCCGCGACCAGTCCGGAACGGGCGAGGACTAGCGGCAGCATCACCCTCGCCCGTGGCCTGCGCGCTTGCGACCGGCGCTCGGCCGCGATCCCATGGCGAGCGACGGGGGATGCCGTACCCTGCCTCGCGATGGACACCGACGAGGTCCTGATCGACGTCGCCCCGGAGGTGGGGCCCGGCCACCTGTGCCTGGTCGGGGCCGGCGAGTATCGGCCGGAAATGGCGCCAATCGACCGCGAACTGCTGGCGCTCACCCCGGCGGCCCGAGAGGGACGGACACCAATTGTCGTCTGCCTGCCGACCGCGGCCGGGACGGAGGGGGAGGAGGTCGTCGCGCGCTGGATGAGCGGCGGCATCGAACATTTTCGCGCGCTCGGTGCGGACGCCATGGCACTGCGCGTCGTGGACCGCGACTCGGCGGGCGAGCCGCATCTGGCCGACGTCATCGGTGGCGCCGACCTCGTCTACCTCTCCGGCGGCAAGCCGGCGCACCTCATGGACAGCCTGCGTGACACGCCGGCGTGGGCTGGCGTGGAACGCGTCCTCGCGCGAGGCGGCGTCGTCGCCGGGTGCAGCGCCGGCGCCATGATCATGGGCGCCACCTTTCCCTCGTTCCCCAACTTCATGCAACGCGAGGACGGCTTTGGCCTCGTCCCGCGCGCGGTGGTGATCCCGCACTACGACGAATTCCTGGGGCGCATGGTCGGGCTCGCGCAGTTCGGTGCGACGCCGGACCGCTACCTGATGGGGATCGACGGCATGACCGGCCTCCTGCTCGGTGCCGATGGCTGGCGCGTCCTCGGCGAGCGACGTGTCGTCATCGACGACGGCAGCCACCGCCGCGAGCTGCGGGCGGGCGACGGATAGAATCGGTCCATGGCGACCTCCTCCCGTGACCTGACCGAGACCGCGGCCGAGTACCTGATGACGATCCGCTACATGCACGGTGAGGGACAGCCGGTGATCGCGGCGCGACTCGCGGAGCGCCTCGGCGTGAGCGCCGCCACCGTCTCGGAGATGGTGACCCGCCTCGTGCGGGAAGGGCTGCTGGCGGTCGACGATCCCACCCGCCAGCTGACCCTGACCGATGCGGGGCGCGAGGGCGCCGAACGCACGTTTCGCCGCCACGCGCTCGCGGAATGGCTGCTGACCGAGGTGATCGGTCTGGGCTGGGCGGAGGCGGACGAGGAGGCGCACCACCTCCAGCACGCCCTCTCCGAGCGGGTCACCGACAAGATCGACGAGCTGCTGGGAGTGCCGCCGACCTGCCCCCACGGCAACCCGATCCCGCGCGCCGGGGTCACGCCGGAGCGTCCCGCGGGGACGCGCCTCTCCGACGCGCCGAGCGGCGGCGAGGTAACGCTGCTGCGCGTCACCGAGGAGGCGGAGGAGGATGCCCGCCTCCTGACGTTCCTCCAGGAGAATGGCGTCCGGCCGGGAAGCGTCTTCGCGGTGCGCGAGGTTGCCGACCACGTCGGCACCATGACGCTGTCGCCGCTGGCCGGTGCAGGGCGCGGCGACGTGACGATTGGCCTCGGGGCGGCGTCCAAGCTGCGTGTCCTGGAGGGTCGTGCGGACCCGTCGCTCTTCCACCGCGTGCCGGAGCGCGCCCGCCTCGCCGCCCGCGCCGTCGCCCTGCCATGAGCCGATTTGCTACGATCTGCCCCGTCCAGGCCAGCCACAGCCCCGAGGAGGATCGAGATGGTTCGTGATCGCGGACGTCGCAGCATGATCGCGGTCATTGCCACCGTCCTCTGGCTCGGCTACATGTCGGTCGGCCTGCTGATCATCAACGCCGTGGCCCCGACCCAGTTCGGCTCGGGCCCGGATGGCGCGGCCGCGTTCGTCGGCCTCGTGACCGGGGTGGTGACGGTCGGCATCATCATGTGGGCCGCCTCCGAGTAGGCGCTCCGGCGGCGGTCTGCGGCGCCCGCGGCGCCGGCCCACGGCAAATTGCGGCGCCGGCCCACGCCGCCGGCATCGGTCCAGCACGAGGCTCACCTGCTCCGTGTCGTTCACCGTTTGAAGGAGATGCGACCGGGGCGTGATCTGGCGGTGCGCACCATCGCCGAATAGCGGGCGCAGTTGCCGCGCGATGATCGATCGGTGGGTGGACACAGCCGCTCCGGTTCTCGCTGGTGGTCGCCCTGAAAGCGAACATCCGCGCCGAGGACGACGCATGTCGTCAGATCTCACGCGCGTCGCTGCCCGGAATCGGTACCAGGCGACCGGAATTCCGCCGAACTTCGGTTCGCATGCACAGATTCCGGGCAAGGCAGGCGGACCGTGGCGCAGCCGCTTCGGTCCTCGCTGGTGGTTGCCCTGAAAACGAACATCCGCACCGAGGACGACGCATGTCGTCAG
>JBBRWZ010000074.1:0-9626 GCA_038248895.1 Candidatus Limnocylindria bacterium | reverse complement strand
GGTCGCCCTGAAAGCGAACATCCGCGCCGAGGACGACGCATGTCGTCAGATCTCACGCGCGTCGCTGCCCGGAATCGGTACCAGGCGACCGGAATTCCGCCGAACTTCGGTTCGCATGCGCAGATTCCGGGCAAGGCAGGCGGACCGTGGCGCAGCCGCTTCGGTCCTCGCTGGTGGTTGCCCTGAAAACGAACATCCGCACCGAGGACGACGCATGTCGTCAGATCTCACGCGCGTCGCTGCCCGGAATCGGTACCAGGCGACCGGAATTCCGCCGAACTTCGGTTCGCATGCACAGATTCCGGGCAAGGCAGGCGGTCCGTGGCACCGTCGCAGCTCACGGGCGCACCCACTCCCGCCCTACCCGGCCGCGCGCGCCGCGCCGACCCCGGCCGCGCGCGCACGTGCGCCGGCGTCGGCCGCGCCTCAGTCCTCGAGGTCGGTGAGGACGCCCGGCACCGGACCGTGGAGCCGGTCCGCGCCGGCCTCGGTGAGCCGCACGTAGAGCCCCGGTCGCCGATCGCCGATGGTGTCCCACTCGTGCTCCCCGGGGAGCCGCTGCACATGGGTGGCGCGCGCGGCGGCGACGTCGACCTCGCCGTACAGCAGCTCCTCGTCGGTGTCGGAGGCGACGCCGACCCGCGTCCCGTCGGGATCCACGAAGACGGAGCGGCCCATGAACGTCGTACCGCGCTCGGTGCCGACCCGGTCGGCGGCGAGCAGGTAGCAATGATTCTCCGCGGCGCGAGCCGGCGCGAAGAGATCGGGATGGAAGTCCACTCCCACGGGCCAGTTCGTGGGGAGGCAGATGATGTCCGCCCCGTCGAGGGCGCAGACGCGGGCCGCCTCGGGGAAGCGCAGGTCGTAGCAGATGAGGAGCCCGACGCGCATCCCCGCCGCCTCCACCACGAACGGCGGCTCCGGCCCGGGCGTCACGAAGCGGTCCACCCCCAGGAACGGCAGGTGCATCTTGCGGTAGAGGTGGTGCCGACCGTCGGGCGTGACGAGATGCGCGGCATTGAACACCTCATCGCCCACCGCCTCGAGCGTGCCGCACACGATGGCCATGTCGTGCGCCGCGGCCAGTTGTCGCAGTCGCGTCTCGCCCAGCGCGGCCGCCTGGCGAGCGACCGGCCGTGCCTCGTCGAGCGAGGCGAAGGCGTAGCCGGTGATTGCCGCCTCCGGGAGAACGGCGAGGCGCGCGCCGCCTTCGGCGGCCTCGGCCACGGCGCGGGAGATCCGGTCGAGGTTGGCCTCGACCTCGCCGATGGTCGGGTCGATCTGGCAGGCGGCAACGCGGACGGTCATGCGCCCGATGTTACCCGCGTCGGGGATGGGGCTGCCGGACGCCCCGACGCCGCTGCCCTAGCAGGGTTCCATGCGGCGGGGTTGCTATCCTCGGCCGATGCCTTCCCGCACGCGCTGGGTGACGCCGGCGGTCTTCCTCCTGCTCGGCTCGATCTGGGGCTCGTCCTTCCTGTGGATCAAGATCGCCCTCGACGAGATCGGTCCGGCGACGCTCGTCGCGGAGCGCATGACCCTGGGCGCCATCGGGATGGTCGCCTTTCTGCCGTTCATCGGGGAGCGCCTCCCGCGCCGCTGGCGTGAGCTGGGCCCGCTCGCCGTGCTGGGGCTCGTCAACGCGGGCCTGCCGATCTTCCTCATCAGCTGGGGAGAGCTCCACGTCGACTCGGGCACGGCGGCCGTGCTCAACTCGCTCGTCCCGATCTTCAGCCTCGTCATCGCCGGCCTCTGGCTGCGGACCGAGCCGGTGACCGCGCTGCGCGTCACCGGATTGCTGCTCGGCTTCGGCGGCGCGGCGGTGCTCGCCAGCCGCGAGTTGTCGCTGAGCGGCGATCCCCTCGGACTCATCGGTGCGCTGGCGGTGGTGGCCGCGGCGGCCTCGTATGCGCTGGGCGCGAGCTACGCTCGCCATCGGATCACGCGGACGCATCGGTATGTCGTCGCTGCCGGGTCGCTCGTCTTCGCCGCGCTCTACCTCTGGCCGCTCGCGATCCTCACGGAGTGGCCGCTGCGAGTGCCGAGCGAGCCTGGCGGGATCTTTGCCGTTGCGTGGCTCGGGCTGCTCGGCAGCTTCGTCGCCTATCTCTGCTTCTTCTATCTCATCCAGCAGCTGGGTGCGACCATCACGACCATGGTCACGTACCTCTTCCCGGTGATCGGGATCGGGCTCGGCACGCTGGTGCTCGGCGAGCAGCTGGATGTGCGGATGGTGATCGGCACGCTGCTGGTGCTGATTGGGATCGTCATCGTGGGGCTTCGCTATGATGCCCGCGTGAGCCGCGAAGCACGCGGGACGCTCGAGTGACCGACGACCGCGATCGGGACGAGCGGCCCGGAAGCAGCGAGCCGTCCTCGCCCGATTGGCCGAGCCAGGACCGCCGCGGCGACGACCGTACCGATGCCGGCGCCGACACCGGGCGCCCGTCGCCGTCCGCGCGGCCGTTCTGGGAGACCGAGGCCGGGGAGCCCGATGCGACGCGCTGGACCACCACGCGGCCGTTCTGGGAGACCGAGAACGATCCCGATCCCGAGCCGGTGCCCAAGCCGGAGGGGGAGCCCGAGCCAGAGCCGGTGCCCCAGGCGCTGCCGGGGCCGCCACCGCCTCTCGCACCCGAACCCGACGAGGAGCCCCCGCCGAAGCCCGCGTCTGATCCGGCACCGATGGCTGACGCTGCGCCGCCGACCTCGGACGATGTGCCGCCGCCCGTGGTAGCGGACGACGAGGCCGGCGTCACCGCGGCGGCGGGCCCGTCGGATGCGCCCGCTGCCGTCCCTGCGCCGGAACCGGTCCCGGATGCGCCCGCTGCCGTCCCTGCGCCGGAACCGGTCCCGGATGCGCCCGCCCCGCCAACGGCGGCCGCGGCGCCAGGCCCGGTGGCGGCCGCGCGCCGCTCGTTCAAGCCGCGGCCGCAGACCGACGCGCCTGCACCACCCGTGGAGGAAGCACCAGACGCGTCCGCGCCGGTCGCCGACGCAGCGCCCGACGAAGCGCCCGAGGATGGGGAGGTCGGTGCCTCGTTGACCGAGGCAGGCACGCCGGTGACCCGCTGGGACCGCCGCCGCATGGGGGAGCGCCGCCGGCCCACCACTGCGGAGCAGGCGGTGCCGTGGCTGATCGGCGTGATCATGGCCCTTGCCGGGATCCTGCTCGTGATGCTCGCCCTCATCATCCGCTCCGAGTCGAATGGGGGCAGCGGCGCCGTGAGCCCCAGCCCGTCGGGCAGCGGCCTCGCCGTGGTGCCGTCCGCGGATGCGAGTGGCAGTGCCTCGCCCGCGCCGTCGCTCAGCGTCGAGCCGGCGACACCCACGCCGGTCCCCACGCCGGTACCCCAGGTGTTCGGGAAGCTGGAGATGCTGTACCTCAGCCGCGCCACCGCCAACGCCCCGATCTACCTCTACCGCCGTGACTTCAGCGTCGACGAGCCGGCCGAGACGCTCGCCCGCGCGGACCAGGGCGTGGAGCAGTACGCGTGGTCGGCGGATGGGCAGCGGGGCGTGGCGGTCATCGTCGGCCGCGCCGTCGCCCTCCAGGAGGGCCACGCGGCGCGCGCGCTCGTCGACGGTGTCACCGAGGTCGCCTTCGCGCCGGACTCGTCGACCGTGTATGCCGCCCGAGTGACGCGCGACGGCGCGAACGACGTGGCGCAGGTCCTGGCGATCAACTGGGAGAGCGGAGGCCAGGACGTGATCGGCACCGCGACCTATCCGCATCCGCAGGTGACGCCGGACGCCGCGCTGAAGGAGGCGCAGTTCATCGACAACGGCGGCCTGGTACGCCTCTACCCCACGGCAGACGGCCACGTCATCCTCTGGGTGCTCGGCGCCCCGGCCACGTACGATATCGACCCGGCCTCGGCGGATGTCATCCGGACGACTGACGTCCCGGTCCTCGAATCGCCCAACGGCATGTTCCGGCTGGTCCTCGGAGAGGGCGACCCGAACACCCTGACGCTGACCGATGTGGATGGCACGGCGCGCGCCAGCACCGAGGTCACTGGGCTGGTGAGCCACGTCCGCTGGGCGCCGAACGACTCGGAGGTCGCGTTCACCGTCGGCCACCTGGGGGCGAACGGCGGCGTTGTCCAGAACCTGTACGTCTGGGACCTCGTCGATGGCAAGGCGCCGACGATGGTCACCAGCGGCGGCGCCGCCTTCGGGGCGGAGTGGCGCGGGGGCAAGGTAAGGTGGGTGCATGAGCCCGCGTCCTGAGATCGTCAATCCCATCGGTGTCGAGCTCGACGAGACGGCGCGGCTGATGCGCATTCGCTGGGACGACGGGCATCTCGGCGAGTGGGGCTGGACCGAGCTGCGGCGGGCGTGTCCATGCGCCCTCTGCGCCGGCGAGGGGAGCATGCCCGGCGTCGTGACCCTCGATACCGCCTTCACCGAGCCGCAGGCGACGCTCGACCGCGTGAAGTGGATTGGCCGCTACGCGCTCGCACCCATCTGGGCCGACGGCCACGACACCGGCCTCTTCACCTACCTGAAGCTGCGCGAGCTCTGCGCCTGTGCCGAGCACCGGGCCGGGTGATGGCGAACCACGGCGGCGTGATGCTCGTGCATGCGCACCCCGACGACGAGGCGATGGGCACCGGCGGCCTCATCGCCACGCTCGTCGATGCCGGCGTGCGGGTCGACCTCGTCACCTGTACCGATGGCGCGGAGGGCGAGATCCACGATCGCACGCTCGACCCGGATGAGGCGCGGCCGCGGTTGGCGCAGATCCTACGCGACGAGCTGGCCTGTGCGCTCGACGCGCTCGGCGGCGGCCGGGTCCACCACCACATGCTCGGCTACCGCGACTCGGGGATGATGGGCACCGATGCGAACGAGCATGCGGATTGCTTCTGGCAGGCGGACCTCGACGCCGCGACGGGACGCCTGGTGGCGATCGTCCGCGAGGCGCGCCCCGCAGTGATCGTCGGCTACGACAGCAACGGCGGCTACGGGCACCCCGATCACATCAACGCCCATCGCATCGCCGTCGGCGCCTTCGACGCGGCCGGTGACGCGAGCCGCTACCCGGAGGCCGGCCCGCCCCACGAGGTGGCGAAGCTGTACGAGACCGCCTTCCCGCGCGAGCGCTGGTTCGCGCTCATGGTCGCCATGAAGGACCGCGGCATCGACCTGCCGTGGGACTTCGACGCGGCGGTCGAGACCTACGCCGCGGACGAGCTCAATCCCTCGAACGCGGAGGCCGTGCGCCAGGCCGCTGAGCAGCTCGAGGCGGGCGAGGAGAACGAGGGCTTCGGCACGCCGGAAGCGGAGATCACGACCCGCATCGATGTCTCCGCGGTCGCCGACCGCAAGCGTGCCTGCATGGCCTGCCACAAGACCCAGGCGCAGGACATGGGCTGGCTGCTGGACCTGCCGGACGACCTCCAGGCACAGGCGCTCTCGCCGGAGTCGTTCAAGCTCGTCCGCTGGCGCGGCCACGATCCGATGCCGGCCGGCCTCGACGAGGACGACGTGCTCGCGGGGATCGGCGCGGCATGACCGGCAAGCTCGACCGACTGACGCCCGAGCTGGCGGCGTACGTCCGCGAGCACGGCGCCCGCGAGCCCGACGTGCTGGCGCGACTGCGCGAGGAGGCAACGCACCACCCGCAGGGGATCATGCAGATCGATGCGGAGGAGGGCTCGCTGCTCGCGATGCTCGTGCGCCTCCTGGGCGCGGAGCACGTGCTCGAGATCGGCACATTCACCGGCTACAGCAGCACCGTCATGGCGCTCGCGCTGCCGCCGGGCGGCCGCATTGTGTGCTGCGATGTTTCGAAGGAGTTCACCGATCGGGCGCGCAAGGCGTGGGCGGAGGCCGGCGTCGAGGACCGCGTGGAGCTGCGCATCGGTCCGGCAGTCGACACGCTGGAGGAGCTCGAGAACAACGGATCGACGTTCGACCTCGCGTTCATCGATGCCAACAAGGACGAGTATCCCGACTACTACGAGGCATGCGTCCGCCTTGTTCGCCCCGGCGGGCTGATCTGCGTCGATAACGTCCTCTGGTCCGGCCGCGTGGCCGAGGCCGACAACGACGAGGCGTCGACGCGCCGGATGCGATCGTTCAACGACATCCTCGTCGCCGACGAGCGGGTCGACGTGGCGATGCTGTCGATCGCCGATGGCCTCACCCTCGCTCGCGTCCGCTGACGTCGCGCCGGGCAGCGTCCCGGCCGAGCTCCTCGCCGCGGCCGCCGACCGCTGGGGCACGCCGCTCTACGTCACCGATCTCGGCCGCGCCGCCGCGAACCTGCGCACCGTGCGCGAGGCGTTGCCGACCGCCCTGATCGCCTATGCCGTGAAGGCGAACAATGATCCGCGGCTGCTGCGCCGGCTCGTGGCTGAAGGTGCCGGCTGCGAGGTCGTGAACGGGATCGAGCTCGCCCTGGCGACGCGTGCCGGCTGCCCGCCGGAGCGAATCATCATGAACGGTGTCGGCAAGACTGACGCGGAGGCCGCCGCGGCGCTCCGGGCGGGCTGCCTCGTCAACGCCGAGTCGCTCGAAGAGCTCGACGCCCTTCTGGCGCTCGGCGTCGACGGGGCGCGGATCGGTCTGCGACTCAACCCGGGAATCGCCGCGGCGACGCATCCCCACCTCGCGACCGGCGCCGCGACGAGCAAGTTCGGGATTCCCCTCGCGGCCCTCGACGGCGCACTCGGTCGCATGCGCGACGGCGGCGTCGCGCCGGCATCGATCGGGGCGCACATCGGCTCGGCGATCGACGATCCCGCGCCGTACGGCGACCTACTGCGGCGGCTGCTCCCCCTCGCGCGCGCCACGGGTGCCGCCCTGGACCTCGGCGGCGGGTGGGCATCGGTCTCGATGGCTTCCGCGCTCGAGATGCCGTCGGACGTGCCGCTCATCGTCGAGCCGGGTCGCTCGATCGTGGCCGATGCGGGCTGGCTGGTGACGCGCGTGACGCGGCTCCAGCCACGTGACGATGCGACGTACCTCGTCGCCGACGCCGGGATGAGCGAGCTGCTGCGGCCCGTCCTCTACGGCGCCGACCACCCGGTCCGCCTGCTCCGGGCCGGGGGCGAGGTGGTGGCCACGGCATCGGTCCATCTCGCGGGACCGGTATGCGAGGCGGGGGACGTGCTGGCGCCCGACATCGGTCGCTGGAACGCGCCCGAGCGACTGCGCGGTGCGGGGCCCGGCGCGCTCCTGGCGGTGGCCGAATGTGGCGCCTACGGGGCGGTCATGGCGTCCACGTACAACGGCCGCCCCCGTCCCGCCGAGGCGGTGATCGAGGACGGCCGGGTGTCGCTGTCGCGCCGCCGCGAGACGCTCGACGATCTCGTCAGCCGCGACGTCCCAGGTTGAGCACGCCCCACACGAGCGCCGTCGTCCAGCCGTAGACGAGGTGCGCCGCGAAGTGCATCACATTCGCCGCGGTGGGGTTCTCGGTCGGCTTGTTCTGGAGCCGCATCGCCGGCATGACGGTGTCCGCCACGACGCCCACGAGCGCCCCGAAGACCGTGCCGTGGATGAAATGGGGGAGCTTGATCGACGACTGGACTACCCCGTAGAGGGCGCCCCAGGCCGAGCCGTAGGCCCAGTGGACCGCCTCGCCGGCCGTCGCCTTCGCCTCCGCGGTCAGTGGACTGGCGTCCGCGAGTCCTTCCGCGAGGCGCTGGGCGACCTCCTCGTTCGGGGTGTCGGGCGCGGTCGGTCCGGGGGGCGACGGCGGCATCGGTCTGCCCATGCGCTCCATCAGCTCCGGAGCGCGTTCCATGAAGACCCCCATCACCGCGGGTCCCGCCGCCCCCGCGATGGCGCCCTTGATGATCGCCGTCAGCGGCGACTGATAACTTGCCATGCTCACTCCATGGGCAAGCGCGGTGCCAGACCGATGTTTCATGGACCGATGCGTCAGGTTTCCAGCGTCAGGTTTCCGGTGCCACCTCGCGAAAGCCGTGGCCGCCCATGACGTGCCACTCGGTGCCGTCGTGGTGGAGGTGGTAGATGGCCGGCATGGGCATGGCCTCGTGGAAGGCGAAGTCGACGCCGTCCTGGAGCGTCGCCAGCAGGAGGCTGATGAGGTTGCCGTGGCTTCCCACGAGCGCTGTGCCGCCAGCCGCGTGCCGGCTGCGCAGCAGATCGAGCTGCGCGCGGACCCGCTGCTGCGCTTCGCGACCCGATTCGGCACCGGGGAGGTGGTAGTCCGGGTCGTCCCATGCGCGCCGGAGCTGGTCGCGCCAGTCGTCGCGCGGCTCGTTGGTGAGGCGCCGCTCGCGAAGGTCGAGGAGGAGCTGGACCGTCAGCATCCGGCGCTGCGCCGTCGGCTCGACCGTCTCGATGGCGCGCTGGTACGGCGACGAGTAGATGGCGTGGAGCTGGAATGGCTCGAGCTCGTTAGCCAGCTCCTGCGCGGCCCGCTGCCCCGCCTCGGTGAGCGGGCGGTCGTCGTCGCGTTCCTCCCACCCGGCTGACCACAGCGGCACCGGCTCCGCGTGGCGGACGAGGATCACGTTGAGGTCGGGGAGGCGTTCGTGCATGGGAGGGGAGTCTAGCGGCCGCGGGCGCCGCCACATTCGGAGGCTGAGCGTCGAACGACGCGCCCCCCGACCTGCATGGATGCTCGGCAGGGGACGAGCAGCGGCGGGCCGTTGCCGCACCATATGACCGCGCAGTCGTGGCGTCGGCACAGGGACGCCGGATCATGCATGCGCCAAGACCGATGTGGTCATAAAACGGTGCGGGATCGATCCTGACCGCGCATCGGTAAGACCCTGGCGTCATACGGCGAGAGCCAGCGTGCGGCGCGGGGCTGGGCGACGAGGGGCTGGGCGGCGGCGTGGAGCGGCGGCGGCCGCGGTCTGAGAGGCCAAGTGGCGGACAAGCGGCGGCAATGGCGCCGTGCGACGGCGGGACGGGGGAGGCTACGCGGGCGCGGGCGCCGTACTCGGGTCGTCGTGGAGCCGCGTTGCGTCGCGCGACTGGGCCTCGCCGCGGACGGCGAGAACCGCGAGCAGCGCGAGCGTCTTGCAACATTGCTACGCCGCCGATTTCCGTAACGCTTGGCGAACGGCCGCGTGGCATGCTTCACGTGGTGTCCGCGACGAACAGCCGACCGTCCCTGCGACCAGCGAAGGGATCCCTGCCCCTTGCGCGGCCCGCCGAGCTGCCACTCCCGCTCGCGGTCAGCGCACTCCTGCCGCCGTTCCTGTTCGAGACCGCCTGGAGCGCCTGTGAGGCGGCGCGATGACTGCGGCCACGATCATGCGGCGCATCTCCGGCCGCGCGCTCGACTGGGCCATCATGGGCAGTGGGGCACTCGTCTTGTTCGGGCTCGCGCTGGTGAGCCGAGCAGCGGCATCGGGGGAATTGCATAGCACGCTGATCTCACCGTGGCACGCTCCCCTCTATGCCGGCATCCTGCTCGCCCTCTACGCGCTCCTCGCCGGCGCGCAAGGTGCCGCACCCGGCGGTCCCCTGGCCCGAGCCCTGCCGGTCGCCTACCGAATCAGCGGGTTGGGCCTCGTGCTGTTTGCCATCGGTTTCGTGGGTGACATCGGCTGGCAGGCGCTCGCCGGCGACACCACCGGTCCTATGGCGACGATCACGCCGACCCACCTGCTCGCATTTGCCGGCACCGCCCT
>JBBRWZ010000073.1:0-10589 GCA_038248895.1 Candidatus Limnocylindria bacterium | reverse complement strand
GCCGCCCGGCGCATCCGCCGTGCGCGGACCGCCCTCCGCCGCTGGCGGAGACGCGCTGCCTGATCTGCACCGCTGGCGGCGACGCGCCGCCTGATCTGCACCGCCTGGCGCACACTGGCGCCCTCATGAGTTCGATTCGTGCCGCCGGCGGGGTGCTCTGGCGCCGGTCCACCGCCACCACTGCCGACGAAGCCGGCGTCGAGGTGGCCGTCGTCCACCGTCCGCGCTACGACGACTGGAGCCTTCCGAAGGGCAAGCTCGCACCCGGCGAGATCGACGTCGAGGGCGCCGTGCGCGAGGTCCTCGAGGAGACCGGATTCCGGGTTCGCGTCGGCCGCCCCCTCGGCGAGACGCGGTATCAGAAGATCCAGAATGGCGTCGAGCGGCCAAAGGTCGTGCGGTGGTGGGCGATGGAGGCGGGCGGGGGCGGCTTCACGCCCGGACGCGAGGTCGATGAGCTGCGCTGGCTGAGCCTCGACGAGGCGCGATCGATCGTCACGCGACCCACCGACGCGGAGCTCCTCGACCGCTTCGCGCACGGCCCCGCGCCGACGTGGACGGTCCTCGTGGTGCGTCACGCGAGCGCCGGATCGCGGAGCGCGTGGACCGGCGACGACCGCGAGCGGCCGCTCGACGACTGCGGCTCGGCGCAGGCCGACGAGCTGGTGCGGTTGCTGGCGCGGTACGACGTCGCGGCCATCGCGGCGGCCGACATCGTGCGCTGCGAGCAGACGGTGGCGCCGCTCGCCGACGCGTTCGCGCTCCCGGTTGACGCGGAGCCGCTGCTCGGCGAGATGACGTATCCGGGCCGCGAGGCCGAGGCGGTCGCGTTCGTGCGACAGCTCGGTGCGCCGGAGCGGGACGCGGTCATCTGCACACAGGGTGGCGTCATTAACGACCTGGTCGCGCATGTCGCCCGCGACGACGAGGTGACGCTCCCCGACGCCCCGTCCGCGAAGAAGGGCGCAACGTGGGCGCTCACGTTCAGCAACGGCCGCCTCTTCGACGCCGAGTACGTGCCGCCGCCGGCGGTCGACGAGTGCGGCGGAGCGCGGACCGATGGCTGACGCCGCGACGGTCGCCCTCGCGCCATAGGTACCACCGCGCCACCGGACGACGCGTGCTACCATTTCGAAAACGCGTTCGATAGGCGCTCCGGTCCGCGCCGCGGCTTCATCCCCGTCCCGATCCGACCTTCTCTGCCCTGACCGGGCCCCGCACTCGATGCGGGAGGGCCTCGTCAGGAGCATCTTCCGTGACCTTCTCTGCGCTCGGGCTGACGCCCGACCTGCTCCGCGCTGTCGCGCGCCAGGGCTACACCGATCCAACCCCCGTCCAGTCCGAGGCGATCCCGCTCGTCCTCGCCGGGCGCGACCTGCTCGCCGGCGCACAGACCGGCACCGGCAAGACGGCCGCCTTCGTCCTTCCCATGCTGCAGCGCCTGGCCGCCAGCGCGCCGCGTGACATCGGCCCCGGGCAGCGCCCCCGGATCCGCGCCCTCGTCCTGGCACCGACCCGCGAGCTCGCCATCCAGGTCGAGGAGTCGGTCCGCGTCTACGGCTCGAACCAGACCCGCTCGACGGCCATCTACGGCGGCGTCGGCTTCCACGGCCAGTACGCCGCCCTGCGCCGCGGCGTGGAAGTCGTGGTGGCCACGCCCGGCCGGCTGCTCGACCACACGCGCCAGGGCACCATCGACCTGCGTCACGTGGAGGTGCTCGTTCTCGACGAGGCGGACCGCATGCTCGACATGGGCTTCATCCGCGACATCCGCCAGGTCATCTCGTTGCTCCCCGCGCAGCGCCAGAACCTGCTCTTCTCCGCGACGTTCTCGAACGAGATCCGTTCGCTGGCGGAGGGGATGCTCGACCGCCCGGCATCGGTCCAGGTCACGCCGCGCAACACGCCGGTCGACCTCATCGAGCAGGTCATGTACCCGGTCGATCGCGAACGCAAGCGTGAGCTCCTCGTTCACCTGGTGCGGACACGCGCCATCGACCAGGCGCTCGTCTTCACCCGCACCAAGCATGGCGCGAACAAGCTCGTCGAGCAGCTGAACCGCGACGGCATCGCGGCATCGGCCATCCACGGCAACAAGAGCCAGCCGCAGCGCCTCCGAGCCCTCGCCGACTTCCGTGCCGGCCGCATCCTGCTCCTCGTCGCCACCGAGGTCGCCGCTCGTGGCCTCGACATCGAAGAGCTGCCGCACGTCGTGAACTTCGAGCTGCCGATGGTGCCATCCGACTACGTGCACCGCATCGGCCGCACCGGGCGCGCCGGCTCCACGGGCATCGCCGTCAGCCTCGTCTGCGTCGACGAGGGTCCGCTGCTGCGCGATATCGAGCGGCTCCTCGGCAGCCCCATTCGCCAGGAGGTCGTCCCCGGCTTCGAGCCGGATCGATCCGTCCGTCCCGAGCCGATCCGGATGCGGAGCCAGGGCCAGCGCGGCGGTCGCGGTGCCCAGGCCTCGCAGCGTCGCGGTCCCGGCCGAGCCCCGGCCGTCCAGGGCGCTCCCCGTGCCAATGGGTCCGGTCGACGCCGCTGGTCGAGCGGCGGTCGCCGCAGCAGCGGCGCGCGCATCGGGTGACGTCCGCCTGACGGCCGCTGCGGTACGCTCCTTCGTGATGGAGGGCACGCCGCGGCCGGGGGTGATCAGTACCCGCGCGCTGACGAAGCGCTACGGCCGCGTTGCCGCGCTCACCGACCTGACGCTCGACGTGGCGGCGGGCGAGATCTTCGGCTTCCTGGGGCCGAACGGGGCGGGCAAGTCCACCGCGATCCGCACGCTGCTCGGCTACCTGCATGCCACGAGCGGCTCGGCGACCGTGCTGGGCATGGATATCGGCACCCAGAGCGTGGACATCCGCCGCCGGGCCGGCTACTTGCCGGGCGGCATCGCCCTCTACGACGCGCTGTCGGGGACCGATGCGCTCGACTACCTCGCCGACCTGCAGGGACGCGAGCCGTATCGGCGGGCGGAGCTGTGCGATCGACTGCAGCTTTCCGACGCCGTGCTGCGGCGGCGCGTGCGGGACTACTCGCGCGGCATGCGCCAGAAGATCGGCGTGGTGCAGGCGCTGCAGCACGACCCGGAGCTGGCGATTCTCGACGAGCCGACCGAGGGCCTCGATCCGCTCATGCAGCAGGCGTTCTACGGGATCCTCGACGACCTGCGCCGCGAGGGTCGCACGATCTTCTTCTCGTCCCATGTGCTGTCCGAGGTGGAGCGCGTCTGCGACCGTGTCGCGATCATCCGCAACGGCTCGCTCATGGCGGTCCACGGCGTGGCCGAGCTCCTCGCCCGCCGGCGTCGGCGCGTCACCATTCGGTGGCGCGGCGCGGCGCCCGACCTCGCCGGGGTACCGGGGATCGAGGACATCGTTGTGGACGGGACGCGCGTCATCGCCACCCTCTCCGGCGAGGTGGCGCCGTTCGTGCGTGCCATCGCGTCGCCGAACCTTGACGACCTGACCATCGAGCCCGCCTCGCTCGAGGAGGCGTTCCTCGAGTACTACGCCGGCGGCGACCCGCCCGGCGTCGAGGGCCGCGACCGATGAACCGACCGCTCCTTGTCCGGACGTGGCGCTGGCTCGCGCTGCGAGTTGCCATCATCGGTCTGGCGCTCTTCGGCTGGGGCTGGCTGATGCCCTTCCTGTACGCCCAATTCAGCGACATCATCCGCAGCCTGGTGGCCACCAACCCCCTGCTGGAGCGGATGAGCAGCTTCGGATCGGGCAACCTGTTCACGCTGGGCGGGACGTTGACGCTCGGCACGCAGCATCCGCTCGTCATCGCCATGCTCGGCGTCTTCGCCATCGGCACCGCCGCCACGGCCATCGCCGGGGAGCGGCAACGCGGCACCCTCGAGGTGCTGCTGGCGCGGCCGATCTCCCGACGCGTGGTCTACCTCACCCTCTTCGTCGCCATCGGTGCCGTCCTCGGCGCGCTCATCGTGGGGCTGCTCGCCGGCATGGTCGCCGGCGCGGCGACCCAGGGCCTGAGCCTCACTGATGAGCTGCCGCTCTCCGCACTGCCGCTGGCCTGGCTGAACGGCCTCCTCCTGTGGCTGGCATTCGCGTCGTTCAGCCTGGCCGCGTCGGCGAGCTTCGACCGTCCCGGCCCGGCCATCGGTCTGTCGCTGGCGTTCCTGCTCGTCAACTACTTCCTCGAGATCCTCGGGTCGCTGTGGACCGATGTCGACTGGTCGCAGGAGTATTCGCTGTTCCATCACTTTCAGATCGGCGAGATCCTGGACGGACGGCTCGCCCCGGTCGACCTGGTGATCCTGCTGGCGGCGGTCGCGATCCCGTTGGCATGGGGGCTCGTCGCGTTCCCGCGTCGCGACCTGGCGGCGCCCGCCTAGCTGTTCATCTCGCCTCGGGCGGCGCTACGGCGCCAGCGCGAAGGCGACCGCCTCGTCCGTCGTCAGCTGCTCCCCGCGCCGCCAGTCGTCCGCCACCGCCGGATCGTCACGCAGCTCGTCGGGCACGAATCCGAGCACGCCGCGATTCCACAGGTTGAGCCCGGTACCAGTCTCGCGTTCGAGGCGCGCCACAGCCCCCGAGAGCACGGCGGCGCGCTGGCGATCGCCGTTGCGCAGGGCGAGCAGCGCGAACCCGTCGAGCACGAGCGTGTAGCCGGACGTGTCCTGGGCCTCGGCGAAGATATCCAGTGCCGTGCGCAGGCGCTCGCCCGCCGTACGCCGCTGCTCGGGCGCGTCGCCGGTCTGGAAATCGTCACCGAGATCGGCCAGCGCGAGCGTGTAGTTGGCCCAGCCGACCATGAACCGATCGTTGACGGCGGAGAAGATCTCCAGTGCCGCGATCGAGTGCCCCCGTGCGGTGGCGATGTCGCCGGTCGCGTACCAGACGTTGGAGAGCGCCCACTCGCAGCGGCCGGCCGCCACCTCGTCGCCGATCTCCCGGAAGAGCGCGAGAGCCTCCTCGATCGCGTTGCCCGCCGACTGCGCGTTGCCCGGCACCCCCAGCCCGGTGATGGACCACGTGAAGCTGATCCCGTAAAGCGCCTCCGCGAGACCGCGGCGATCGTCGAGATCGCGTCGCGCCGCGATCTCCTCGCGATAGAAGGCGCGGGACTGGTCCGTGTCACCGCGCCAATAGTCGATGCCGGCGGCAGCGGCCAGGGCATCCGCGCGCGCTTCGGGATGATCTGCGGCGTGCGGCATGGCGAGGGCCGCCGCCACCCGCTCCCGGCCCTCCTCCAGGTAGCCGCGCATCTGCCAGAAGCGCCACATGCCGGCGCACATGCGGAGCGCCGCCTCCGCCCGACCGTTCTCGCCGAACCAGGCGAGGGCGGCGCGCACGTTGTCGTGATCCTCTTCCAGCCGATCCAGCCAGAGGCGCTTGTCGGAGCCCATGATCTCGGTCTCCGCCGCTCGGACGCGCTCCGCGAAGTGCCCCGCATGCCGCTCGCGCAGCGACTCGAGCGTGCCGCGCTCCGTGGCCTGCTCGAGGGCGAACTCCCGGATCGTGCCGAGCATGCTGAACCGTGGCTCGCCGCCAACCCCCTCGTCCTGGCGGAGGAGGCTCTTGTCGACGAGGCTTGCCAACGGATCCAGCAGGTCGCCGGTCAGCTTGTCCCCGCAGAGGCGTTCGATGGCATCGAGCCCCGCGCTGCCCACGAAGACCGCGAGGCCGGCGAAAAGCATGCGATCCGCCTCGTCGAGCATGTCGTGGCTCCAGGCGATGGCGCCGCGCAGCGTCTGCTGCCGCTCGGGGAGGTCGCGGGCGCCGGACGAGAGGAGGGCCAGGCGGTGCTCGAGGCGCGCGAGCATGGCCTGCGGGGTCAGGATCCGGATCCGCGCCGCGGCGAGCTCGATGGCGAGCGGCAGGCCGTCCAGGCGCACGCAGATCTCCGCCACCGCCGGGGCGTTCTCGTTCGTCACGGCGAAGCCCGGCTTGACAGCGGTGGCGCGCTCGACGAAGAGGGCGACCGCCTCGAACTGGGTGAGGGCATCGCGTGCCGGCAGGTGGGCCAGGTCCGGCACCTGCAGCGGCGGCACCGGGTATTCGCGCTCGCCGTAGACGTGGAGCGCGGCGCGCGTCGTGACTACGCAGCTGAGCCTCGGGGCCGCCGCCAACAGGTCCGCGACCACCGGCGCCGCATCGGTCAGCTGCTCGAAGTTATCCAGCGCCAGCAGCACATGGCGCCGGCGAAGATGGTCCGCCAGCCGCTCGATCGCGGGGCGCCCGCCGCGGTCCGGGAGCCCAAGTGCCTGCGCGATGGTCGGCGCCACCATCTCGGGCTCGCGCACCGGCGAGAGCTCGACGAAGAAGACGCCATCGGCGAACGTCTCGAGTGATCGGGTCGCCATCTCCAGCGCGAGGCGCGTCTTGCCGGTACCGCCCGGCCCGGTGAGCGTCAGCAGCCGGGTGCTCTCCAGCATCTCGAGCAGCTCGCCAAGCTCGCGCTCGCGCCCCAGGAACGTGGTGAGGCGGCGCGGCAGGTTGTTGATCACGCCGTCCCGGGTTGCAAGCGGTGGGAATGCGTCGGGGAGCCCCTCGGCAACGACCTGGAACAGCTGCTCCGGCGCAGGCAGGTCCTTCAGGTGGTGCGCCCCGAGGTCGCGGAGGGTGGTGCCGTCGGGCATTGCCTGGGCCAGCAGCGCGCGCACGGTGTCGGAGACGAGCACCTGGCCACCGCGCGCCGCCGCGGCGATGCGTGCGGCCCGATGGACGTCGAGACCCACGTACGAATCGGTCCCCAGCTGGGCTGCGCCGGCGTGGAGTCCCATCCGCACACGAACGACACCGTCGTCGGGCCATGGCTCGGCGGCGAGGGCACGCTGCGCCTGCACAGCGGCCTGGAGCGCGCCGGTGGCCGAGGGGAAGGCGACGAAGAACGAGTCGCCCTCGGTGCCGACCTCGGTCCCGCCGCCGGCGCTCACCGCCTCGCGGACGATGGCGCGGTGTCGCGTCAGGATCGCCGGCCAGCGGTCGCCGGTAGCGCGGAGCAGCAGCGTCGACCCCTCGATGTCGCTGAAGAGGAACGTGACGGTACCGGACGGGAGCTCGGGCATGGCTGTCGTGCAGTGTGAACGTCCGGGCCCGCAGCGCACAAGGTGATCCAACACGCGGTACGCTCGGGCGGCATGCCTCCGCCGCGTCCGCCGTCCGATGCCAAGCCGTGGTTCCAGCCGCTCGCCGACCGGCCGATCGCCGCGGCGGCGCTCGGTGCGCTCATCATCGCCTTCTCCGCGGTGCTGGTGCGCCTCGCCGACGTGCCGCCATCCACCGCCGCCTTCTTTCGCTGTGCCTACGCGCTCCCGCCGCTCGCCATCCTTGCGCTCGTCGAGCGGCGCCGCTACGGGCCTCGGGCGCCCGGACAGCGCCGCCTCGCGTGGCTCGCGGGCGCGTTCTTCGCCGCGGACCTCGTCTTATGGCATCACGCCATCCACGCCGTCGGCGCCGGACTCGCCACGGTGCTGGGCAACACGCAGGTCGTGATGGTGCCGCTCATCGGCTGGCTCGTGCTCGGCGAGCGACCGGGACGGCGTGTCGCGGCGGCGGTACCGGTGGTGCTCGCCGGCGTGGTGCTCATCAGCGGCGTGCTCGGTGGCGGGGCGTACGGCGCCGATCCACAGCTCGGCGTCGTCCTCGGCGTCCTCACCGGCATCTCGTACGCGGGATTCATCATCATCCTGCGACGCGGCAACGCGGACGAGCGACGCCCGGCGGGACCGCTCTTTGACGCCACCCTCAGCGCCGCCATCTGTGCCGCGCTCATCGGCCTGCCGCTCGGCGAGCTGGACCTCGTGCCCTCGGTCCCGGCGCACCTGTGGCTGCTGCTCCTCGCCCTCGGCGTCCAGGTGGCGGGTTGGCTCGTCATCAGCCTCTCACTGCCCCGGCTGCCGGCGGCGCTGACGAGTGTCGTGCTCACCATCCAGCCGGTCGGATCGGTCCTGCTCGGCATCCTCATCCTCAGCGAGGCGCCGTCGCCGCTCCAGCTGGTCGGGACGCTCTGCATCCTCGCCGGCCTCGCCATCGCCACGCTGCGCCGCCGTGAGCCGCGGCATCTCGCCGAGCCCGAGTTCGGATGAGGGTCTAGGATGCGGCCATGCTCTGGCTGTTCGTCGTCGTCCTCATCGCTCTCTGGCTGCTCGGCCTCTTTCTCAAGCTGCTCGGCTTCTTCATCTACCTCTTCCTGGTGGCTGCCATCGTCCTCGTGGCCTGGCGGTTCGTGACGAATCGCGGGCGCATCCGCTAGCGCGGCTGGCGCTCCACAGAGACCGATGTCGCCCGCCCCACTCCTCTTCCACGGCAGCGGCCGTCTGTTCGACGGCGGGGCGATCCGCCGGCCGTGGGCGCTGCTCACCGATGAGCGGGGCACCATCACCTGGGTCGGCGACGATCCCGACGACGCGGCAGCGGGCGCGGCCACGCGGCGCGTGGACCTCGGCGCTGCCCTCGTCACCCCCGGCCTCGTCGACAGCCACACGCACCCGGTGTTCGCCAGCGATCGGTCCGACGAGCTTGCCGCGCGGCACGCCGGCGAACCATATGACGGCGGCGGCATCCTGCGCACCGTCGCCGCCACGCGCGCCGCATCGGACGAGCAGCTCGAGCAGCTCGTCGTCGAGCGGCTGTCCGCGGCGCTGCGTGCCGGCACCACCACGGTGGAGTGCAAGTCCGGCTACGGCCTCAGCACGAGGGAGGAACTACGGGCGCTGCGGGTCATCGGCCGGGCGGCGGATCGCGTCCCGGTCCGCGTGATCCGTACCCTGCTCGGCGCCCATGCCGTGCCGCCGGACCTCGCGACCTCGGCCGACCAGGCCCGGCGTGTCGCCGCCGAGATGATCCCCGCGGCTGCGGCGGAGGGACTGGCGAGCTGGGTGGACGTCTTCTGCGATCGGGGCTTCTTCAACATCGACGACCTCGAGCGCATCGCGGGCGCGGCCGCCAAGCACGGCCTGGGGCTGCGACTCCACGCCGACCAGTTGGCGAACAGCGGCGCAGCCCTGGCCGGCGTGCGCCTCGGCGCGGCGAGCGTCGATCATCTCGAGCAGCTCGATGCGACCGGCGTCGCCGCCATCGCCGCATCGCGCACCGTCGCGACCATGCTGCCCGCCCCCGCGATCGTGCTGCGCGGGGCGCTGCCGCCGGCGCGTGCCCTCCTCGATGCCGGCGCCACCCTGGCCCTCGCGTCGGACGCCAATGCCGGCACGTTCGGCGGCTGGGGGGCGATGCCGCTGGTCATCGGCCTCGGAAGCAGCATGCTCGGCCTCAGTGACGTCGAAGCGCTGCGCGCCGCGACCGCCGGCGGCGCCGCCGCCCTGCATCTCGACGCGGTCGGGACGCTGACCGTGGGGGCCGTCGGCGATCTCGTGGCATGGGACGCGACGCACGAGGGCGCCTTCTGGCTGCGGCTCGGTGCGGTCACGGCGCGCCGCACCTTCGTCGGCGGCATCGAGGTGATACCAGCGTAGCGCTGGGCACGCGTCGTGCAACCGGTGGCGCATGGGGAACCACGACACATGAGCCACCGCCACGTGATCCTCGTCGTCGACGACGATCGCGACGTTCGCGACCTCTTCGCCGACACGCTGCGCGAGAGCGGTCACCATGTCGAGGACGCACGCGATGGCGACGAGGCGCTGCGCCTCCTCGACGAAGGCGTCCGTCCGTGCCTCGTCCTCTCCGACGTCATGATGCCGCGCATGGATGGATGGGACCTCAACCGCGCGCTCGGCAAGCGCATGCCGGACATTCCGGTCGTCCTCGTCACGGGCGATCGGCTGCTCTCGATCCGCGCCCCGGTGCGGGACAAGCCCGCCTCACCGGATGACCTGGAGGCGATGATCCGCTCCTACTGCCCCCTGGACGACTCGCTCGCGTCCGACGCCGGCTGAGCCTCGCTCGCCACCCCGATCCGCGCCACCACCTCGCGCAGCTCGGCGAGGTGGACGGAAGTTGTCGCTCGTTCCTCGTAGATCGCCAGCAGCGTCCGGTAGTACCAGGCCTGCCGGTGCGGCGGTGCGTTAAACCGATCCCAGACCGCCGGTCCCGCGGCTCGCAGGTCGGCCAGCAGCGAGCGACCGTTGTGCAGCTTGTCGGCAAGGGACACCCGCAGCACCGATGGGTCGGCGGTGCGCAGCTCTGCCACGTAGGCAGCCTTTCGCTCGTCCCACGGCGCCTTCGCCGCTCCCGGCTCCGGCATGGCATCGCTGCATCCGGCCACGATGAGCGCGACACGCTCCCCGAAGTAGCCGCGGATCGCCCCCAGCGTCTCCCGCCCGCCGGCATCCTCCGCCGCATCGTGGAGCAGCGCCGCGATTGCCTCGTCCTCGTCCCCTCCGTCCTCGAGCACGAGCGACGCGACGCCGAGAAGGTGCGCCAGGTACGGCACGGCGCCGCCCTTTCGCGCCTGGCGACCGTGCAGCTCCACCGCGGTGGCCACGGCCGAGGTGAAGCGGTCGTCGAGGACCGGGTCCGGCGTCATGGGCCAAGCATATCGGGCACCGGATGCCGTGGCTGTGGTCGTACGCGGATGGCCGCGTCGGTTGCCGTGCTCGGTGGCGGTGCTCGGTGGCGGTGCTCGGTGGCGGTGCTCGGTGGCGGTGCTCGGTGGCG
>JBBRWZ010000072.1:0-10738 GCA_038248895.1 Candidatus Limnocylindria bacterium | reverse complement strand
CGTCGACTTCCTCAAGCAGCCAGAGCGCTACCAGCGCCTCGGCGGCACGATCCCCAAGGGCGTGCTGCTCTCGGGCCTGCCGGGCACCGGCAAGACGCTGCTGGCTCGTGCGGTGGCCGGCGAGGCCAACGTCCCGTTCTTCTCGCTGTCGGCGTCGGAGTTCGTGGAGATGATCGTCGGCGTCGGCGCCAGTCGCGTTCGCGATCTGTTCGAGCAGGCCAAGAAGGACGCACCGGCGATCATCTTCATCGACGAGCTCGACGCGATCGGCCGGGCACGCGGGAGCGGGAGCTTCGGCGGCAACGACGAGCGCGAGCAGACGCTGAATCAGATCCTGACCGAGATGGACGGGTTCACGGGCACCGAGGGCGTGATCGTCCTCGCCGCGACCAACCGCCCCGAGATCCTCGACCAGGCGCTGCTGCGCCCCGGCCGCTTTGACCGCCGGGTGACCGTCAGCCCACCCGACCAGCAGGGCCGCCTGAAGATCCTCGAGGTCCACACGCGAGCCGTGCCGTTGTCCGACGATGTCGACCTGGCGGGATTGGCCGGCTCGACCCCGGGGATGGTCGGCGCCGATCTGCGCAACGTCGTCAACGAAGCCGCGCTGTCAGCGGCGCGACGCGGCCACGACGCCGTCCAGCGCCAAGACTTCACCGACGCGCTCGAGAGGATCATCCTCGGCGCCGCGCGACGGATCCTGCTATCTCCCGAAGAGCGCCGCAGGACCGCCTACCACGAGTCCGGCCACGCCCTGCTCGGCATGCTCGAGCCGGGCGCCGACCCAGTCCGGAAGGTCTCGATCATCCCGCGCGGCCGAGCACTTGGAGTCACGTTCCAGTCCCCCGATGAGGACCGCTACGGCTACAGCGAGAGCTACCTGCGCGGACGGATCGTCGGCGCCATGGGTGGACGCGCGGCCGAGCAGCTCGTCTACGACGAGGCGACGACCGGCGCCGAATCAGATCTCGAGCAGGCCACCCTCCTCGCGCGCCAGATGGTCGGGCGCTGGGGCATGTCGGAGAAGGTCGGCCTGGTGTCAGTGCTGCCCGGCCCAAAGGACGAGCCACTCCTGTTTCCGGGCGCCCCGGGCGGCACGTCGGAGCGCACCCGCGAAACCATCGACGACGAGGTCAAGCGGATCACCGACGAGTGCTACGCCAAGGCGCTCACGACGCTGAGCGAACACCGAACGCAACTCGACGCGCTCGCCGGCACGCTGCTCGAACGCGAGACGCTCGACGAGCTCGACGCCTACCAAGCGGCCGGCATTCCGGCCCGTACTCCGACGGCGGCGCAGGAGCCCACACCCGCAAGCACGTAGGAGCTGCGCACCCGATCGCGCAGTTCGCGCGGATGGCATGGCGGAAGGGAGGCTGATCAACCGCGCATCGTCGTGAATGACGGCTACCACCCCGCCCCGACACGGTGACGGTCGACCTCGGCCACCGGTGCGGATCACCTTCCCGATCGAAGACCAGTCCCAGGTAATCAGGCGCCATGACGAACTCGTGGTCGTCGAGAAGCCCGCCAGCGCCATCTTGTCGAGCGCCGCCTCGATCGCCGCGATCTGCGTCAGGACGTCGATGCGGTATCGCTCCTCGTCGACCATCTTCTGGATGCCGCGGATCTGCCCTTCGATCCGCGGCAGGCGCTTGATTAGCTGGTCCTTGGAGGCGGTGTAGCCGCGCGCCGGCGTCTGGGTCATGTTGCTAGAGGGGTATACCCCTATACCGTATATGAGGAGATTCATGAGCACCAGCGACTCCCAGACGTACGTCGTGTCCGGAATGACCTGCCAGCACTGCGTCGCCTCCGTCAGCGAGGAGGTCAGCGAGGTCCCCGGAGTGACCGGCGTCGACGTCGACCTGCCGTCCGGCCGCGTGACCGTGACGGGCGAAGGCTTCACCGACGAGGCGGTGCACGCGGCGGTCACCGAGGCGGGGTACGCCGTCAGCTGATGGCCACCGCATCCGCCGCCACAGGCTTCATGGAGCATGTCGAGCTCCCGATCACCGGGATGACCTGTGCGTCCTGCGCCAACCGGATCGAGCGCAGGCTCAACAAGCTCGAGGGCGTCACGGCCACCGTCAACTACGCCACGGAGCGGGCGACGGTTGAGTACGACCCCGCCGTCGCCGGTCAGGACGCGCTGCTCGGCGCGGTCAAGGCCGCTGGCTACCAGGTGCGGCTGCCGAGCCTGGAGCCGCGGCGCGACGGCGCCGCGCAGGCGGATGCGGACGCGGACCGCGAGACGTCGTCGCTGCGCCGGCGGCTCGTCGTCTCCGCCGTGCTTTCGGCGCCGGTCCTGGCGCTGGCGATGATCTCGCCGCTGCAGTTCGAGAACTGGCAATGGCTGAGCCTGCAGCTCGCCACGCCCGTCGTGGTCTGGGGCGCCTGGCCGTTTCACCGGGCCGCCTGGCAGAACCTCAAGCACGCGACGGCGACGATGGACACGCTGATCTCGCTCGGGGTCCTCGCCGCGTGGCTGTGGTCGCTCTACGCCCTCTTCCTCGGCGAGGCCGGGCGGCCGGGGATGCAGATGCGGTTCGACCTGATTCCTGTCAAGGGGGCCGGCGCGAACGAGATCTACCTCGAGGTCGCAGCGTTCGTCGCGACCGCCATCCTCGCCGGGCGCTTCTTCGAGGCGCGCGCCAAGCGGCGCGCCGGGGCCGCCCTGCAGGCGCTCGTCGAGCTCGGCGCCAAGGAGGTGGCCGTCCTCGATGCCGACGGGACGGAGCGCCACGTCCCGGTCGAGCAGCTGGCGGTGGGCGACCGGTTCGTCGTCCGCCCGGGCGAGAAGCTCGCCACCGACGGCGTCGTCGAGGACGGGCGCTCGGCGGTCGACATGAGCATGCTGACCGGTGAGCCCGTCCCCGTCGACGTCGGCCCCGGCTCGGAGGTCGCGGGCGCGACGGTCAACGCCTCGGGCAAGCTGGTCGTGCGGGCCACCAGGGTGGGCGCGGACACGGCGCTCGCGCAGATCGCGCGGCTCGTCACCGACGCTCAGAGCGGCAAGGCGCCGGTCCAGCGCCTGGCCGACCGCGTGTCGGGCGTCTTCGTCCCGATCGTCATCGTGCTGGCGCTCGGGACCCTCGTGTACTGGCTGGCAGCCGGGCAAGGGACGAGCTTCGCGTTCACCGCAGCCGTCGCCGTCCTGATCATCGCTTGCCCGTGCGCGCTCGGGCTGGCGACGCCCACCGCGCTGATGGTCGGGACCGGCCGCGGCGCGCAGCTCGGCCTGCTCATCCGCGGGCCCGAGGTCCTGGAGTCCACGCGCCGGGTCGACACCGTCGTCCTGGACAAGACGGGGACGATCACGACGGGGAAGATGAGCCTGGTCGCCGTCGAGCTCGCCGACGGCCTCGGCCGGGCCGAGGCGCTGCGGCTGGTGGGCGCGCTCGAGCACGCTTCCGAGCACCCGATCGCCCAGGCGATCGCCTCTGCGGCTCAGGCCGAGACCGGCCCGCTGCCGCCCGTCGGGGACTTCGCCAACCGCGAGGGCCTCGGTGTTGAGGGCGCGGTCGACGGCCACGCGCTGATCGTCGGGCGGCCGGCGCTGCTGGCCGACTGGGCGATGCATCTCCCCCCGGCGCTGGATGCCGCCAGACGCGAGGCCGAGTCGCACGGCCAGACGGCGATCGCCGCCGGCTGGGACGGCGCGGCGCGCGCGATCTTCGTGGTCGCCGACGCGCTCAAGCCGACGTCGGCCGAGGCGATCGCCGAGCTCAGGCGCCTGGGGCTGCGCCCGGTGCTGCTGTCCGGCGACAACCGGACGACCGCGAACGCCGTCGGCGCCGCCGTGGGCATCGACGAGGTCATCGCCGAGGTTCTGCCGGCCGACAAGGTCAACGTCATCAAGCGCCTGCAGGGAGAGGGCCGGGTCGTCGCGATGGTCGGCGACGGCGTCAACGACGCGCCCGCGCTGGCCCAGGCTGACCTCGGCCTGGCGATCGGCACCGGCGCCGACGTGGCGATCGAGGCCTCCGACCTGACGCTCGTCTCGGGCGACCTGCGCGCCGCCGGCGACGCCATCCGGCTGAGCCGGGCGACGCTGCGGACGATCAAGCAGAACCTGGCCTGGGCCTTCGGCTACAACGTCGCGGCCCTGCCGCTCGCCGCTGCCGGCCTGCTCAACCCGGTCATCGCCGGAGCGGCAATGGCCCTCTCGAGCGTCTCGGTCGTGAGCAACGCACTGCGGCTGCGCCGCTTCCGGACGCTGCGCGACGACAGCGCCCGCTGAGCCCGCAGGCAAGAAGTCAAGCCGGCCGAGCCGCGGGCCGCGGGCCGCCAGAGCGCTCGCGTGCTGGCTCGTCCACCCCGTTTTTCGCACCCCGCGCCGTACGCGGATCGAGAGCGTGCGCCTGACGTTCGACGGCCGCCGGCTCGCGTGGCGCCACGCGCGGATCATCAGAGGAGTTCGTCGAACGGCCGGCATTCCCGCTCGGACGCGCGCGACCGCGCAAACCCCGCACCCGCAAGCACGTAGGACCTACGCACCCGATCGCTCGGTTCGTGCGGATGGCGTCGCGTCTGGCCGGACGTAGCGTGGGAGGTGGAAAGGAAGAGCCATGAAAGCACTTCATCTCAGACACCACGCAGCAGCCCCGGCAGCGCCGCCCGGAACGAGACGCACCGATCAAACCGCGCATCGTCGTGAACAACGGCTACCCGACGCGGTGACGGTCGACCTGGGCCACCCGGTCCGGATCACCTTTCACCGCGAAGACGAGTCCCAGTGCTCCGAGCACGTGATGTTCGCGGATCTCGGCGTCAAGACGTTCCTCCCGCTGCATGAGGACATCACGATCGAGTTGCACCCGGAAGCCGCCGGCGACTATCCGTTCACCTGCGGGATGGGCATGCTGCGCGGTCACGTGACCGTCCTTCCGGTCCACGAATCCGGACCACCCAACGAAAGGGAGCAACCATGAGCGTCTGGACGATCCTCTTCATCGTGGCCTTCGTCGTGATGATCGCGTCACACCTCCGCGGCCACGGCGGTCACGGCGGTGGTCGAGGCCAAGGCGGTCACGATCAGGGCGACAGCGGCCACAGCGGCTGCGGGGTGGTCACGGACACAGCTCACACGGATCCGAGCCTGCGGAGCCCTCATCCGCGGAGGTCGGCGACCGCGTCCCCCCAGATCACCACGCCGCGCACCAAGGACCGTAGGCGAGTCATCGACAACAAAGGAGCCTCCATGGCTTACGCACCCAACGACACAGACACAGACCCCGGCCCCCGCCCGGCGCGCCTTCAGGCGACAGCCACTCGAACAAGGATCCGAGCGCGATCCCCCACCCGCGCCTGATCGAGGAGCACCACGTCATCGGCCAATACGGCGAGGACGAGATCGAAGCGACCGACGAGCGCGGGCGTCGCTGGTATCAACTCCGGCCCGAGCAACGGCGTCGCTACGACTTCGTCGGCTTCAACTGGACCTGGTGGGTGGTGATCTGGCTGCTCTTCCTGTTCATCATCCTTCCCTGGGGCGGCGCCTGGCACTACTGAGAGCAGGTGGTCCGCAACGGAGAGTCCCCGCGGCCCCAGATCCGTAGTCCCCGCGGCCCCGTCGGATAGTCCACACGGCTGCCGAGATCAACCCCAGCAACGACCCTTACCCATCACCAACCATCGACGAAAGCAGAGGCTGACGATGTCCTCATCCAAGACGACCGACACACTCACGGAGGAGCACGCGGATCACCCCGCCCAGAAGGCCCAGGACGGAGGCTGCTGCGGCGGCCACGAGCACGGCCCCGTCGACGCCGCCACCCAGGGAGACGGCCACGACACGGAAGAGCATGCGGATCGCCCCGCGCAGAAGGCCCAGGACGGCGGCTGCTGAACGCCCGCTGACCCCAGTCCGGCAAGAGCGATAGGCCACGTGTCCCCATCATCAGCAACGCAGACCATCGCGCGGCTCCCTGGACCCCACTCGGGGGAGCCGCGAGCGACCAGCGCTCGCTGGTGGTGGATGAGGCCGGCCGTCTCAGATGCGGTCCCCGCTCGGGACGCCGCGTCGACAGACGACCGTGCGGCCAGTGAGGCGACTCGGGCGGTCGCAACCGCGGTCGAGCCCGAACGCCCGGGACCACTGCTTAGCGGCGCCACGAGCACCAGCCGAGTCATACGCCACTAAAGGGGTGGCGAGATGTCGCTCACGCGCGAGACGATTCGCGGGTCTGCGCTCACAGGACACGCTCTTCTGGCTAGACCTCGACCGGCCGCCACGGATGGTTCCGACAGGACCGCCCGCGCCCGCCACACGTCGCTCGGGCAGATGCGCGCGACGGTCGAGGCATGCGGACGTCGCTGCCCTGGACAATCCGTGTCGGCGCACCGCTGGCGAGGCGCGACGTCAGGCGCTACCCCGTGAGCGACGACCGCGTCCTTCCGCGTACGAGTGCTGCCCGGTCCGCTGGCGACTCCGACGTGACCCCGCTCGAGTCCCGTGCTCGCTGGGCCGTCCTGGCCGGACTGACCTTGGTCACGTTCTTGCTTCTGCTCGACGACACCGCGGTGTCGGTCGCGCTGCCGACGATCCAGCGTCAACTCGGTGTCAGCCTCAACGGCGTGGAGTGGGTGATCAAGGCGTACTCTTTGACGCTCGCGGTCTTCACCCTGCTGGCGGGGCGCCTGGCTGACCGTGACGGCCGGCGACGCATGTTCTTGGTCGGCCTTGGCATCTTCGTGTTGGGGTCGCTCGCTTCGGGACTGGCGCCGTCGGGCGCGGTGCTGATCGTCACGCGCGCGGTGCAGGGCCTCGGCGCTGCGTTGGTGGCGCCGGCATCGCTGGCGATCATTGCCGAGACGTTTCCGAAAAAGGGGTCTCCTGCTGTTTCCGTGGGTGGTATGAGTGGGTGGTTCACCGTGGGAGTGGTGGGCAGAGGTCGGCGAGGGTGAGCATTGCTAGGGCGATGAGGGCGTCGGGTGAGTGGAAGCCGAAGGCGCGGCGGGTGATCAGGCGGATCTGGGTGTTGACCTGTTCGACGCGGGCGTTGGAGAGGCGGTGCTCGATCGCTGCGAGGATGCCGGCGCGCTGCTCGGTGATCGTCCTGGCGAGCTTGACGAACGGTCGCAGGCGACATCGTCGGGCCCATTTCAGCCAGCCGTCCAGTAGCGCGATCGCGGCGGCCGCCGGGAGCCGGTAGATCTGGCGCAGCTGCTCCTTGAGCAGGTAGGCGCGATAGAGCCGAAGGTTGGTGTGCTGGATCGTCGAGAGCTTGGCTTGTTGGCGGTCGGTGAGGTTCTCGGGGTTCTTCCACAGCGCGAAGCGCGCGCCCTTGAGGTCCTTGGCGATGGCGGTCTGCCCGGCGCGCCGCGCCTCGTTCCAGACCTCGCGGCGGATCTCGTCCAGCGCATCGGTCGCGAGCTTCACGACGTGGAAGGGATCTAGGCACAGCTCGGCGTTCGGGCAGCGCTCAGCGACCGGGCCGGCGACCCAGGCGGCCATGTCGGCCGACACCAATTCGATCTGTTTGCAGCGCTCTTCGCCGAGCGCGTCGAGGAACGCCTCGACCGTCTTGCGGTCCCGGCCGGCGGCGGCCCAGACCAGCCGGCCGGTGTCGTGGTCGACGACGACGGTCAGGTAGCGCTGGCCGGTGCGGTGCGAGATCTCGTCGATCCCGATCCGCCTCAGGCCGACGAGCAGGTCGACCTCGCGCTGGGCCTCGGCGGCGACGCGCTCGCAGATCGCGCCGACGGTCCGCCACGCGATCCGCATCAGCTGCGCGACAGCAGTCTTTGATGTGTTGACCGCCAGCCATGCCGCCTGGTCCTCAAACGCGCGGCTAAACCGCGAGCTGTGGCGCGCCCACGGCACCGCGCAGACCACGACGCCATGACGGCGGCACGTCACCCTGGGCGCGCCGGCCTCGACGAACGCAAGCGTCGTGCCAAGGTCCAGCACCCGCCAGCGCCGCCGGCCCTCACCGAGATCGAACCCCGGACAGCGGCGCCGGCACACGCCGCAGCGATCACGCTCGCGCCAGGTCGGCCGCGCCGCCACGACGACCTCTCCCTCATCGCCGATCCACACGTCCTCGACAACCACCCGCTGCAGGCCAAGCAGCCGCGCCCATACCCTGATACCGCGCACGTCGCATCCGCCTCTCTGGATTCCAGCCCTGAAGAAGCCAGAAACCCTAGGCACGGATCGACGTGCGCCCTCGACCAAGCGCTCAACTCACCCACGGCAACAGCAGGAGCGCCCGAAAAAGGAGCGCGGGATGGCGCTGGGGGTGTGGGCGGGTGTTTCATCCAGCGCACTGGGGTTCGGGCCCCTGTTTGGAGCGATCATCAACGACAGCCTCGGCTGGAGCTGGATCTTCTTGGTCAACGTGCCGCTTGGCGCCGGCGCCTGGCTGGTCGCCCGAGCGGTCCTTCGCGAGTCACGGGCTCCGGACGCTCCGCGGAGCCTCGACCTGGTCGGCGCGGGCCTCTCAGCGGGGGGCCTGCTTGCCCTGCTGCTTGCCCTAAGCCAGGCCAGCGGCGCTGGCTGGAACTCTCCGGGGCTCATCAGCCTGTTCGCGGTAGCGGCCACCGGCTTTGCGCTCTTCATCAGGCATGAGCGCCACACCAAGGCGCCGCTTCTCGACCTGACGCTATTCAAGGAGCGCTCGTTCGCCGGCGCGAACGTGCTGATCCTGATGGCAACCGCGGTGATGTGCAGCCTGTTCTTCTTTCTGGCGCTCTACATGCAGACCGTGCTCGGCTACTCGGCGCTCGGCTCCGGAGCCACCCTGCTGCCCCTCACCTTGACGATCGTGGTCGTCGCTCCCCTAGCGGGCCGTCTGGCGGACCGGATCGGCTCGCGCATCCCCGCGACGCTGGGGATGCTGCTGCTCGCCGCAGGTTTGCTGGGTCTGTCGACCCTGGGAGTGAAGTCGAGTCTCGGAACCCTGATCCCCTGGCTCACGCTGACCGGTCTGGGGATCGGACTCGTCACCACCCCGACCACAACCGCCGCGCTGGGAGTAACAGGTTCAGAGCACTACGGAACCCTCGCCGGCGTGTTCAACACCTTCCGAGCCACCGGGCTGGCGCTCGGAATCGCGATCGTGGGCGCGATCCTGGCGTCCTTCGGCCCCAACGCCGCATTCGATCGCGAGTTGACCATGGGCTCATCAGATGGCGTTCGTGCACGGGTTCTCGACCGCGGTCACTGTCAACGCAGCGATCGCACTCGTCGCCGCGGTCCTCGCCGCCCTGACGATGCGCTCCGGAACGCCAACGGCGATCGACACCCCCGCATCGGCAACCAGCAAGCCACGGCCCGAGCCGACGCACGCGGCGGCGTGAGCACCCCGACGCGCAACCTGCCCTCACCATCATCGACCGATCACCGGAGGAACGACCCATGAGTGAACTCGTAGCCATCGCCTATGACGACCCGCAGACCGCCGAACAGGTCCGCGACACGCTCGCTGACCTCGGCAGCGCGGCCTCCTGCCGCCCCGGTGGCGACGGGGTGGACCGCTTGGTGCAAGCGCACTCTGCACTTCCGCGTCTTCCTCTTGATCCGCAAGAGCACCCCCGACAAGCTGCTGCCGCGCATCGAGCACTTCGGCGGACACGTCATTCAGACGTCGCTGAGCGACGAGGACGAGCAGCGGCTGCGCACCGCGCTCGGCGACTGACGGGCCGCCGCGGGCCGCTCGTATGCGTCTCGCCGACAGCAAGCCTCACGGCGGGCGTCGCCCTGTCGACGGTCGGCGTGGTGACGATCAAAAGCCGCGCCGCGGCGAGCGCTGCTGCCGGCGGCGGCGGTCCCGCTGCTCTTCGGCGTCCAGCAGCTCATCGAGGGCGTCAACTGGCTGGCCGCTCGGGTCGAGTGCGGCGTCGCTGAACTCGGTGATGACCTACGGCTACTCGCTGTTCGCGTTCGTGCTGTGGCCGGTCTTGACCCCGGTCGCGGTCCGGCCGATCGAGCCCGCGCGCCAGGAGGCGGGCGATTCGCCTGCGTGCTCGCCGGGGTCGCGGTCGGCGGCTACCTGCTCTACGCACACACAGTCACCCGCGTCACGTCGCAGATCGTCAACCACAGCATCGTCTATGAGAACTCACATTTCCTCGGCGCGGTCGTGCTGGGCGCGTACTTCGTCGCCACGATCGGGAGCCTGTTGCTGTCGGGCAAGCGGATCATCAACGTCTTCAGAGCGCTGGTCTTCGTGGCCGCGCTGACGGCCTACGGGGTCAAGGCCGCGGCGCTCGTGTCGGTCTGGTGCCTCCTCGCCGCGATCCTCAGGCTTTATCGTCTACGGCTACATCCGCATCGAGCGCACGAAAGCGCGGATCGTCGCGCGGCCCACGGCCGATCCAGTGCCCGCCGCGGCGTAGCCGTGGCCGCACTTCGTCCACGGGTAGCCTGTGATGGTGATCGACGGCGTCATGCTCTTGTGGTGGATCCTCACGGTGCCGTCGTTCCTGTTTGTCGCGATCGACGTCCGGCGGACGCCGGCGGCGACGGTACTGAAGTGGGCCTTTGTCATCCTCACCGCCTTCACCGGCCCAATCGGGGCGTTCTTCTACGTGCTCGGCTGCCGGGAGCCGCTCCACGGGACCCACGAGGAGTACGTGTCGGTCCGGTGGCGCCAGGTGCTGGGGTCGACGATGCACTGCGCCGCGGGCGACGGGATCGGGATCATCGTCGGCGCGGCCATCGGTGCGGGGCTGGCCCTGGCCTTCTGGCCCGACTTCCTGCTCGAGTACGCGCTGGGCTTCGGATTCGGGT
>JBBRWZ010000071.1:0-10786 GCA_038248895.1 Candidatus Limnocylindria bacterium | reverse complement strand
CCCGCTCATGAGCGGCGCGAACGCGGTGCACGGCGTCATCATCGTGGGCGCGATGCTCGTCGCGGCGACGGCCGACGGTCCGGTGGCGATCGTGCTGGCCCTGATCGGCGTCATCCTCGGCACGATCAACGTCGTGGGGGGCTTCGTCGTCACCGACCGCATGCTCGAGATGTTCAAGAAGCGGCCGGGTGATCGCTAGATGGATACGCTCGATGTCCTGACCCATCTCGTCTGGCTGCTCTCCGCGGTCACCTTCATCCTGGCGCTGAAGTTCCTGGCCAGCCCACGCACGGCGCGGACCGGCAACCAGCTCGGCGCGGCCGGCATGGCACTCATCGTGGCGTGGACGTTCTTCGTCCGCGACGGCCAGTTCGGCATCCCCGACACGTGGTGGATCATCGTCGTCGGCGGCGTCATCGGCGCGGTGGCCGGCTTCCTCGGCGCCAAGCGCGTCCCCATGACCGCGATGCCGCAGATGGTCGCCATCTTCAACGGCGCCGGTGGCGGAGCGGCCGCGGTGGTGGCGGTGGTCGAGTTCCTGCGCGACACGGGCGACGCCCCCGGCGAGCTGCTGCCGCTGGCGTTCGTCATCGCCACGCTGCTCGGCGCCATCATCGGCTCTGTGAGCCTCACCGGCTCGGTCGTGGCGTTCGGCAAGCTCCAGGGCATCGTCGCCTCGCGCCCGGTTCGCTACCCCGGCTCGCAGCTCGTCACCGGCGGCCTCTTCCTCGCCGAGGTCGTCCTCGCGGTCGTGCTGGCCGTGGTCAGCCCCAGCGTCCCGCTCTTCATCCTCTTCGTGCTCATCGCGCTGGTGCTGGGCGTGCAGCTCACGATGCCCATCGGTGGGGCCGATATGCCGGTCGTCGTCTCGCTGCTCAACAGCTACACCGGCATCGCGGTCGCGGCCACCGGCTTCGTGCTCAACAACTACGCGCTGCTCATCGCCGGCACGCTCGTCGGCGCATCGGGCGCCATCCTCACCCAGCTCATGTGCCGGGCCATGAACCGCTCGATCTTCAACGTCCTCTTCGCCGGCTTCGGAACCGGTGGGGGGGCCGCCGTCGCCGGCGCCGAGGGCGAGGAGCAGCTGCGCGAGATCAACGCGGAGGACGCCGCGGTGCTGATGGCGTACGGCAAGCGCGTCATCATCGTGCCCGGCTACGGCATGGCCGTGGCGCAGGCGCAGGGTCCGGTGCGCGAGCTGATGGACCTGCTCGTGGCGAAGGGCGTCGATGTCCAGTTCGCGATCCACCCGGTGGCGGGGCGGATGCCCGGGCACATGAACGTCCTCCTGGCGGAGGCCAACGTGCCGTACGACCGGCTGCGGGAGATGGACGAGATCAACGACGATTTCGCCGATACCGATGTCGCCCTCGTCATCGGTGCCAACGACGTCGTCAACCCCGCGGCGCGGGAGGATTCGACCTCGCCCATCTACGGCATGCCCATCCTCAACGTCGACCAGGCGCAGCACGTGATCGTCCTCAAGCGCGGCCGCGGCACCGGCTTCGCCGGCATCCCGAACCCGCTCTTCAGCTCCTAGAAGACCTCGATGCTGTTCGGCGACGCGAAGCCGTCCGTCGAGGCGTTGGTGCAGGGCGTCAAGACCGCCTGATCCAGCGGCGCGCGAAGCGATACTGCCCACTCGCGACGACGCGCCCCCGAAACCGCGGCACGTGGCACGCAGCACGTGGCACGTGGCACGGTGGGCCCAGGCGATCCGCGCGTGGTCATATGCATCCCTGGCGTGCGGTTGGCCGATGGGCGAGGCGCGTCTCGTCATCTGCGTCGGTGATGGGCATTAGCGGGCCGCCTGGCCCCGAAACTGACCTCGCCGAGCGTGGCCGGGCGCGCCGGCAGGCTTCACGTCCGGCTAATGCACGCCAGGCAAGCAGATGTCCAGACGAGACGTGGGCCAGGTCCCTGGGTGCCGACGGGCTCGGCGTGCCCGTCTGACGTTCGTCGCCGCCCGCGACGCGGGCATCGAACCGAGAGGTGATCACGCACTGCCTTCGCCTGACCGATGTCGCGGTGCGTCCGTGCACCGCGAAACCGTGGGACCTGCGGCGAACGAGAGCCGAATGGCCCCGCGCACGTTCGACCATTGCGGTGCGGTTGGGTACCATGGCGAGCCTAGGGTTGGGGTCGCGTCACGGCGTTGACGTGCCCGCAACGGCCTCCTGAAGTCGCCCCGTCAGCGTGCTGCCGTGGGGCAACGAGGCCCACTCACCGCACAGGAGAGATCCATTGATGCAAGCCCATCCAGGAGGCGCGCAGCGCCGACTCGGCCGCGGCGCGGCCGTCCTGCTCGCCGCCGTGGCGCTGATCCTCGCCGCCGTCCCGGTGGCCGCGAAAAGCCCGCATGCGGGCGGCAGCCCCAACGGGGTCGCTCACCGGTCGCTCGACGTGCAGCTGCTGGCGATCAACGACTTCCACGGCAACATCAACCCGCCGTCCGGTTCGTCGGCGCGCGTCCTGACCGAGGCCGGTAGCGTCGAGGGTAACGGTGGTGTCGAATACCTCGCCACCCACATCCGCGAGCTCCGCGCCGAGAACCCGAACACGATCACGGTGGCGGCCGGCGACCTCGTGGGGGCGAGCCCCCTCGAGAGCGCCTACTTCCACGACGAGCCGACCATCGAGGCGATGAACGCCCTTGGCCTGCAGATCACAAGCGTCGGCAACCACGAGTTCGACGAGGGCCCGGCCGAGCTGCTCCGCCTCCAGAACGGCGGCTGCCACCCGGTCGACGGCTGCCAGGACGGTGACGGCTTCGCCGGCGCCGACTTCCAGTACCTCTCCGCCAATGTCTTCTACGCGGGCACCAACGAGACTGTCTTCCCGGCCTACCAGATCGAGGAGATCAAGGGCGTCCGGATCGGCTTCATCGGCCTCACCCTCGAGGGGACGCCGGGCATCGTGGCGCCGGCCGGCACCGCGGGCCTCGAGTTCCGTGACGAGGCGGAGACGATCAACGCGCTCGTCCCGCAGCTCCAGGCGCAGCATGTCGAGTCGATCGTCATCCTGCTGCACGAAGGTGGGTTCCAGACGCCGTCGACAGCGGCGTTTCCCAATACCTGCAACGGCATCAGCGGGGCGCTGGTCGACATCGTCAACCAGCTGAATCCCGCGGTCGATGTGGTCATCAGCGGCCACACGCACGCCCAGTACAACTGCGAGATCAACAACATGCTCGTGACGAGCGGGGCCTCGTTCGGGCGGTTGGTGACCGATATCGATCTCCAGATCGATCGCGCCACCAAGGATGTCGTCAGCGCCTCGGCGGAGAACGTGATCGTCACCCGTGACGTCGCGCCGGATCCCGCCGAGACGGCGATCGTCGCCAAGTACAACGCCCTCGTCGCCGAGGTGAAGAACGAGGTCATCGTCTCCATCACCGCGGATCTCCTCCGCGGCACGGACGGGGACGACGAGTCGACGCTCGGCAACGCCATCGCGGATGCACAGCTCGCGGCCACAACTGGTGCCGGCGCGCAGTTCGCGGTGATGAACCCGGGCGGCATCCGTGCTGACCTGCTCTGCGAGGTCGGGGAGTCGTCACCGTGCGACGTCACCTACGGCGAGGTCTTCGCCGTGCAGCCGTTCCAGAACGACCTCGTGACGCTCTCGCTCACGGGTGCCCAGATCGACGACCTGCTCGAGCAGCAGTTCAACAACCCTGGCCCGGACGAGTACCGATTCCTGGCGGTCTCGAGTGGTTTCACGTACCAGTACGACGACAGCCGTGCCCAGGGTGACAAGGTGATCGACGCTTCGATCACGCTCAACGGGACCATGATCGACCCGGCCGCCACGTATCGCCTCACCGGCAATGCGTTCCTCGTCTCCGGCACCGGCGACGGCTTCACCGTCTTCGCCCAGGCGACGGATCGGGTCATCGGGCCGATCGACAGCAATGCGTTCGTTGACTACATCGGGGCGAACTCCCCGGTGTCGCCGCCGGCGCTCGACCGGGTGGTGGACGTTACGCCGTAAGCGTCGCCACCAGCCAGACCGATGCGAGAGCCGGCCCCCGGGCCGGCTCTCGTGCGTTCATGTCGCTCCTCTTGGTCAACGGCGATGTCGAGGTCCTTCGCGGAGCGGTGGCGCGCTGCGCAGCAAGGGCCAATCGCGCGCTGGTGCAAGGTATCCGGCTACCGACGCAGACTCCATCCCTTATCGGCCGCTCATACCTTGTTATATGTGCGTATTCCGGGTCGCGATGGCGCTCGCGCGAGCCCGTCAACTCGGTTTGCTCGCACCACCAGCGAATTGGGGGCCGATGACCGATCTGAGCCGGACCGATCGCACGATCGCACGATGGCCGAGGCGGCGCAGCTCTGCGCGGCGCTGACCGGGCAGTGCCGCGAGGTCGCGATGCATGCCGTTCGTGGATCGCGTCGGGATTCGGGGTAGCATCGGTCCGATGTCCGATACCGGGGAATGTGCCATCTGTGCGCAGCGCGACGGCGACGGCGAGCTCCTCCGCGAGGAGGTGTGGCGCGATGCCCGCTGGCGCCTCTCGATGAGCATCGAGAGCTACACCCCCGGCTTCGCGTACCTCGAGCCGCTGCGTCACGTCCCCCATATCGAGGACCTTGACGGTGACGAGGCGACGACGTTCGGCGCGACGCTCGCCCGCGTCTGCGGGGCGCTCAAGGCGGCGACCGACGCGGAGCGCGTCTGGATCTACGTCTTCGGCGGCGGCATCCAGCACCTGCACGTGCACCTCGCTCCGCACCGCGAGGGCGACGCGCTCAACGCATCCATCGTCCGTGGTCGCCTGGAGGACATTCCGCTGCCGTCGGGCGCGCACCAGGTTCGCAGCCTCGAGTTCGAGGGGGTGCCGGAGGCCGAGCTGCGCGCCGCGATGCGCCGCACCGGGGAGCTGCTGAACGCATGACCGAGCGCTGGGTCTGCCTCGACGTGGGGGAGACCATCATCGACGAGACACGCATCTGGTCCACCTGGGCGGATGAGCTCGGCATCCCGCGCCTCACCTTCCTTGCCGCTCTCGGCGCCGCGATCCAGCGCGGCGAGGAGCACCGCGCCGTCTTCGATGCGTTCGGCATTGACGACTGGCCGATGCGGCTCGCGGCCGTCGAATCGGTCCATGGTGGGTTCCAGCCGGTCGACCTGTATGCCGATGCGCTGCCGGCGCTGGCGGACCTGCGCGACGGCGGGTACCGGGTGGCGATCATCGCCAACCAGCCGGCGATCCGCGAGGTGCAGCTCCGCGCGATGGGCGTCGAAGCGGATGTGATGGCGATGTCCGAGGGGCTCGGGGTCGCCAAGCCCGACCCCGCATTCTTCGCTCGGTCACTCGAGCTCATGGGATCGCCCCTGCCCGCCGACGTGGCCTACGTCGGTGACCGCGTCGACAACGATGTGCTTCCCGCCGCGGCGGCCGGGATGCGGGCGGTCTGGATTCGGCGCGGGCCGTGGGGCGTGATCCAGCGGCCGCCCGCGGATGCCGCCGCGCTCGAAGTAGGGTCGCTGGCCGAACTCGTGCTACATATCGAGGAAGCGTGGTGGGAGCCAGGTGCGACGCACCCGCCGGCCACGCCCAGCCATGAGGTGAATCCTTGACATCTGTGAACGAGCTTTTGGACAAACTGCTCCAGGATGGACGGCTCGACCAGATCAGCGCCCGCGTCGGCGCCGATCCCGCCCAGACGAGGGGCGCCATCCAGGACGCCGTCCCGATGCTCCTGGCTGGCCTCGAGCGGAATGCCGCCGACCCGGACGGCGCCCGCAGCCTCCAGGCGGCACTCGCCGGCGACAACCACGCGAGCGTGCTCGACGACTTGGATGGCTATCTTGCCGGCACGCACCACGGCAAGGCCGCCGATGGCGCCGGCATCCTGGGCCACATCTTCGGCGATCGGCAGGAGCCGGCGGCGCAGGCACTGAGCCAGCGCAGCGGTCTCAGTGGTGGCGGCATCCTCCAGCTTCTGGCGACGCTGGCCCCGCTCGTGATGGGCATGCTGGGCAAGCGAACCTCCGGCACCTCGGGCGGCGGGTTCCCCGACCTCGGGCAGATCCTGGGCCAGCAGCGGCAGCAGGCACAGACCGGCGGCACCGACATGGGAGCGATCCTGGAGCAGGCGTTCGGGAAGAAGAGCTGACCTAGCGCAGCTCGTCGCGGCGCAGTACCGCGTCGATCTCCCGATCGCTGACCCCGAAGCGGCGCAGCGCGTGGCGTACCAGCTCCGCGCTGAGCTGCCGCTCGGCGACCACGACGCGGGTTGCGCCCAGGCGGCGCAGCTCGACCTCGTCAGCCTCCGAGTTGGCGCGCGCCACGACCTCGAGCCGCTCGTTGTGGCGCAGCGCATGGGCGAGTGCCTGCCGCGTCGCGAGCGGGTCGGGAATCGCCGCCACCAACACCCGGGCGTCACGGATGCGGGCATGGTCGAGGACCGATGGCGAGGCGGCGTCGCCGTACACCAGCGGCAGTCCGGCGTCTCGCGCCGCGCGAGCCACCGGGTAGTCGAGGTCGATCGCCACCCAGTCAAAGCCGCGCGCGGTGAGCACGCGACCCACCGCCCTGCCGATGCGTCCATAGCCGAGGATCACGGCGTGGCGCCGCAGCTCGCCGACGGCGGCGAGTGGCGCGTGTGAGGCGATTGGCACCGTCGTGCGGGCAGCGAGCCGCTCGGCGACGGCCGCGACCGGACCTGCCAGCAGGATCGAGGCGACGACCGCACCCATCGCCTGGCTGAAGACGTCGCGCTCGATTGCGCCGGCCTGGAGTCCCACCGTGGCCAGCACGAAGCTGAACTCGCCGGTCTGCGCCAGCAGCCCGGCCGTGCGCAGCGAGACGCCGGACCCCTGGCCGAAGGCGCGGAGCATACCCGCCACGATCCCACCCTTGACGAGGACGATGAGGACGACGAGCAGGAGCACCACCGGCCAGCCGGCCAGCACCGCGCCCGGTTCGAGCAGCAGGCCCACGCTCACGAAGAAGAGCGTGCTGAACAGCTCGCGCAGCGGCACCACCTCGCCGAGGACCGATGCCGCGAGGTCCGAGTCGGCGAGCGCCATGCCGGCGACAAAGGCGCCCAGGGCGACGCTTACGCCGACGAGCCCCGCGACGGTGGCGGTGCCGATGGCGACCACCGCGACCGCCACGATGAACAGCTCGCGCGACGCCAGCCGCGCGATGCGCGCCAATGCCCACGGCAGCGTGCGCGACCCCAGCAGCAGCACGGCCGCCACGAAGGCGATCGCGATGGCGCTCGCCCGCGCCACCTCGACCAGCGGCTGTGGGGTGGGCTTCGCCAGGGCGGAGAGGACCACGACCAGCAGGATCGTGATGAGGTCCTGCACCACCGACCACGCGAAGGCGAGCTTGCCGTGCAGGGTCGCGTGGAGTCCGCTCTCACCGAGCACCTTCACCATCACCACCGACGAGGCGATGCTGATGATGGCCCCCAGGTAGAGCGCCTCGATGGGGGGATGGCCGAGTCCCCAAGCCACGCCCGCGCCGACGGCAAGGGTGAGCGCCACCTGGAGGGGCGCGCCGATGGCAACCACGCGCCCCACGCCGATCAGCTCGCGACGGGTGAACTGGAGGCCGATGCTGAACATGAGCAGCGCCACGCCAAGGTCCGCCAGCGCGAGCACCTGGGCACGGTCCGCCACGAAGCCGGGCGTGAACGGCCCGACCAGCAGGCCCGCGGCGATGTAGCCGACCATCGGCGCCAGCCGGAGGCGATGCGCGATGGCACCGAGCACGAGGGCGGCGGCGAGCGCGACAAGGAGCGTGACGCCGAGGCTGCCGGTCATCGGTGGGGCCGGACTCCTGGTGACGGTGGGCGGGCCATGATACCGGGCGGCGAGTTGCCCACCCGCGCCGGTGGCGGGTATCCTCAGCGCTCGGACGAGCCATCGTCCCGGGCCCGGCCGACCGCCCGTTAACCGATCGTGCCAAGGTGGAGACTGCGCGACGAGCAGTCTCCCTGCGCGTTCCGCGCCGTGATGTACCGATGACGATGGAACGCGCGACAGCCGAATCGATCACGCAGGGGACGTCGATTGCCGAGGCCGACCGGCACCTGCAGGTGCACCCGGTGATCGTTCATGAGACGGACAGCCTGCAGGTGGTGGCCGAGGCCGCGGTCGAGAACGCTGGCTGCCGGGTGATCTCCGTGGTCGACGCCGAGGATCGGCTGGCCGGCCTGGTGCCGGTGCGCGGGCTCGTGCACGACATCTTCCTCAAGATCGTCCCCGAGGCATCCCTCGGGGAGATCGAGGACATGGAGGCGGTGCTCCGCTACGCCGGCCACATCGGTGCGCGGCTGGCGCGCGACATCATGGAGCCGCCGGTCAGCGTTCAGCTCGACGGCACGGTTCGCGATGCCTTCGCCAAGATCCAGTCGCACCACCTCAACGGCCTGCCGATCTGCGATGGTGGGGGCCGGGTCGTCGGCTACATCGATCAGCTCGAGCTGCTGCTCGTCTGGGTGCGCGCGACGGGCCGCCAGCGGCTGCTGGAGCCGAGCGACGGGGATGCCGGATGACGCTCGCGGCGGGAGCGGGCGTCGCCGTCTTCGTGGCCACCTACGCGCTCATCGCCACCGAGAGGATCCACAAGACGATCGCGGCCCTGGCCGGCGGCGTGGCGATGGTGCTGCTGGGCATCGTCACCCAGGAGCAGGCGTTCGAGAAGATCGACTTCAACGTCATCTTCCTGCTGGCCGGCATGATGATCCTGGCCGGCATCATCCGCAAGACCGGCGTCTTCGGCTGGCTCGCCGTCCGCGCCGCACGCTTCGCCCGCGGCGATGGGTACCGGGTGCTCGTCGTCCTCAGTGTCATCACCGCCGTCGCCAGCGCCTTCCTCGACAACGTGACGACGGTGGTCCTGGTGGGGCCCATCACGCTCTTCCTGGCGGCCCGGCTGGGCGTCAGCGCGCTGCCGTTCGTCATCAGCGAGATCCTGGCGAGCAACATCGGCGGCATGGCGACCCTGATCGGGGATCCGCCGAACATCCTCATCGGCAGTGCCGCCGGCCTCGACTTCGGCGCCTTCCTCGTCAACCTGGCGCCGCTCTCGGTGCTGCTGATGGGCCTCTACCTCGTCGCGGCGCGCTGGCTGTTCCGCGGCCAGCTCGAGACGGACCCGCAGCTGCGCGACACGCTGCTCAGCCTCGACGAGAGCCGCATGATCGTGGACCCCTCCCTGCTGCGCCGCTCGCTGGCGGTGCTCGGCCTGACGCTCATTGGCTTCCTCTTCCACGGCCCGCTCGGCTACGAGCCGGCGACCATCGCCCTCACTGGCGCGATCGTGCTGATGATCGTGGCGCGGGAGGACCCCGGCGAGGTGCTGCGCGAGGTGGAGTGGCCGACGCTGTTCTTCTTCATCGGTCTGTTCATGCTCGTCGCCGGCGTCATCGAGGTCGGCGTCATCGACGCCGTGGCGGAGGGCATCGTGACGCTCACCGGCGGCGCGGTGGCCGGCACCTCGCTCCTCGTGCTGTGGGTGTCGGCGGCCCTCTCCGGCGTGGTCGACAACATCCCGTACACCGCGACCATGATCCCGGTGGTGAGCCAGATCGCGGGCAGCCAAGACACCGATGCGCTGTGGTGGGCGCTGGCCATCGGTGCCGACCTCGGCGGCAACGCGACCGTCATCGGTGCCAGCGCGAATGTCATCCTTGTTGCCATGGCGGCGCGCGAGGGGCATCCGATCACGTTCGGCGCGTTCCTGCGTTACGGGCTGCCGGTCACCATCGGCTCGATGGTGGTGAGCACCGGCTACATCTGGCTGCGGTACCTCCTCTAGGCCGGTGGAGCACCTCGCCGACATCCTTCGCCAGCTCTTCGTGCTGCTGCTGGCCGCCAAGCTCGGCGACGAGCTGTTCAAGCGCCTCGGCCAGCCGCCAGTCATCGGCGAGATCCTGGCCGGGGCCGTGGTGGGACCCGCGCTCCTCGGCTGGTACCACATCGAGCCGGAGACGAGCCTCTTCGCCGAGATCGGTGTCGTGCTGCTGCTCTTCCAGGTGGGCGTCGAGACGCGCCTGCACGACCTGCTGCGCGTGGGCGGCGTGGCGCTGGCGGTGGGCGCCCTGGGCGTCATCCTGCCGTTCGGCGCCGGATTCCTGCTGGCCGGCCTCCTGGGGCTGTCGACCAGCGTCGCCGTCTTCCTGGCCGCCGCGCTCACGGCCACGAGCGTGGGGATCACGTCCAACGTGCTGCGCGACCTCGGCGCGCTGCGGACGTACAGTGGCCGCGTGATCCTGGGCGCCGCCGTCATCGACGACGTGCTGGCGATGCTCATCCTCGCCTTCGCCACCGGGCTGGCGGCGGGCAGTGTGTCCGCCGAGCGGATCGCGACGCTCGTCGTGGTGGCGGTGCTGTTCATCGGCGCGGTGGTCTTCGGAGGCACGCGGATTCTGCGCCGCCGACGCTCCCTGCTCACCGACCCGCGGTTCGCGGAGACCCCGTTCCTGCCGGGGATGATCATCATGCTTGGGCTGGCGGCGCTGGCGGCGCAGATCGGCCTGGCCGCGATCATCGGCGCGTTCCTGGCCGGGATGGTGGTGGGAGAGTCGAGCGAGCGCCACGCCCTCGAGACGGAGGTGGCGCCGGTGGCTGCCTTCTTCACGCCGTTCTTCTTCGGCTACATCGGTGCGCAGATCGACCTTGCCGGGCTGGCCGATGTCGCGACGCTCGGCCTCGTGGCGCTGGTGACGGCGCTGGCGGTGGCGACGAAGTTCGCCGGCGCCTTCCTCGGCGCGCTCCGGGAGGGCCGACGGCGCGCCACCCTGATCGGGTGGGGGAT
>JBBRWZ010000070.1:0-10968 GCA_038248895.1 Candidatus Limnocylindria bacterium | reverse complement strand
TATCGGCGCCGTCGTGGCCCTCGGTGCCGTCACGCTCGTCTTCCTCGTCGTCGGAACGCAGGGTGGGCTCAGCCCCGACCTCGACCATCACGAGGTCGCTGCCGTGCTCGCCGCGCAGGACCCGGTTGCGACGTTCGGCACCGGCGACATCCAGATCGCGGGCTGGTACGCGGAGCTCGCCGGCGACTGCAACGGCGACAGCGGCGGCAGCGACGCGGCCGTCGCGTGGCTCCAGGCCGAGTGCCCCCTCCGCGTCCTCCTCCCGAGCCAGCCTCCGGACGACGTGACGCAGGCGATGCTCGAGTCGACGGGGCTTCGCCTCGCGGCACCGAACGGCAAGCCATTCCCGTCGCGCGCCATGCCCGGTGGTCCGAACACGCGCCTCGGGCAGCTCGTCTTCACGGGGCACTTCGACGACCGCGCGGCGGCATCCTGCGTGCCGAATCGCGCCGCTCGCTGCCGCGCGACGTTCGTCGTCACGACGTACGATCCGCTCGTCCACTGAGCATCGACGGAGGCAACGGGGTGGAGGTGCCACGCGCGTGGCTGCGGTTCAGTGACCGCGACGTACTCGTCGGCTGGGCGGTGACGGGGGGCGTGGCGGTGCTCGCATTGCTCCTGGTGGCGCCGTTTTTGAGTGCCGACCCGCGTCCTGGGGTCACGTACAGCGCCGCGCCGTTCACCGATGAGGGCTTCTCGGTGATGGGGGCCCGCAACCTCGTGGTCCTGGGCCGCTGGATCACGGACGGATGGCAGCTCGTGGTGGCGCAGCTCCCGTTCAACGTCCCGGTGGCGTGGATCTTCGCGACCTTCGAAGTTGGCATCGTCGAGGCGCGCGTAGTGTCGCTCGTCTGCGTCGTCGCGACCACCGTCCTCGTCGCGACGGAGACGCGCTCACGGTTCGGCGTCGGTGCCGCGGCGCTCGCCACGGTCGCTCTTATCGCGATGCCACTCGAGCTCGTCTACGCTCGCCTCGCCCTCCTGGAGCCGATGGAGACGCTATGGCTGATCGCGACCGCTGCCGCGGCGCTGCGCGCCTGGGCCGCGCCGGCTGATCGTCCCGCCCTCCGCACGACGCTGCTGGCCGGCATCCTGGCAGTGCTGGCGGTGGCGACGAAGGCGAGCGCTGCGGCATCGCTGTTCGGCCTGTTGATCGGAGCGACGTTCGCGAGCTCCGATCGTCGTCGCAGCGCGATCGTCGCGGGGGGGATCGCCGGCGTCCTGGTGGTCGCGCTCGTCGCATGGCTCGGCAGCCTGTCGGTGGCCGGCATCGACGTGGCGACCGCCCTCGCGCCATGGCCCGCGACGCGGCTCAGCGTCGATCCGGGTTTCCTCTGGGGCCAGGTGACGGAATACCTCACCGGCGGCGAGGACCGCGTCGCCGTCCTTGCCGGCCCGCTGCTGCTCGGCGCCATCGCCGGATGCGCCGTCGCCTGCCAGCGATGGCATCGATGGGAGCGAGGCCGCCGTCGCTTCGTGGGTGCGATGATCGGCTGGGCGGCGCTCGGTTTCACGGTGCTCCTCATTGCCGGGTATCGGCCGAATCGGTATGTCGTTCCACTTCTGCCACCGCTCGCGATCCTCACGGCGGTGGCGCTGGAGGCACTCGTGGCCGGGCTCGGGCGCTGGCGGGTGGCCGGCGTGATCGCGATCGTCGCCGCGCTCGTCGCGGGGACAGCCGCGCAATCCGCCGCGCTGCATCGCACCCATGCGCTGGTTCGGATCCAAGACGAGCTGCGGTCACTGCTGCCGGCGGGCGCCGCCGTCGAGGGCCTGGAGGCGCCGACGCTGGCGATGCGGGCGCCGGTGACGACGATCGTGGTGCAGGAATCGGTGAACGACGGCGACACCTACGAGCGGTACGGCGTCCGCTGGCTCCTCCTGCGTGCCGGCGAGCGACCACGCTGGACCCCGGAGCACCTCGCAGCGTGGGTCGGCCGCGAGCAGGTGCGCTGCTGGGAGTGGCCGGACGAGATCTGCCTGTACCGGGTGCCGTGAGCGGGCCACAATGAGCGCCTCGCCCACCTAGGAGTCGCCCTCGTGCCCACCACCACGCTCCTCATCGGCATCCTCGCCATCGCCATCGGCCTTCTCGCCTGCTTCGCCGGCTACCGCGTCTTCCGCATCGTGCTGCCGTTCCTCGGCTTTTTGGTCGGCATGGGCATCGGTGCGCAGCTGGCGCTGACCTTCCTCGGCGAGCCGCCGTTCGGCTCGCTGGCATCGTGGCTGGTCGCGATCGTCGTGGGGCTCGTCGCGGCGACGATCGCCTTCGTGTGGTGGTACGTCTCGGTGGCGCTGACGATCGCCGGCCTCGGCTACGCGATCGGCTACGGCATCGCAGTTGGGCTCGGGCTCGATGCGAACGCCGCGCTGGTCGTGGGCATCGTGCTCGCGGTCGTGTTCGGCCTCGCGGCCGTGGTGCTGCGGATCCCCACGGCCGTCGTCATCGTGGTGACGGCCTTCTGGGGCGCCAGCGTCGCCGTCGGCGGCGTCATGGTCTTGATCGGCCAGATCGAGCCGGGAGACCTGCGCAACGGCAGCGTCGACGTGATGATCTCGCGGTCGCCGCTCTACGTCGCGGCGTGGCTCGTCCTGGCGGCCATCGGCATCGCGGTGCAGACCGTGACGACGCGTCGCGCCGAGGTGGCGGGGGCCGAGCCGGTGGTCTGACGCGGCGGCTGCATCGGTTCATCCAAACCGAACAGGCGTTCACCGATTCCTGCTACTATTCGGACCCATGCCCTCCGACCGGATCGTGGTTCGCGGTGCCCGCGAGCACAACCTCAAGAACATCGATGTGGAGATGCCGCGTGACCGGCTGATCGTCATCACCGGCCTCTCCGGCAGCGGCAAGTCCAGCCTCGCGTTCGACACGATCTACGCGGAGGGGCAGCGCCGCTACGTCGAGTCGCTCTCGGCCTACGCGCGCCAGTTCCTGGGCCAGATGGAGAAGCCGGACGTCGACCAGATCGACGGCCTCTCACCGGCGATCAGCATCGACCAGAAGGGGGCGTCGCGGAACCCGCGCTCGACGGTTGGCACCGTCACCGAGATCTACGACTACCTGCGGCTCCTCTTCGCGCGGATCGGGCGGATGCACTGCCCGGTCTGCGGCCGCGAGATCACCCGCCAGACGGTCGAGCAGATGGTCGATCAGCTGTACGCGCTTCCGGACGGGACGCGGGTGATGCTCATGGCGCCTCTCGTCCGCGACCGCAAGGGCGAGCACGAGAAGGTCCTCGCCGGAGCCAGGGCGGCGGGCTTCGTCCGCGTCCGGGTGGATGGCGAGCTGCGCGACCTCGACGAGGAGATCGCCCTCGACAAGAAGTACAAGCACAGCATCGACGTGGTCGTGGACCGCCTGGTGGTGCGCCGCATCGACGATGACGGCGGGGAGCGGCCCGATGCGTCGCGCATGGCGGACTCGATCGAGACGGCGCTGCGCCTCGCCGACGGTCTGCTGCTCGTCAACCTGTCCGACGCACCGCAACGAGAACAGGATCGGCTCTTCAGCGAAAAGTACGCCTGTCCGGAGCATGGCGGCAGCTACGAGGAGCCGGCACCGCGCAACTTCAGCTTCAACTCGCCGCACGGAGCCTGCCCGGACTGCACGGGGCTGGGCTCGCGGCTCGAGATCGACGAGGACATGGTCCTGCCCAACCGGGATCTCTCCGTCGACCAGGGGGCGATCCTGCCGTGGCGCCGCATGGCGGCGAGCGAGAGCTGGTTCGCGAAGATCCTCGACGCGGTGGCGGAGCACTACGGCTTCCGGACCGATGTGCCGGTGCGTGAGCTGTCGGAGCGGGACGCTGAAATCCTGCTGCGCGGCAACGGCGGCGAACGCGTCGAGGTCCGCTACGTGGCGCGCAACGGGCGGACGCACACGTTCCGGACGACGTTCGAGGGGATCATCCCCAACCTGCAGCGCCGCTACCGGGAGACCGGCTCGGAGGCGGTGAAGGCGGAGATCGAGCGGTTCATGACGAACAAGCCGTGCCCCAGCTGCGGCGGCATGCGGCTCAAGCCGGAGTCGCTGGCGGTGACCGTGGGGGAGCGCAACATCATCGCGACGACACGTCTCTCGGTGACCGATGCGCTCGCCTGGTACGGCTCGCTGCCGGGCCTGCTCACGGATCGCGACAACCAGATCGCGCGGCAGGTGCTCAAGGAGATCCGCAGCCGTCTCGGCTTCCTCGTCGACGTGGGACTGGACTACCTGACCCTCGACCGCGCCAGCGGGACGCTCTCCGGCGGCGAGGCGCAGCGGATTCGGCTCGCGACGCAGATCGGGTCGAGCCTGATGGGCGTGCTCTACATCCTCGACGAGCCGTCGATCGGGTTGCACCAGCGTGACAACGACCGTCTGATCGCCACGCTCGTCCGGCTGCGTGACCTCGGCAACACGTTGCTGGTGGTGGAGCATGACGAGGACACCATCCGCCATGCGGACTGGGTGATCGACATCGGTCCACGCGCGGGCGAGCACGGCGGCGAGCTCATCCACTCCGGCCCCCTGGACGAGCTGCTCGCCAACCGCCGATCCATCACCGGCGCATACCTGCGCGGCGACACGACCATCCCCGTCCCGCGCCAGCGCCGGAAGGGCAGCGGCGAGCGGCTCACTGTGCAAGGGGCGCGCGAGAACAACCTGCGCGGCATCGACGTGGACTTCCCGCTCGGCCAGTTCGTGGCGGTCACCGGGGTGAGCGGCTCCGGCAAGTCAAGCCTCGTGGCGCAGATCCTCTACCCGGCCCTGGCGCAGGTCATCTGGGGCTCGCGCAACCCGGCCGGCAAGCACGACCGGATCAGCGGCATCGAGCACATCGACAAGGTCATCCAGATCGACCAGTCGCCCATCGGCCGCACGCCACGCTCCAACCCGGCCACGTACACCGGCATGTGGGCGCCGCTGCGCGAGCTGCTCGCCGCGGTCCCCGAGGCACGCCTGCGCGGCTACAAGCCGGGACGCTTCAGCTTCAACGTCAAGGGCGGCCGCTGCGAGGCGTGCGAGGGCGCGGGGATCGTCCAGATCGAGATGCACTTCCTGCCCGACGTCTACGTCGTCTGCGAGGTGTGCAAGGGGAAGCGCTACAACCGCGAGACGCTCGAGATCCACTACAAGGGCCGCAACGTGGCCGAGATCCTCGAGATGACCGTCGACGAGGCGCTCGGCTTCTTCAGCGCGGTGCCGTCGATCGCGAACCGGCTCCAGACGCTCCACGACGTGGGGATGGGGTACGTCCATCTCGGACAGCCGGCGACGACGCTCTCCGGCGGCGAGGCGCAGCGCGTCAAGCTCGCCACCGAGCTCGCCAAGCGTGCCACCGGCAAGACGTTCTACATCCTCGACGAGCCGACGACGGGCCTCCATTTCGACGACGTGGCGCGCCTCCTCCAGGTGCTGTCGCGCCTCGCCGACGCCGGCAACACGGTCGTCGTCATCGAGCACAACCTGGATGTCATCAAGAGCGCCGACCATGTCATCGACCTGGGTCCGGAGGGGGGCGACAAGGGCGGCGCCCTCGTGGCGGCCGGAACGCCGGAGCAGATCGCGCGGACGCCGGGCTCGCACACCGGCCGCTACCTCCGTCCGGTCCTCGGCATCTCCGAGACCGATGCCGCGCCGGCCCGCCGGCGCGGGACGCGCGGCCACGCGGCCGCGGCAGCCGCCGGGTAGCCTCGCCCCCCGGGAGAGCGCGCGCAAGTCGGCCGTGCTCGCGGCGGTCCTGTCCGCTCCCCGCGTCATGCACGCTCGATCGGCCGCGCCTGGGGTGCGGTCGCAGGCATGGGCGTGCCGTGGCCGCCGCCCCATCGGTCAGTCGCGGGGTTGACGCCTCGTGGGGGTGCCGGGCTACACCCGTACGATTCATGCGCGGCCCTGGCGCCTGGGGGGCTCCGTCGCCTCGTCCAGGCGCGCGACGCACCGATGAATCGAAGAGGCGACGCCCCAGGCAGCCGCGCGGCGTCATTCCGCCGATGCATCGGTCTCGTAGAATCATCTGACGACGTACCAGCCCAGGAGCACCGATGCCCTCACGCGACGACGCGCTCGCGCTCCTCTATGCGTGGAACGAGAGCCTCTCGCTGCGCAAGCACGGGATCCTCGTCGAGGCCGGGGTGCGCGGGTACGCGGCGGACGACGGGCATGACCCAGCCGCCGTGGAGCGGTGGGGGATGGCGGGCCTGCTGCACGACCTGGACTACGAGCGCCACCCAGACCCCGAGACGCACGGCGCCATCGGTGCCGACGAGCTCGTGCGGCTCGGGTATCCGGGCGAGGTGGTGGACGCGGTCCGGCGGCACAACGACACGCTCGGCATTGCCCGCGAGACGCGGCTCGACCACCTCGTCTACGCCTGCGATGAGCTCGCCGGCTTCCTCGCCGCGGTCGCCCTGATGCGGCCGAGCAGAAGGCTCGCCGACGTCGAGCCCGTCAACGTGCGGAAGAGGATGAAGGACGGGGCGTTCGCGCGCGCCGTCCCGCGCGAAATGCTCCTGGCCGGGGCGGAGGAGATCGGCATTGACTTTGACGATCACGTGACGCGCATGGTCCGTTACCTCTCGGTGGTGGCGACCGAGGTCGGCCTGTAGCACATCTCGGCCAGGAATGGGGAAGGGCGCGCCGGGTCGAAGGCGAGGACGAGCCGTCGCCCGGCGCGCGTCACGGCCACGTACGCCAGCCGGCGCTCTTCCTCCAGTGCGCGATCCGGATCCGCCGCGTCCCGCAGTGACCGGCGGTTCGGCATCCGCTCGGCCTCGAACCCGATGATGACCACGAGCGGCCACTCGCGACCCTTGGCACCGTGGGCGGTGAGCAGCTCGATGGGTGCGTCGGGCCGGCGGAGCGCGGCGACGCGACGTCGCGCCACCTCCGCCCCCGCCAGGAATGGAGCGAGGGTTGGGTAGCGAACCGACCAGCCGAGCAGCGCATCGAGCGCCGCATGCTCCTCGTCGCCCAGCTCGTCGCCCAGCTCGTCGCCCAGCTCGTCGCCCAGCTCGTCGGCAGGCGCGGCTCGGTCCCAGCCACGAACGACGCGCAGCCGGCGCAGCACTTCGAACGGCGCTGCCCCCGATCGATCCGTCGTCGCATCCGCGAGCAGCGCAGTGACGCAGTCCGCCAGCACGGGGGCGGGCACCGGCGAGTGGTGGGGGATGCCGGCGAGGCTCAGCGCGACGAGCAACGGGACCAGCTCAGTTCGGGTCCGGGCCAGGAAGCAGGCACGGCCGCCACCGGTGACCTCCGCGCTGGCCAGTCCGACGAGGCGGTCCGCCCAGTCGTCCCCGGCGACGGAGAACGCCTCGATGGCGGCGGCGGGCCCGCCGCGGCCCGAGGTGCCGGCACGCCCGTCGGGCCCGGCGCTGCCGGAGGTGCCGGCACGCACGTCGGGCCCGGCACTCCCGTCGGGCCCGGCGCGGCCGGCGCGGCCGGCGCGGATCGGCTTCGCGAAACGCTCCACGTTGTGCTCGATCAGGCGACGCCCGGCGGCGACGACCTCGGGTGGGCATCGGTAGTTGGTCGCGAGGACGACGGTGTGGGCCGCGGGGTACCACGTCGTGAAACCCAAAATCCGTCGCACGTCGGCGAGTCGCCAGGCGTAGATGGTCTGGTCGTCATCACCGACGACGAACAGGTTCGCCGCCGCTCCGGCGATGGCGCGCACCAGCCGCAGCTGGGCCGCGTCGACGTCCTGGAACTCGTCGACGCAGAGGTGGCTGATGCGACGCTGCCAGCGCTCCCGGACGGCCGGGTCGCGCTCGAGGACATCCGCCGCGCCGGTCACGAGATCGTCGAAGTCGATGGCCCCGCGGCGTGCCATGAGGTCGGCGTACGCGGCGAGGGCGACGTGCGCCGCTTCCGGCGGCTCGATCCCCTCCACCTTGGCGCGCGAGAGGTGCGCGTCGAGCGTCGTGACCTCGGGTGGCATGACATCCGGCTGCGCGGCGAGCGCGGCGCGGCGTGCTGCGCGGAGCAGCGGCGTGCGGTCGGCGACGATGTCGAGGGTGCCGCGGACGTCGAGCATCACCTGGCGGGCCATGGCGTGCAGCGTTCGCACCTCGATCTGCGCGGCGCCCGGGAATCCGGCACCGAGGCGTGTCACGACCCGGCCGGCCAGCTCGGCCGCCGCCTCGCGATTGAAGGTGACGACGGCAATCCGCTCCGGCGCCACCCGGCGTGCCAGCAGGACGGCGAGGTGCGCCACCAGCGTCGTTGTCTTGCCGCTGCCCGCGGGTGCGATGATCTGCGCGGGGCCGTCGGGGACGAGCGCTGCCTGGCGCTGCTCCGGGTCCAGCGCGTCGAGGATGGGCAGCAGCCGCGGGTCGTCGTCGCCGTGCATCGTGACGATTGGGCCATGGCAGCGCTTAGTCGGCCCTTAGCCGGCGGTTAGCGCCGGCGTATCGGCTATCCTGACCGACGCCCGCCCGCCGAGACCTCCAGGAGCCGCTGCCAGCCACCGTATGAGCCGAGACCGATACCGATCGCAGGCCGCGCCGACCAAGCGCGCGCGCCGCATCGCCGAGGCCGCCCGGCGGGACGAAGAGCTCCGCCGTCGCGGGATCGATCCCGACGCGTACGAGCGGGCGCGGATCGAGGGCCGCGGACCCCGCGCGCGGAGGAGTGCCGCAGCCCCGCGACGACGCATCCGGGTGGGGCTCATGCTCAAGCTCGCTGCGCTCGTCGTCGTCGCGCTGCTCGTCGTGGGTGGCGCGATGCTCTTCAACCGCGTCAGCGCGTTCAACGACGAGGTCTCCACGGCGGGGACGGCCTCATCGGCGCTCTTCGGTCCGCTCAACGGCGACGAGCGGGTGAACGTTCTGCTCATCGGCTACGGCGGCGACGCGCAGGCGCAGGGCGCCGGCTACCTCGCCGACTCGATGAACATCTACTCCATCGATCCGACCACGGACACGACGACCGTCGTACCGATCCCGCGCGACCTCTGGATCGAGGGGATGCCGGACATCCTGCCGAACAACGGGAAGGTCAACGAGGTCTTCGCCGTCGGCAATGCCCGCGGTGGCGTCGAAGAGGCGGCACGCGCCACCGCCGATGCGCTGAGCCGGGTCACCGGGCTGCGGATCGACCACTGGATGGCCATGGACTTCGCCAGCTTCCAGGCGATGGTGGATGCCGTCGGTGGCGTCAGCGTCAACAACCCGACCGCTTTCGCCTTCACCTGGTCCGAGGAGAAATACCTCGCCGGAAACTTTGACGGCGGCTCCTTCGCGGCGGGCGCGATCCATCTCGATGGCACGGAGGCACTCTCCTACGCCCGTGCCCGCTACACGAGCGAGATCAGCGAGGCGAGCGACTTCGCGCGCAGCGTTCGGCAGCAGCGGATCATGGGTGCGCTCAAGTCGAAGATCGGCGCCGGGGGCATCGGGTCGATCGGGCCGGGCCTCCGCCTGATGGACGCCCTCGAGGGTCGCCTGCGGACCGATCTCTCGGCGCTCGACCTCTTTCTCCTGTCCTCGCACCTCGCCGCCGACCGTCGCATCGAGCTGAGCGAGGACGTCATCATCCAGGCCACCCGCAACGACATCGGCCAGTACGTCCTCGTCGTCATCGGTCGTGTCGCTCCGGATGACTACGCGCCACTCCACGCGTGGCTCGCGGATCGCCTCGCCGAGCCCGTCGAGTCGGGATCGCCGGTCCCATCCGCCGATGGCTGAGGGCCGGCGCGGTCGCTTCGAGCGCTACGTCCGGTTCGCCATGATCGCGGTCGAGGCCGCCGCGCAGCGGATGGCGGGGCAGTACAGCCGCACCGAGGGTGCGCATCTCCTCGTGCGTGACGCCGAGGGCCGGGTCCTGGTGGTGCGTCCGACGTACGCGCCGCGCGCGTGGCAGCTCCCAGGCGGTCGGGTGGAGCGGGGCGAGACCCCGCACGCGGCCGCCGAGCGCGAGACGGCCGAGGAGACGGGGATCAGCGCCACTGCCCGCCGGCTGCTCGTCGTGGATGCGCGTCGCAGCCGCGATGTCAGCTTCATCTTCGAGGGCAGTCTCGTCGGCGGCACACCGATGCCACAGCCCGGGGAGATCGCCGCGACCGCGTTCGTCGCACGTGGCGAGATCGCGGCGTTGTCGCCGGGACTCGAGCGGCTGCTGCGGATGGTGGATGAGCTCGGCGACGGACCACGCTACCTGGGGATTCCATGACATGGCACGGCGATGGTCAACAGCCACGATTCGTCACGGGCTCGCCGCCAACACGGCCTTCTTGGTCGGATTCGCGCGGTGTGGCCCTTAGCAGGACTGTCGGCGGCCGTTGTTGATCATTTCCAGCGCGACGGTTGCGGGTGGTGCACGTCTGATCAGGTGCCGCGGCCCGAAATGGCGCTAGTGATCGCCACGGGCACGTTTGGCGAAGTTGGTCGCCGAGCGCGGGCCCGGGCGCTGCGCCGTGCTGGGTGCCGGGGCCGTGGCAGTGGCCGTGGCCGTGGCTACGCTCCCTGGAGACCACCCGGCCGAGGGGAAGTCACGGCCGGAGGTGAGAGGAGCCCTAGAATCGGTCCATGAGCCCCCAGGTCGACTCGAATCTCCGCGCCGTGCTGCGACAGCTGCCGACGTCCCCGGGCGTGTACCTCATGAAGGCGGCGGATGGGCGAGTGCTCTACGTGGGCAAGGCTGACGTGCTGCGCAACCGCGTGCGCAGCTACTTCGGCAGCAAGGCCGGGCTCGACACGCGGATCGTGCGCATGGTGAGCGAGGTCGCGGACGTCGAGTACATCGTCACCGACACGATCTCCGAGGCGTTCCTGCTCGAGAACAACCTCATCAAGGAGCACCGGCCGCGCTTCAACATCCGGCTGCGCGACGACAAGACGTACCCGTTCGTGAAGATCACGCTGGGCGAGGACTTCCCGCGCATCGTCCGCACCCGGAAGCTCGCGAAGGACGGGAGCCGCTACTTCGGTCCGTACGCCAGCGCGAGCAGCGTCGACGAGACGCTGAAGATGCTCCGCAAGATC
>JBBRWZ010000069.1:0-11145 GCA_038248895.1 Candidatus Limnocylindria bacterium | reverse complement strand
GATGGCGCGGCGACGGGCCTCCGGGTGCGGCCCAGCGCCGTCATCTTTCCTGCCTGGGCCTTCGGCAGCAGCGGGACGGTGAGCGTCGACGTCCCGGTGGGGTACGAAGCCAGCGTCGACGGCGACGCGCTCACCGCGAGCAGCGGATCGTCCGGTGTGACGCTCACGTCGGGCAGCATCGACGACCCGACCCACTGGCTCGCCCTCGTGATCGCGACGTCGGAGACCGGGTTTGCGACGATCAATCGCTCGATCCCACTCGACGGCGGGACCGTGGACCTGCAGGTACGCGCCTTCGACGACGATCCTGAATGGGGCACCGCCACCACCAACCTCCTCACCGAGGCATTGCCGCTCGTCCAGGCGGCGCTGGGTCTCGAGTACACGCGCCAAGGGCCGGTGGTCGTGACCGAGGCGGTCGACATCGGTCCCGGATCGGACGTTGGCGAGGGCGTCGGCTCCACGTCGCCGGAGCTGGTGGTTGCGTTCGACCAGTCGCCGTTCGCGATCGTGCACGAGGCGGCGCACCTCTGGATCACCGACCAGGTCGCACGGGACCGATGGATCCGCGAGGGGCTCGCGTCGTGGGCGGCCGGCGTCGTCGCTTCCGAGCTGCAGATCGATCCGCCCTACGACCCGGCGGCGCGGCGCAGCGACCTGGATGCCGATGCGTTCCCGCTCGAGTCGTGGGGCGCTGGGTCCGTCACGCCGGAGCAGGAAGCGTACGGGTATGCCGCCTCGTGGGCACTCGTCGACGACGTGGTGGCTGCGGTTCGTCCTGAGGGCCTGCAGTCGGCGCTGCGCCGCATCGTGGCCGGTCGCTCCGCTTACGACCCGGTCGCCGACGAGGAGCCGGATCCGGGCGCCGTCCCGGTTCGCCCCGTCGACTCGCGTCGCTTCCTTGACCACGTCGAGGCGGTGAGCGACGCCGACCTGGCGCAGGCCTTTGCCGACCGCGTCTTCGCGCCCGATATCGCCGGCGAGCTGGCGGCCCGTACCAACGCGCGCGACGCATACCGCGCCATGCTCGACCAGGCCGGGGACTGGGGGCCGCCGCGGACGGTGACATCGCCGCTGGCGGCGTGGGACTTCCCGGCGGCGGCGGACGCGACCGCGGCGGCCTCGGCGTGGCTCGAGGATCGCGATGCGCTCACCACGGCCATCGGTGCGGCCGGCCTCACCGCGCCGGGGCGCCTCCGCGATCGGTACGTGGAGTTCGGCGGTGGGACGGAGGCCGTCACCGAGCTCGCCGCCGAGCGCGCGGTGGTGGAGGCGTACCAGCACGCGCTCGACACCTCGGCGCGGCCACGCGATCTCGTGACGCGCATCGGTCTGCTCGCCGGGCAGGACCCGAACGCGATCCTGATGCGCGCCAGCGGCGCCTTCGCCGACGGCGACCTGGACGGCGCGCTGGCGTCCACCTCACGCGCGCAGTCGCTGCTCGACGATGCGCAGACCGCCGGCCTCGTTCGACTGGCCAGCGCCGTGCTGCTCCTCCTCATTGGCCTGGGACTCGTCATCTGGCTCATCCGCCGCCGCGGTGCGGCTGGCACGTGACGCACGGGTAGAATGCGCACGCGATGACGATCGACGACCCGAGCGTACCCGCGCCATCCACCGCCCGGACCCCCGTCTTCCTTCCCGAGGCGGACGTCCTCTCCGGCGATAACGCTGACGTCTATTTCGAGCGCGCCGCGCGGATCCTCGCCGCCGAGGGCATCGATCCGGTCGTCTGCATGGAGGTCTTCTGCCGGGCCGAGAACGCGGTCTTGTGTGGCGCGGCCGAGGCGCTCAGCTATCTCCGCGAGACGCTCGGACCGTCGCGCCGCCTCGATCCGCAGCCCGTCGTCGAGTCGCTCGCCGACGGCGACATCATCGGTCGCAAGGAGGTCGTGATGCGCATCACGGCCCGCTATTCCGCCTTCGGCCTGTACGAGACGGCGATCCTTGGCATCTTCAGCCAGTCCACCGGCTGGGCGACCGCGGCACGGCGCGTCGTGGAGGCCGCCGCACCGATCCCGGTGATCGGCTTCGGCGCGCGGCACGTCCACCCCAGCATCGCCGACCAGATGGACTACGCCAGCGTGGTGGGTGGCTGCATCGGCGCCTCGACGCCCGCCGGTGCCCGGCTCGCCGGCCTGGCACCAACCGGGACGATGCCGCACGCCCTCGTCCTCATCTTCGGCGACACGGTGCGCGCGGCCGAGGCTTTCGACCGCCACATCGAGGAGGATGTGCCGCGCATCGTCCTCGTCGACACCTTCAAGGACGAGGCGGAGGAGGCGCTGCGCGTCGCCGATGCACTGGGCGACCGGCTGTGGGGCGTGCGCCTCGACACGCCGTCGGAACGGGGACGCGTCACCGCCGACCTCGTCAAGGAGGTGCGGGCACGCCTCGATCAGGCGGGCCACGGTCACGTCAGGATCGTCGTCTCGGGCGGGATCGATGTCGAGCGCATCGCCTACTTCAGGGATGCGGGTGCGCCCGTCGACAGCTTCGCCGTGGGCGGGGCGATCTCGGACGCCAGCCCTATCGACTTCACCGGCGACCTCAAGGAGATCGACGGCCGGCCCATCGCGAAGCGGGGCCGCATTCCGGGGCGGACCGCGAACCCCCGGCTGATCCAGGTCGACCTGGGCGCCTGATCGTCGCCTGCCAGCGCGGCGCCATCGGTCTACCCTTGGGACCAATGTCCACCGCCGACGAGCGCGATAGCGCCTACGACCTCTTCCAGCGCGGCACGCGCCTCCTGCACGAGAACCATCCCGGTGCCGCCGCGGTGCTGTTCGAGCGGGCCCTGGCGCTCGAACCGGGGAAGGCCTCGATCCTCGAGGCGCTGGGCCGCGCCCACTTCAACCAGGGCCAGCCCGAGCTTGCTGCCGAGCGCTTCGCGGCGATCGTCGAGGCCGATCCGCTGGCGGACTACGCGCACTTCGGGCTCGGCCTGGCGCGCAAGCGGCTCGGCGACCGCAGCGCCGCCCGGCGCCACCTGAAGATGGCGGCCTTCCTGAAGCCCGACAACGAGGACTACCGGCGCGCGCTGCAACGCCTCGGCGAGGTGGCCGAGCAGTCCAGTTAGGCGGCGTGCCGCCGCTGCCGCTCCTCCTGCGCCAGGCGGCGCTGCAGCAGGGCCAGCACGGCGGCTTCCTCACGGCTGAGGGCGTGCGCTCCGCGTCCGGCCCCCCGTGCCCGTTGGTTGAGCGCCTCGAGCAGGTTCCCATCGAGGTACGAGTCGATGACGTCAGGGTGGACGTAGCACTGGCGGCAGACGGTGGGGGTGTTGCCGAGCTGCTTGGCGACGCGCTCAATGGCGCGGACGACGGCCGTCCTGCGCTCGGCGTCCGAGCCCACGGGGGTGCCGTCCCTGAGCTCCATGGCGGCGGCCACCGTGCCGGCCCAGGTGCGAAAGTCCTTGGCGGAAAAGTCGTCGCCGGCGATCTCGGCGAGGTAGGCGTTGACGTCCGCCGAGTCGACGGGGTGGCGCTCGCCGTCGTCCCCCACGTACTGGAAGACGAGCTGTCCCGGCAGCTCGTCGACCTGCTTCACGAGGCGTGCCAGGCGCCGGTCGATCACCGGCACCTCGTGCTCCTTGCCGGACTTGCCACGGAAGCTGAAGGCGAGCCGCGAGCCGCGAGCCGCAACGTGACGCCGCCGCAGGGTGGAGAGCCCGAAGCTCTTGTTCTCGCGCGCATACTCCTCGTTCCCGACCCGGATGAGGGTCGCCTCCAGCAACCGGACGACGAGTGCGAGCACCTTCTTGCGTGGCGTTCCGTGCTTCCGCAGGTCACGGTCGGTGGCGCGCCGGATGCGTGGCAGCGCTCGCGCGAAGTGGATCATGCGGCCGTACTTGGCCGCGTCGCGCACCTCGCGCCAGCGCGGGTGGTAGCGGTACTGCTTCCGCCCGCGGGCGTCGCGGCCGGTGGCCTGGATGTGGCCGCGCTTCAGAGGGCTGATCCAGACGTCGGTCCACGCGGGAGGGATGGCAAGCCGCTTGAACCAGGCGATGCGATCCGGATTGGTGATGCGCTGCCCGTCCGGACCGATGTAGCTGAAGCCCTTCCCGGCGCGCCGTCGCCGGACGCCAGGCAGCGCGTCGGTGAGGTAGCGCAGGCCAGCCCCCTCGGCGGATGTCTCCGGGTCCAGTGGACCGGTGATCTCGGATGTCATGGTCGTCCTGCTGGAATGGCAAGCGCGATGCCAGCGCGTTTGCTCAGTGCGGCGGGCCGACCCGACGCGCCAGCCACAGGATGGCGGCGATGCTCTTGCCGTCCCGCAGCCGGCCGTCATCGATGCATTCGAGTGCCTCCGCCAGCGGCAGCCACACCGGTTCGAGCTCCTCGTCGTCGTCGGCGTCCGCCACGGCCGAGGCGAGGTCGGTGGCCAGGAACGTGTGCATCAGCTCGGTGCAGAAGCCGGGCGCGGTGAAGAAGACGGGGCCCGCTTCCCACGTCGCGGCGGCGAGCGACACTTCCTCCGCGAGCTCGCGGCGGGCTGTCGTCTCGGGTGTCTCATCCGGCTCGCGAGTTCCCGCCGGGATCTCGAGCAGCTCCTCGCCGGTGGCGTGGCGCCACTGGCGCACCATCGCCAGGCGCTCACCGTCCCAGGCCAGGATCGCCACCGCGCCGGGATGCTCCACCACCTCGCGCGTCGTGCGACGGCCCGATGCGAGCGTCACCTCGTCGATCCGGAGCGAGATGGTGCGGCCCGCGTGGGCGTTCCGGGAGCTCAACGTGCGATCGGCCATGGCGCCATGGTAGCCGTCGCTCGCCTCGCTGCCGCCGTTGTCGGCGGTGTACCGTCCCGGGGGTCAACGACGGTTTGGGGGCCGGGATGCGGCACGGTGGAGCTCGGACCCTCGCCTTGCAGCCCCGGGGCGGCAGTTCGGCGTCCCGGCCCCTGGACAGTTGCCCAGCGGCAGCCATGCACCTCACAGCAGGACGATCCCATTCGCGCCGGGATCGGCGCCGACGGCGAGCGCACGCAGCGTGGCCCTGCTGTCGAGGGGCGCGAACGAGCGCAGGAGACCGATCTGCTCGCGGACGAGGGCGTGGTTGCGATCCGTCGCTGCGAAGAGAAGGACGACGCGACGCACGCCGCTGTCGCGCTGCTTGCCGCCGACGCTGCGCAGGAGCGCCTGCAGGTCCCGCGGCCGCGTCTCCGCCTCCACTCCAATCGTGACCGGGCCGATCAGCAGCTCGTCCCAGGCGCGCAGGTCGCCGGCGATGGGCATGATCGACTCGAGCCGGCGGCGCCACGTCGCGGCGATCCGGGCGTTGAGTCGATCGATGAGGCGCGCATGCCCGGCGTCGCGCAGCGGATGGCCGGACGGATAGGCCTTCGCCGACAGCCGATGCCCGAGATGCGCCACCACGAGGCTCACGCGCCGCAGGTCCACCACGCGCAGCCGTCCCAGCTCGAGCGCCGCCAGCCACTGCCGCGAGACGCCGACCGATGTCGCGAGCTCGGCCTGGCTGACGTTGATGTTCAGTCGCAGCTGGCGCACCTCCGTGCCGAGCCGGGTCGCGAGCTCGGCGGCCTGGACGCGCGCGATGGTTCGGAGATGGTTGCGTGCTGGCACGCGGGAGAGAATCTCATCGCGCTGCGTACCACCCGCTTATCGGCCGTGGGGCGCGAGCTTTCCGGGCGGCACGTTGCCCCGGGACGACCCATGAGCTGCCGAGTCCCCGGCGCGCCGTCGGGACGAGGCACGAGCGGGGTTCAGGCCCCAACATGACGCCGCTGCGCGGCTGAACAGGGGTGCAACCCCCGGACGGTTGCGGCGAGACACCCGAGGCGAGGCATCAGGAGCCGAGGCAAGCGGGCTGCGACCCGTGCCCGCCGACCCGTGACCCAACCCGGGCCGCCGAACGTACCGATGGGCGACCCCCGCGTTCTCCGGCTAGGATGCTCACCCCATGACCGAAGCGATCCGTAACATCCTGCGTCGCCCGCTGCGCACGTTCCTCACCATCCTCGGGATCGTGATCGGCGTCTTCGCGCTCACCGTCATGGGTGCGCTGGCGGAGAAGCTCAACGTCCTCGTGGACGGCGGCAGCGACTACTTCCAGTCGCGCGTCTTCGTCTTCGACGCCGGAGCGGCCAATGGCTTCCAGGCATCGGCGCGGCCGATCACGCGCGACATCGTCGAGCGCATCGAGCGGATCGATGGCGTCGAGCGCGCCACGCCGGTGCTGCAGACGCTGCTGGATCCGGAGGCGGTCGGGGGATTCGACATCCCCGAGCTGATCACCGGCATCGAGCCGCAGACGTGGTACGACCCGTCGATCCAGCTGCGCCTCGACGACGGGCGCCTGCTCGACGAGGCCGACCGCGGCCGTACCGTCATCGGTGCAGACCTGGCCGAGCACTATGACGTCCGGGTGGGTGACACGCTCACCATGCGTGGCCGCGCATTCGACGTCATCGGTGTGCTGGAGCGGACGCTGACCTTCCCCGACAAGATCGCGTACGTGCCGCTGCGCGACGCGCAGGAGATCTACGTCGAATCGGTCCCGCAAGGGCTCGACTACACGACCGATGAGCTGGCGACGCAGATCGAGGTCTTCCCGTCCGACATCGGCCAGGCGGCGACCGTCGCCGACGCGATCGAGGCGGCGGTGCCCGACGTGCGCACCGTCACCCCCGACCAGGTGGAGGCGCAGATCGGCCAGGCGAGCGTGGTCTTCAACCTCATCATCGTCGGGGCCAGCGTCATCGCGGTCATCGTCGGGGGCCTCTCGGTCATCAACACGATGGTGATGACGGTCAGCGAGCGCGTCCGCGAGATCGGCATCAAGAAGGCGGTGGGCGCGCGCACCGGCGCCATCCTGGGCGAGTTCGTCGTCGAGGCGACGCTGCTCGGCGCCATCGGCGGCCTCATCGGCCTCGGGCTCGGCTGGCTGCTCGTCGCCATCCTCAACTCGCAGACCGCGGGGAGCGGCACGAGCGTCTTCCTCATCACACCGATGCTCCTCGTCCGCTCCTTCCTGTTCGCCACCGTCCTGGGCGCGCTGGCCGGCGTCTACCCCGCGCTGCGGGCGGCCCGCCTCGACCCGGTCGCCGCGCTGCGGAGCAGCGGATGAACCCGTCGAGCAATGGCGCGACCAACGGCGCGACCCCCGCGCCGATCCTTCGCGCCCGCGACCTGACGAAGGTCTACCGCCGGGGCGGCGGCGAGGTGCGGGCCGTGGACGGCATCAGCCTCGACGTCATGCCGGGCGAGTTCATGGCCATCATGGGACGCTCAGGCAGTGGCAAGACGACGCTCCTCGACCTGCTCGGCTGCCTCCTGCGACCCACCGACGGCGAGCTCGAGATCGACGGACGCAGCGTCATCGGCGCATCCGACGGCGCGCTCGCGCGGGTGCGTCAACGCCGCATCGGGTTCGTCTTCCAGGAGTTCAACCTGATCCCGACCCTCAACGCCATCGAGAACGTGATGCTGCCGCTCCGCTACGGCCCGCGCCGCGCCGACCAACGGGAGCGCGCCGCGGAGCTGCTCGAGCTGGTCGGTCTCGGCCACCGGCTCCGGCATCGGCCCACCGAGCTCTCCGGCGGGGAGCAGCAGCGGGTTGCGATTGCACGCTCGCTCGTCAACGACCCTGCCGTCATCCTCGGCGATGAGCCCACCGGCGAGGTCGACACCGAGACGTCCGCGATGCTGATGGCGATGCTGCGTCACCTCAACCGCGAGCGTGGGGTGACGCTCATCGTCGTCACCCACGATCCGGGCGTGGCGGCGGCGACCGACCGGGTGGTGCGCCTCTCGGACGGGCGTGTCGTCTCCGATGCGGCAACGACGCCCGCCACCACCGATGGCGCGGCCCTTCCCGGTCGCATTTGGGCGCGCCTCGGCGAGCTGCTCGAGCGGGTGCGGGCGTGATCGAGGTCGAGGCCCTGGCCAAGCGGTTCGGCCGCCTCCAGGCGGTGCACGACCTCTCGTTCGTCGTCGGCGACGGGGAGATCTTCGGCCTGCTGGGGCCGAACGGTGCCGGCAAGACGACCACCGTCCGCATGCTCGCCGGGCTTGTCGAGCCGACCGGCGGGCGGGCGACGCTGAACGGCCTCGACCTCGCCACCGAGACCGAGGCGGTCCGTTCCCAGACCGGCATCCTGACGGAGGCACCGGGACTCCACGAGCGGCTCACCGCGCGGCAGAATCTCGCCTACTACGCGCGCCTCTACGATCTCCGCGGCCGCCAGGCACGGGAAGCGGTGGAGCGGCATCTCGATCTCGTCGGCATGGCGGAGCATGCGGACCGCCGGGTCGCCGGCTTCAGCAAGGGGATGCGCCAGAAGATCGCCGTCGCGCGCGCGCTGCTCCATGACCCGCAGGTCATCTACCTCGATGAGCCGACGAGCGGCCTCGACCCGTCGGCGGCGCGCCAGGTGCGCGAGATCGTGGCCGCCCTGCGCGACGCCGGGCGCTCGATCGTCATCTGCACCCACAACCTGGACGAGGCGGAGCGTCTCTGCGACCGGATCGGGATCATGCGCGGCGCGCTGCTCACCGTCGGCACGCCGGCGGCGCTGCGGCGGCTCGGCCGGCGCGCCACGACGCGGATCGAGCTCGTCGGGCCGCGCGGCCCGGACTCGTTCCTCGAGACGGTGGCGCGGTTGCCGTTCGTGGGTGGGGCGCGCGGCGAGGCGCAGACGCTGCTTGTGGAGGTGACCGATCCGCGCGGCGACAACCCGGAGGTCATCCGCGCCCTCATCGCCGACGGAGCGCGGATCCTCTCGGTGCGCGACGAGGCGGCGAGCCTGGAGGAGGTCTACCTGGGGATGATGGGCTCGGCACCGTCGATCGATCTCGGGCGACCCACGGACGGGGAGGAGGTCGCCTGATGCGCCTCGGATTCGTCTGGGCCGTCTTCGCCAAGGAGTGGCGCGAGATCGTCAGCAACCGCCTCCTCCTCTTCGCGGTGCTGCTGCCGGCGCTCGTCTTCGCCGCCATCCCCACCGGCATCGTCGCCTTCATCCAGGCGCGTGACCTCGACCCGAACCAGCTCGGCCAGATCGAGAGCTACATCAGCGAGTTCCCCGACCTGCCCGCGAAGCTGGCCGCGCAGGGCTTCATCATCACCAACTTCATGGCCTACTTCCTCCTCATCCCGGCGATGGTCCCGATGTCGATCGCCACGCAGTCGGTGATCGGCGAGAAGACGACGCGCGCCCTCGAGCCGCAGCTCGCCACCCCCATCCGGGTGGGGGAGCTGCTCGCCGGCAAGACCCTGGCGGCGGCGGTGCCCGCGGTGAGCGCCACGTGGTTCGTGTTCGTGCTCTATGGCCTCGTCAACGGCAGCATCGCCGACCCGCGGCTCACCAGGCTTGTCTTCAGTGATGTGTGGCTGGTCGCGATGCTGTCCCTGGTGCCGCTCATCTGCCTCTTCAGCGTGCTGCTCGGGATCGTCGTCAGCTCACGGGTCGGTGATCCGCGCACCGCACAGCAGATCGGCGGCTTTGTCGTCATCCCGATCATCGGCGTGGCGGTCTCGCAGTTCTTCGCCGGACAAGCCACCTTCTCGATGACGCAGGTGCTCATCGGTGACCTCGTCGTCGCCATCCTCATAGGCCTGGCGCTCATCGTCGGGGCGTGGGCGTTCGAGCGTGAGCAGATCCTGACGCGCCTCGGCTGACCTCTCGCCCCCGTCACGACCCAGCTTGATCATTCGTGCCTCCTGGGCCCGCTATGACAAGCGGCAGCGCCGGCACTGGCGACGTGCGAGCGTGGCGTCCCTCGCCATCATGGTCCATCGGTCGCACCGGGCACGTGAGACAGCCTCCATCGGCGCCGACCGGCGCTAACGGTCCTCCCGCGCCAGTTCGATCAACAACCACGGACCCGGGGGTGCCACTCCTCACCAGGCGGGCGCAACCACGCCCCGAGAGCGCAGCCACGCACCTGGCGGCGCAACCGCGGATCCGGCGGGCGCAGCCACGCACCTGGTGAGGGCGACTGCACGCAGGGCGCGCAGGAGAGCACCCGTGGGCCACCCGTCCCCGGCCCCAGGGCGGCGACGAAGCCGCGCGCTTCAAGCGCGGGGAGCCAAGAGCCGACGTCAGCGCAGGCGCAGCGTCCGGAACTCCCACGCCCGCATCGGGAGCCGCAGCACGCCGTCCACGGCGTCGAGCGTTCCGACCTCGCGACCAAGCAGGTCCACCTCCCGCGCGGCGGAGAATCGGCCGCGGATGGCCGCCTCGCCATCGGTCGTGGCCTGTCGCAGGACGCGGATCTCGAGTTCGTCGTCGACCCGCAGCAGCGCCGAGAGCGCCGCACCGGCCACCTCGATCCCCTCCGCCCCAGCGGGGAGCGGCAGGTCGACCGCTGCAGTTCCCGGCACCACCAGGAGGTCGTGGCGGTACGCCTCCGCCGCCTCCGCCACGCCGCCGCTCTCCCACGTCCCCGTGTACGGCATCACGGCAAACGCAATGGTCCACGGGCCGCGCATCTGGGCATCGGGGACCTCGATCTGCGGGCCCGCGGGATCCTCGCGGTAGGGGTTGTCGTTGCGGCTGATGAGGCCCGTCGAGCGCAGCAGCGTAATGGCCATCTCGCGCCCGTCGACCAGCTCGTATTCGAGGATGTGCGGTGCGAGCACCGCCGCTCCGCCGGCCGCGACGAAGGCCCGCGCCGGATAGGTCGGCAGGGGAGTCTCGCCGTGCCCGGCCTCGGTTGCCGACGCCGCGCGCTCGACGACCGCGAGCTGTCCCTCCGCGAACGAGGTTGCCGCGCGCTCCGCGGTCGGCACGCCGAAGCGAACCCGATGGTCATCGGACCGATTCTCGAAGGCGACCACGATCCGGGCGAATCGCTCGCCGCCACGCAGCTCGACTCGCGTCGTCACCTGGGTCGGCACCGTGACCTCGCTGCGGGAGGACGCACCGAGACCCACCGGCCAGTCGTAGGTGCGCCGCACCTCCACCACGCACCGCAACGCACCGTCGAGCGTTACCGCGAGGGCCACGTCGCGCGGCTCGTCCACGATCCGGTCCACTACCGGCGGGCCGTAGTTGTAGGTGTCGCCGTGGTCGCCGCCGTCGGTAATCCGGCCGACGCCGCGCAGCACCGTGCCATCAGCGGCGGCCAGGGTCAGCTCGCCTCGGTCGTCGACCGCGATCCGCAGCAGGCCATTGTCGAGCGCCGTC
>JBBRWZ010000068.1:0-11158 GCA_038248895.1 Candidatus Limnocylindria bacterium | reverse complement strand
CATCGGCCGCCGGGAGGACGATCGCCACGCCGGGCCAGCGCTCGCGGTGCTGGCTCAGCAGGCCGCAGGCGGCCGCCCCGACCGGCAGGATCATCTCCGGCCGATGTCGCCGGACGGTGCGATCGAGATGGGCCAGGAACGCGTCGGGGGCGCTCGACGCAGGGCCCACCACCGCGCGGCGCACCGAGCGGGACACGTTGGTCATGGCGAACCGCCGAGGCGCGGTCACCAGCACCTCGTGACCGGCGCCCGCGAGCAGGCGCGCGGCGCCGAGCGTGTGCTTGTAGTGGCCGTCGGTGAGGAGAACGCGCATCGGCGCGCACCCTATCACGCGTGAACCGCGCGCCGATTGCGACCGCCACGATTGGGCAGACTGCACAACAGGAACGCGGCCGCGCCGCCACCCCTGGGGGTTCACCGCGGAACGCGGCGGCCGCAGGATGGTGGCATTCACCACCGTCGCGGCAGAGCGGTTCGCCGCGCCCATCAGGAGTCACCATGGCAAGCAAGGAACTGAACGCCGCGCTGAAGCTCGCGGAGGAGCGCAACCTCCGCTACGTCAGCCTCCAGTTCACCGATATCGACGGGCACGTCAAGAGCGTCCAGGTGCCGATGCACCAGCTCGAGGAGGCGGTCGAGCGCGGAAAGTGGTTCGACGGCTCGAGCATCGAGGGTTTCACCCGCATCGCCGAGTCCGACATGTTCCTGGTCCCCGACCTCACCACGTTCGGCGAGATCCCCTGGGAGCCGGGCGTCGACGCGGATGGCAAGCACTCCTCGTCCACCGGCAGCGCGCGCGTCATCTGCGACGTCTACACGCCCAACGGCGATCCGTTCCCCGGCGACCCGCGATTCGTGCTGCGCCGTCAGCTCGACCGGGTCGCGAAGCTCGGCTACGTGCTGAATACCGGGCCGGAGCTCGAGTTTTTCCTCCTGCGTCGATCCGCGAAGGGCGTCGAGACGCTGCCGCATGATGCGGCCGGCTACTTCGACCTCTCGGAGGACCTCGGCACGGAGGTGCGCAAGGAGATGATGAATGCGCTCGAGGCGCATGGCATCGAGGTCGAGACGGCGCACCACGAGGTTGCCACCGGGCAGCACGAGATCGACTTCAAGTACGCCGACGCGCTGCGCACCGCCGACAACGCGGTCACCTTCAAGACGACGCTGAAGGCGATCGCTGCCAACCGCGGCCTCTACGCGACGTTCATGCCGAAGCCGTTCTTCGGGATGAATGGCAACGGGATGCACACCCACCAGTCGCTGTGGGACATCAAGAAGGAGCGGAACGCGTTCGCCGACGCGAAGGACCCGTACGGGCTCTCGCCGCTGGCCAAGAACTACATCGCCGGCACCCTCACCCACGCCCGCGCCATGATCGCGGTGCTCGCGCCGCTGGTGAACAGCTACAAGCGGCTCGTGCCCGGGTACGAGGCGCCCGTCTACATCGGCTGGGCGCGCATCAACCGCTCGGCGCTCATCCGTATCCCGCAGATCAGCAAGGGTCAGCTCGACAGCACCCGCGTCGAGCTGCGCTGCCCCGACCCGAGCTCGAACCCGTACCTCGCCTTCGCGGTGATGCTCGCGGCCGGGCTCGACGGCATCGAGAAGAAGCTCACGCCGCCGGACCCGGTCGAGGAGAACCTCTACCACTTCGATGCCGCGAAGCTCGAGAGCCGCAAGATCAGGCAGCTTCCCGGCACGCTGCGCGAGGCCCTCGAGGAGCTGAAGGCGGACGAGGTCATCTCCAATGCCCTGGGCGAGCACATCTTCGAGCGCTTCGTCGAGGCGAAGCAGGAGGAGTGGGACGAGTACCGGATGCAGGTCAGCGCGTGGGAAGTGGACCGCTACCTGGAGGCGTACTAGCGACCGACCGATGGCGACCGGTCACGATGGCGGTCCTTCGGCGCTCCGAGCCCGACTGGCCCGATCGTCCGGGGACCATTGGACCTCACCGATCGCGTTGACACCTGCGTATACTGGCCGCGGTTCATGGGGCACCTCGCTCGCACCAACGCGAGCTTGCATGGGCTGAGGAAGGGGTCGATCTTGGAACAGCTCACGCCGCGCACCGCTGCGGTCCGACAGGCGACGTTCGGGCAACTCCTCTACTACTTCACCAAACGCATCGTCGACATCGTGGGCGGCTCCCTGCTGCTCGTGGTGCTGAGCCCGGTCATCCTGACCATCGGTCTGGCGATCTGGCTCGATGACGGGCTCCCGATCATCTATCGCTGTCAGCGCCTGGGGCGCTACGGACAGGCGATCACGGTCTTCAAGTTCCGCACGATGCGCGACGGCAGCCATCGTCACCTCGAGGAGCTGCTGACCGTTGACGAGGAGCGACGTCTCGAATACGGCATCAACCGCAAGCTGAAGAACGACCCGCGACGCACCCGGATCGGCGGATTCCTGCGCCGTGCATCGCTCGACGAGCTGCCGCAGCTGTGGAACGTGGCGCGCGGCGACATGTCCATCATCGGCCCGCGGCCCTACTTCGCCGACGAGCTGCGCGGGCGGCCGGAGGCAATCGAGGTGCTGTCGGTGCGACCCGGGATCACCGGCCTGTGGCAGGTGAACGGCCGCAGCGAGCTGAGCTTCGAAGAGCGGCTTGCGCTGGAGGTCGACTACGTGCGGCGACGAGGATTCGGGCTCGACGCGGAGATCGTGCTGCGCACCGCCGGGGCCGTCGTTAGCGGGCGCGGCGCCTACTAGGCCAACTCCGGCCTCAGGCCATGCGACGCCGGACGACCGCCATGATGCTCGCCACGTCACGTCGGTCGACTATGCCCAGGAGAACCACCAGCGGCGGATAAGCGAGCACGCAGGCGAGGCGCCAAACGGGCGTGTCCGGACCCAGGAGTGCCGCTGCAGTCAGCCCACCCGCGACGCCAAGTGCCCCCGCGGCGCGAGGCAGATCCCACGGCACCGGATAGAACCGCTGCGAGATGATCCCCGATGAAATGGCCAAGAAAAGGTAGCCGAGGACCGTGGCGAGCGCTGCACCCATGATCCCGATCAGCGGGACGAGCGTCAGGTTGAGGACGAGATTGGTGGCGAACGCGGCCGCCATCGTGGCCGCCAGCCAGCGCGTGTGTGAGGTGAGATTGAGCCCGGTCGTCACGATGGTGTAGATCCCGTACAGCACGAAGGCAAAGGCGCTGAACGGCACCACGAACCGACCGTCCTCGAAGGCGGGCGTGAGCATGATCCGGATGACGTCCGTGCCGAGGGCGCCAAGGAGCAGCGCGACGCCAGCCGCGCCGACACTGAAGAGGCTGAGCACTCGCCTGAAAACGATCGGCGCGTCATCGCCGCGGCCGATCTCCCAGTAAGCCGCGCCCCACGCGAGAGTGAACGGGGCGATCGCCAGGGCATTGATGACCAGGCCCGCGGTGTAGCCGGATGAGTAGACGCCGACCGCGGTTGTCCCGACCACGGAATTGACGATGTACCGATCGGACAGGTTCAGCCCCCAGCTGGCCAGTGAAGCCGGGACGAGCGGTAGGCTGAAGGCGAGCATGTGGCGGACCAGGCGCGGATCCCATCGTGGCCGGATTCGCGTCTTCCGGAGGAGGACAGCGGTCCCCGTCGTTGCCGCTGCGAGGGCCGATATGCCGGAACCGAGCACCACCCCTAACGGTCCGAGGTCGACGATGACGACGAGCCAGATGATGAGCACGCTGCCGAGGACGGCACGCATGAACGAGATGGCGGCAAACGTCCGCGGCTGCCGTTCAGCGCGCAGGAACGAAAGCGGGATCAGGTTCAGCGAGTCGAACAGGACAATGGGGCCGATGAGGAGGAGGAGCGGCAGATCCGCAGGGTCTCCGAAGATAAGCGCCGTGAGTGGGATCGCTGCAACGCTGAAGAGCCCAAGGAACACGATCGAGACGACCATGCGCAGCGCCCACGCCGTCTCGAGCACGTGCTGGCGGTCCGTGCGCTGCGTCGACTCCTTGAGATAGGAGCGGAAGAACGCTTGTGGCAGCGCCAGCGCGGCCAGCAACTGTGACAGTGAAAGTGTGGCGTTGATGAGTGCGACCGTGCCGAAGCCGCTTGCCTGCAGGTGGCGCGCGTAGATCGGGACGAGAACGATCGTCAGCGATTGGTTTGCGATCCCGCCGAGACCGTAGACCGCCGACTCCGAGAGAAGACGCCGGACGAGTCCCGGGGCCCGTGGCGCCGCACTCATCTTTCGTCGCCGGTGACGAGGGACACGAAGCGCGCCACTTCGCTGTCGAGCACTCCGGGTGCATGGCGTGCCTCGATGTACCTACGTGCGAGCCTCCCGGCCCTGCGGCGGGCGGTCGGATCGTCGATCCAGCGCGAAATCTCGCGCGTCATGGCGTCGAGATCATCGACGGCGATCGCAGTGCCGCGGCCGTCCGCCAACATCTCCGCATGCACCAGTGGCTCCGTGGTGGCAACCACGGCCAGACCGCTCGCCATGGCTTCGAGCACCGAGTAAGGCGTATTCGCTGCCTGGCGCCCGGCATAGACGAAGAGGTCGCTCGCGCGAAGCAAGCGGGCCACACCGTCCGGCGCCAGCGCTCCAGGGAACCGAACATCGACGCCGGTCGCGCGAGCCGTGCGCTCGAGCCCGTCGCGCAGCGGTCCATCCCCGGCAAGAACGAGCACCGGCGCGGGTTCGGTGGCAAGCCGCGCGGTCGCGGCCAATATCAGGTCGATGCCCTTCTCGGGGCTGAGGCGGCTGACGCTGACGATCACCGGGCGGGCGGCGGGGAGGCCCAACTCCGCCCGTGCGGCCAGGCGCTCGGCCGCGCTCGCCGGCCGGAAGCGCTCCGTCTCCACCGCGAAGTGGTAGCGCCGCAGGCGATCTGCCGGCATTCCTGCAGCGCGCAGTGCCACCTCGCTCTCGCGCCCCGCCACGAGCGCCCCGGTGACAAGCCGTGCACAGAGCCTATAGAGCAGCGTCGCGGACCCCCGGAGCAGGGGCTTGCTGAGGCGATCTCGCAGCCGACGCATTTGGATCCGATGGCGCCAGTAATAGTCGCTATGCACTGCGATGGCCGACCCGTGCTCCATCAGGTAGACGGGGTGCCCGCGCAGGCGGCCGGCAAGAGCAGCGGCGGCACCGGTCGCGAGTGAGTCCTGGGGCAGGATCACGAGCCGATGCTCATCGACGGCCGCGGCCTGCGATGCTCGTCGGACGGCCATGGCCATCCGCACGAAGTAGATCCAGATGGCAGGGAAGCGCATCGGACCGCCGAACCGACCGCCAACGATACGGACAGCAGGTCCGATGTCATCCACGGTGCTCCCGTGAGCGATGACCGACACTTCGCCAAACTTCTCCAGCCGCGACCAGAACTGGCGCATGACGCTGAGCGTTCCGCCGGGTGTGAGCGCGGAGACCACGAACACGAAGCGGATGGGCGCTCGGGGGTGCACCGGGGCACTATACCGAAGGGTCGGGACACGCTTGGTATACTCGGCGACCGATGTCTCCCGGACCCATGGCGCCCCGTCGGCGCGTGACGATGCTCGTTCGAAACGCCTATACGAACGACACCCGCGTGGAGCGCGAGGCAATGACGCTTGATCGTGCCGGCTATGACGTCACGGTGGTGTGCGATGCCGGCCCAGGGCTTCCGGTCCGAGATGAACGAGACGGGATCGCGGTGCGCCGTGTACCCCGCGCCGGTCTACGCCTGCCGGGCCTGCGCTACCTCGCTCACCTGTGGCGGTTGCGCCGCGCGGTGCGGGCAACGCGGCCCCACATACTCCACGCGCATGACACGGACGCACTGACGGTCGTCGGGCCGCTGGCCTCCGCGGATCACATTCCTTTCGTATTCGACTCACATGAGCTGTGGCTGGGGAGGTCGGCGCGCGGCCATGCGCGCTGGTACCACGGTGTGGCGCAGGCATTCTTCGGCTGGGTCGAGCGACGCTACGTTCCGCGCGCTGGTGCCGTGCTCGTCGCCAATCCGCCCGTTGGGCCGATCCTCGAGCGACGCTACGGCGTCACCGGCGTCGTCTCCGTCCCCAACTACCCTGAGCTCACCACCGGCCCCGCGCGCGACCTGCGCGACCTGCCCGGCGCGGAGGGCATCCATCCCACGGCCGCCGTCGTGCTCTATGTCGGGGGGATCACGATCGAGCGCGGGATCGAGCAGCTGGTGGATGCCATGGTTCGCATTTCGGATGCCCACCTTGTCTTCCTCGGCGGCGGCGGCCTTGAGCCGCAGATCCGCGCCCGCGTTCAGGCGAGCGGGATCGGCGAGCGCACGCACTTCCTCGGCATGGTGCCCAGCGCCGAGGTGGTGCCGTTGGCGGCGTCAGCCACGGTTGGCATCATCTCGACGCCGCCCACGAGCCTGAACAACCGCTACGCGCTCCCCAACAAGCTCTTCCAATACATGGCCGCTGGCATTCCCGTCGTGGCGAGCGATTTCCCTCAGATCCGCGAGGTGGTCGAAGGTTCCAGCTGCGGGACTACATACGACCCGGGTGATGTCGATGCGCTGGTGCGAGAGATCCGCGCCTACCTGGATGACCCGGATCGCGCTCGCGCGGACGGGGGGCGAGGGCGCAAGGCGGTCGAGGATCGATACCATTGGCAGATCGCGGCGAGCCGCCTGCTCGAACTCTACGCGGCCGTGGAAGCGCTCTGACCAATCAAGTTTCTCAGCGCCACGTGCCGGAGGCGGCGTCGTCCGGATCGGCTGGGCTGGCGCCACGGGCCATCGCATCGTCGATGATGCGCCACGCCTCGTCGATGCCGAGCCAGCCGCGCACGTCGGTGGGGCGGCGCTCGAGCGTCTTGTACGTCTCGAAGAAGTTCTCGATCTCGCGCAGGCGATGGGGCGAGAGGTCGTCGAGGGTGTTCATCCCCTCCCAGCGCGGGTCGTCGTGGGCGAGGGCGAGGATCTTGTAGTCGTGGCCCTTCTCGTCGGCCATGTCGAGAACACCGATGGGGCGGGCGCGCACGACGCACCCCGGAAACGTCGGTTCGGCGATCACCACCAGCACGTCGAGCGGGTCGCCGTCATCGGCCATGCTGCCTTCGATAAAGCCGTAGTCGCATGGGTAGTGGACGCTCGAATAGAGAACGCGGTCGAGCACGAATCGGTGCCGCGCGTGGTCGTACTCGTACTTGTTGCGGCTCCCCGACGGGATCTCGACCACGACCTCGAGCGGGGGGCGTCCGGCCATCACGGCCGGAGTGTATCGCAGCCACCCTGCCGAGCAACCGAGCGCGCTGTCGACGCGAGCAGCAGACCGCGCGCCATCGGCGGATTGGTGCTGAGCCTGACTCGGATGTCCGTCCTCACCTCGCTGCTCGCCCTGGCGCTCGTCGGACTGGCCTGGCTGTGGACGCGGCGGCGTCAGCCGGCCGGGCGGACCATCCTTAGAGCGGGGCTCATGCTGACCGCGGTGGCGGCTGCAGCGGCCGTGGCCGGGTCCGTCTTGATCGGCGGTCTGACGCTCTACCCGAGCGCGCCGGGATCGACACCGACCGGAGACAGAGCCGAGGACCCGGTCGACCGCATGTTCGGCCAGAGCGACCAGTCGGACCTGAATGCCATCATCAACGCGCCGGGTGGCCGCCTCGCGACGTACGCGGCCGCATATAGAATCCTCGCGGCCAACCAGCCCTTTGGAGCGGGCTTAGGCCAGCTCGTGCCGACGCCATACGCGTATTCCGATGCGCGCGCAAATGAGCTTGGCCTACAGCCGGGCGTCGACAACGCGTACCTAACGTTCGGTGTGAAGGCAGGCGTGGCGGGGATCGCCGCCGTTGCCGCACTGCTGCTGCTCCCACTGTTGCAGGTCGTCCGCGCCGGGCCGCGGCGCATGGTCGACTGGTTTGCGCCCGGTTGGATCGGCGTGCTCGTCCTCAGTGTGACGCAGGCATTCGCGTCCAGCGGCTACGGGCCGTACCTGCTGGCGCTCCTCGTGGCGGTGCCGCTGCTGCGCTCGTCTGCCGTCACCCGGCGACCGCGACCGGTGCCGCATCGGGCGCCAGGTCGCGCTGCAATCGGTCTGCGATCCTGACGGCAGCTTGGCCGTCGCCGTAGATCCCGCGCCCTGCAGCGCTCATCCGGCCGCGAGCTACCGGATCGCGAATGAGCGACACGACGGCGTCGCGGACGACGGTCTGATCGGTTCCGACGATACGTACGGCGCCCGACTCGACGCCCTCCGGCCGCTCCGTCAACGACCGTGTCACGAGCACCGGGACGCCGAGCGTCGGGCCTTCCTCCTGCACCCCGCCGGAGTCGCTGACGGCCATCGTCGCGCCGCGCAGGAGCGCAAGGAACACCGGATAATCGAGCGGATCCACGAGCATCGCCCGCTCGTTGCCGGCGAGCGCATCCGCCACCGGCTGTCGGGCCTTGGGGTTCGGATGGGACGCGAAGATCACCCGCATCGAGGGATCCGTCGCGAGGGCTTCGCCCAGGGCGCGCGCCACGTTCCCGATGCCCCCGCTCCATGACTCTCGGCGGTGGGCCGTCGCGAGCAGATATGGGCCGCGGGCCGCGAAGGCGGCCAAGGCCGCCGGCAGGGGCCGATCCGTTGCCAGGACGTGCTCCACGGCGTCGACGATCGTATTGCCGGTCACCACGACGCCGTCGCGGATCATCTCCGCGGCGAGGTTGGCCGCGGCGCGCTCGGTCGGCGCGAAATGCCAGCGCGCCACGACCGCCGTCACGCGCCGGTTCATCTCCTCGGGGAATGGCAGCGCCAGGTCACGCGACCGCAACCCGGCCTCGACGTGGCCGACCGGCGTGCCGTGATGGAATGCGGCGAGCGATGCGCCGAGAGCGCTCGTCGTGTCGCCCTGGACGATGACCGCGGCAGGATTCTCAGCCGCGAGCAGCCGACTGACCCCGGTGAGCGTGGAAGCGAGGATGTAATCGAGAGACTGCTGGGGACGCATGATCGCGAGGTCCGCATCCGGGACGATCCCGAAGAGCTCCAGCACGTCGTCGACGAGCTCGCGATGCTGTCCTGTCACCGCGACGAGGGTCGCCACGCCGCGCCTGCGGAGCTCGAGGATGACGGGCGCGAGCTTGATTGCCTCCGGCCGAGTACCGAAGAGGATCGCGATGGGCGATCGAAGATCGGTCACGGAGTGGCGAGCGCCGGGGGCTTCGGTTCCGAGTGCCCGCCGACGGACGACGCCAGGGCGCCGCAGAAGTCTAGGATCGCCTTCCCGTCGAACCGGACCGATGTGAAGGCATCGTGCTTCACGAGCAGTGCGACGATATCCGCGCGCCGCGCCGCGTCGTCGGCAGCCACGAGCTCCAGCGCCGGATGATGGGCGATGTGCGGCTCCACGGCGACGACGTCCACGCCGCGCGCCACCAACGAGGTCGCGACCGTCAACGCGGGCGACTCGCGCAGGTCGTCCACGTTGGGCTTGAACGCGAGTCCGAAACAGGCGACGAGAGGCTCGCGCCCGAGACGGTCGCGAGCCTCGTGGACCGCTGCGACGACCTTATCCACGACCCAAGCGGTCTTGGCGAGGTTCACGTGGCGCGCAGTGGCGATGAGCCGCGAGCGCTCCGGGTCGGCCGAGACGATGAACCATGGGTCGACGGCCACGCAATGCCCGCCGACCCCCGTCCCTGGCTGGAGGATGTTCACGCGCGGATGGTGGTTCGCGAGGCGGATCAACTCCCATGGGTCGATCGTCAATCGCTCGGCGAGCATCGACACCTCGTTCGCGAATGCGATATTGACATCGCGGAAGCTGTTTTCGATGAGTTTTGTCATCTCCGCCGTCCGCGCATCCGTGGTGAGGATCTCGCCGGCGACGAACGCGGCGTAGAACTCTGCGCCACGCTCGGTCGCCGTCGCATCCAATCCGCCGACGACGCGATCGTTGCTGACGAGCTCGGCCAGGACGCGTCCGGGCAGGACGCGCTCGGGGCAGTACGCGATTGCGATCTCGTCGACGGGAGCGCCCTCCGCCGCCAGCCGCTCGCGGACCTGTTCCGTGGTGCCGACCGGGGACGTCGACTCCAGGATCACGAGATTCCCGCGGCGGACCACGCCGGCGATCGCGCGCGTCGCCGCGAAGACGTAGTCGAGGTTTGGCTGTGGAATGGCCGAGTCACCGGCGTGGAACGGCGTCGGCACGCAGATGAGGTAGACGTCGGCTGGCTCGGGCGTACCGGTTGCGCGAAGTCGCCCGGAGGCAACGGCATCGCGAACTGCGGCGTCGAGGTCGGGTTCGACGATATGAATGCGGCCCTGGTTGATCGTCTCGACCGCGCTCGGGTTGATATCGACGCCGACGACGTCATGTCCGACGCGCGCCAGAAGCGCCGCGGTCGGCAGTCCGATGTAGCCAAGCCCAATGACGCAGACGCGCGCGCGGTCGTGGTTCACAGACGGTTCAGCGCCAGCAGCCAGGCGAACTTGAGGTAGGCGGGGAGGCGAGGCAGCCGCTTCGGCTCGGCGAAGAAGCGGTATGCCCACTCGACGCCGAGCCGTTGGACGAGCCGTGGCGCACGGCGTCGACGACCCACGAACATGTCAAAGCTGCCCCCCAGGCCGACGTACACCGCCGGGTGCGCCCGTCGCAGCCGCTCCATGAGCAGCTCTTGGCGCGGCGATCCCATGGCGACAAAGACGATCTGTGGACGCGTGGCGACGAGGTCGGCAGCGAGCACCCGCTCGTCATCGGTCGAGACGTAGCCGTCGCGGTAGCCGGCCACGTCGATTGTCGGCTCGGATTGGCGCAGGCGCGCCACGACTTCGCCCACCACGTCCGCGGTGGAGCCAACGAGATAGAACCGGCGGCGACCGGCGTAGGCCCGGACGAGCGCCAGCCACAGATCCGCGCCGGCGATTCGGGCGCTGCGCGCGCCCCGGCGTCGCATCGCGAGCACGGCTCCATACCCATCGGCGTACGCGGTGATCTCGCGCGAGAGCCGTTGCAGGCGTCCATCAGCGTTGGCGAGCTTCTCGGCGTTCAGCGCCATGAGGATCGTGGAGGTCCCGTCGACCGCGCGGACCAGCGCATTGCGTGACGGAAATCCCCGAATGCGGAACCCGCGGATCACCGCTTCGGTGGGGGTGGTGGACACAGGGACCGCCTGACTCCGAACGATCGAGGTCACCGGGCCAGTATAGAGTAGGCCCGTTTGCATTGACCGAGCCATTCCGCCGAGGACAT
>JBBRWZ010000067.1:0-11602 GCA_038248895.1 Candidatus Limnocylindria bacterium | reverse complement strand
GTGGCAGGGTGAGGAGATCGGCGGTGACGGCGGGCATGGGTCCTGTGCGCTAACTAGTTGCGTAGTCAACAATACACGAATCGTCAAGATGGACCGATGTAGCCGCTGCACGACGCCGCCCGTCGCATCGCCGCGGGGGGCGGAGAAGCGTGCCGGCGCGGTGTGGCGCAGGAGGCCGGCGTAGGCTGAGCTGATGAGTAGAGACGCGGTCCATCTCACCCGGCGGCGCTTCCTGCAGGTCGCCAGCTGGGCCGGCGTCGGGGCGGTGCTCGCCGCCTGTGGCGTCGGCCGCCCATCCGGGTCGATCGGGTCGAGCCCGATCACTGCCACCGTGCGGCCCACACCATCGCTCACCGCCACCCCGGTCCCGACGCCGGTGCCGACTGCGTCTCCGGCACCCGGATTGACCTTGCGCGAGCAGATCGGGCGGATGCTGCTCGTCGGCTTCCGCGGCACCACCGCGGAGGAGGCGTCGGCGACGATCGCCGATATCGCTGACCGGGGGCTCGGTGGCGTCCTGCTCTTCGATTTCGACAGCCCCACCGGGTCGCCGGTGCGCAACATCGTCTCGCCGGCGCAGCTCACCGACCTGGTGGCAGCGTTGCGTGCCGCGGCGCCGGAGCGGCGGCTCATCGTCGCGGTGGACGAGGAGGGTGGTCGCGTGGCACGCCTCGACGAGGATCATGGCTTCCCACCGACGCTCTCGGCGGCGGCCCTGGGCGCTCGGGACGACGCGACATTCACCCACGATGCCGCGCGGGGCCTCGCCACCACGCTGCGCGATGTCGGCATCGACCTCAACCTTGCCCCAGTCGTCGACCTGAACCTCAATCCGGCGAACCCGATCATCGGTGCCCTCGATCGCAGCTTCGGCGCGGATCCCGACCTCGTCGTCCGCCAGGCAGAGGCCTTCGTGGCCGGCCACCGCGACATCGGCGTGCGGACCGCGCTGAAGCACTTTCCGGGGCACGGGAGCGCGACCGGTGATACCCACCTGGGCGTGGTCGACGTGACCGATGTCTGGCAGGGCGTGGAGCTGGAGCCGTTCCGGCGTCTCATCGCCGACGGAATGACCGATGCCGTCCTCACGGCGCACGTCTTCAACGCCCGCCTGGACGCGGATCGTCCCGCGACGCTGTCGCCGGCCACGGTGACGGGCATTCTGCGCGAGCAGCTCGGCTGGGATGGCGTCGTCATCAGCGACGACCTGCAGATGGGCGCCATCCGCCAGCAGTACGGGTACGCGGAGGCGGTCGCGCTCGCCATCGAGGCGGGGATCGACCTGCTCACGATCGCGAACCAGCAGCTCTACGAGCCGGGGATCGTGGGCGCGACGATCGACATCGTCGAGGGCTTCGTGCGCGATGGGCGGATCAGCGCGGAGCGGATTGCGCAGAGCGTGGTGCGTCTGGAGGCGTTCACCGGTTTCGCGTGACGGGGCGGCACGTACGATCCGACACTCGGCGCGTACAAGAAGCATGATCAGCAACGGGAGCACCGGCCAGACGTTCGCGTCCTGGCTCGCCCTCCAGCTCCGCATGCGCCGGCTCAGCCACGAGCAGCTCGCGCGTCGGAGCGGAGTGCATCGATCGACGATCACCCGACTCGTGAGCGGTGAGCGACGGCCGACGCTGGAGACGGCGCGGCGGCTCGTATCCGCGCTCGGCGGCGGTCACGCGGACGGGGCGACGCCGGCGATCTTCGCCGACGACCTCGGGACCGCCTCGGCCGATCCCATCACACGAGTCGAGCGTGCGCTGCGCGGTGATACCGATCTGACCGATGACGGGCTGCGACGCGTCATGCGCGCCTACCTGGACGAGCGCCGCCCCACCCCCACCTGATCCCCACGGTGCCGCGCCACGCCTGAGGCGCCGACGTCGCGTGCCGTGCATGAGCCGCTCGCCGCGTCGGCTACAGTGCCGGCGTGACCTGGAGCGACACCGTCCGAACGGAGCGGCTGGAGCTGCCCGCCCTCAGCGTCCCGCAGTACGAGCAGCTGCTCGCAGGGGACCGCGCAGCGGTCGGAACGGCGCTCGACGCGCGGATCGGCGAGGCGTGGCTCGCGGAGGCGCGCTGGCTCATCGCGATGCGCCGCGAGCAACTACGGAGCCACCCCGATCACGAGCCGTGGCTGATTCGGCCGATCATCCGTCGCGAGGCGGACGCGGCGCCGGATGCCGTCGGATTCATCAACTTCCACGGTGCCCCGACTGACGAGGGTGTTGCCGAGATCGGCTACGCACTGCTCCCCGAGTGGCGCGGCCACGGCTACGCGGTGGAGGCGGTCCGCGGACTGCTCACCTGGGCCGCCGGCGACCCGCGGGTGCGGACGCTGCGCGCGTCGGTGGCGCCGGACAACGCGCCGTCGCGCCGCCTCGTCGACAAGCTCGGCTTCGCGCAGACCGGCGAGCAGTGGGATCCCGAGGACGGCCTGGAGCTGGTCTACGACATGAGCAGCGCGGCATTCGCCCCGCGCGCCTGAGGGTTTGAGGCGGTCGCGCCGCTAGAGCCAGTCGTCACCGGCGAGGACGCCGGGCTCGATCTCGGACTCGAACAGCGCCAGCTCGTCGGCGGGGATCTTGTAGACGTGCTCGTCGGCCGGGTAGACGCCGCCGCGCACCTCCGCCACGAATGTCGCCAGGCCCTTGCGGGTCTCGCCGGCGAGGTCAGCGTAGCGCTTGACGAAGCGCGGCGCCGGTCCCTCGTTGATTCCGAGCAGGTCGTGCCAGACGAGCACCTGGCCGTCGCAGCCGGGTCCTGCCCCGATCCCGATCGTCGGGATCCGCAGCGCCTCGCTGATCCGCGTCGCGACGCGCGCCGGCACGGCCTCCAGAACGATGCTGAAGCAGCCGGCCGCCTGGAGCGCCAGCGCGTCCGCGAACAGTTGCCGAGCCTGCGCGGCCGTACGACCTCGTGCCTTGGTGCCGCCGAGCGCTGTCGCCGACTGTGGCGTGACGCCGAGGTGGCCCATCACCGGGATGCCCGCCGCGGCGATCGCCCGCGCGCGCGAAACCATGGCGCCGCCACCCTCGAGCTTCACGCCCTGCGCGCCGGCCTCCTTGACGAGGCGTACGGCGTTGGCGACGGCGTCGTTGTCGCTCACCTGGAATGCGCCCAGCGGCAGGTCGGCGAGGAAGAAGGCCCGGTGGACGCCACGTCGCGCCGCGCGGGCGAGCATGATCATCTCGCCCATGGTGACGGCGGTGGTGTCGGGGTAGCCGAGGACATTGTTGCCGGCCGAGTCGCCGGTGAACACGATGTCGACACCGGCCTCGTCCGCGAAGCGCGCCGACGGCGTGTCGTAGGCGGTGACCATGACGATCTTCGCGCCGTTCCGCTTCATGTCGCCGAACTCGGTGATGACGATCGGCTCGCCGCTCATGCTCATGCGGGGATCCTGCACCTGCGGCCGGTGCCTTGTCCACCCGGCGCCGCGCGGTGACTCATGGAGAGCTCAGCGCCGATCAGGGCTCCCGGAGCAGAACGTTGTCAATCAGACGCGTCGCCCCCACGTGCACCGCGGCGGCGAGCGTGTCCCCGCCGAGATCGGCACGCTGGACGTAGTCCACGGCCACTCCATCGGCCTCCTCCAGCGCAGCGAGCGCAACCGCCACCGGGTCAGCACCGGACCGATGAGCGTCGCGACCTGCCTCGAGCGCCCGTGGCAGCGCCAGTGCCTGCACGCGCTGCTCCGGCGTGAGAAAGCGGTTGCGGCTCGACAGCGCCAGGCCATCCGGATCGCGCACCGTGGGCCGCGCCACGATCCCGAGCGGCAGGGCGAGATCGCGGACGACCTGGCGCACCACCGCCACCTGCTGCGCGTCCTTGCGCCCGAAGAAGGCGAGGTCCGGCTGCACCATCCCGAAGAGTCGCGTGCAGACGGTCGCCACGCCGCGGAAATGCTCCGGCCGATAGGCGCCCTCCATCACGGTCGCCAGCGCGCCCGGCTCGACCCACGTGTCGAAGCCCGGCGGGTAGATCTCCTCGACGGTCGGCGCGAAGAGCAGGTCCACGCCCAGCGCTGCGGCGGTGCGGGCGTCGCTCGCCTCGTCGCGTGGGTAGCGGTCGAGGTCCTCGCTCGGCGCGAACTGGGCCGGGTTGACGAAGAGGCTCACCACCACGACGTCGCACGCTTCGGCCGCGGCGTGCATGAGCGCCCGGTGTCCCTCGTGGAAGGCGCCCATGGTCGGCACCAGTCCGATGCGCTCGCGTCGCTAGCGGGCCGGCCGCAGTGCCTGCCGGACGTCGTCCGCGGTCCGGGCGATCGGTAGCGGCGATTCGCCGCTCATGGCCGGGTGGCCTCGGCAAGGGCGCGGTAGACGCCTACCAGGTCGGGCGCGCGCTCCGCCAGGGCGGCCAGATGCGCCTCCACGGTCGCGGTGTCGCCGCGGGCGATCGGTCCGGTCAGCTGGAAGCCGTTCTCGATGGTGCGTGCCATGAGCGGCACGAGCGCATCGGCTGGCACGCCGGCCTCGCCAACCAGCCGCGCGGCGATGCGCTCGAGCGTGACGAGGAAGTTCGACGCGACGGCGGCCCCGGCGTGGTAGATCGGTTTGTCGGCATCGGCGACCGTGACCGCCCGCAGCCCGAGCGTCTCCGCCAGCCAGTGGGCGGCGTCGGCGGCCGCATCGGTCTCGAAGGTGATGGCGCCCCAGGCGCCGTCGAGCTGCTCGGGCCCGCGGTCGCGGCTGAGCGTCTGGAGCGGATGAACCACGAAGCGGCGCTCATGCGGGGCGAGGGCGGTGACGCTGGTCGCGCCGCTCAGGTGGGACACCCACGGACCGATGGGAATGCGCTGTGCCACCTCGGCAATCGTCGCGTCGGGCACGGCGAGCAGCACCAACTCGGCCGCGGGTTCGGGGACCTGCCCCTGGCTCGTCGGCAGGCCGCGCTCCCGCAGGCGCGCCGCCACCGCGCTCCCGGCGCGTCCGGCACCGACGACGTGCACGCTCGCGATCATCGCCGGCTAGCGTGCCACACTCCGCACGATGCGAACGCTGTCCCTGACCGATGCGCGGCGAATCGCGGTGCGATCGCAGCTGCTCGCCGGACCGCCGCCGCGCTCGATCGTCGATGTGGTGGAGCGGCTTGGCCGCGTCCAGGTGGATCCGACGCGCATCGTCGAGCGCGCGGAGCGGCTGACCCTCTGGTCGCGCATCGGCGCGTACGACGTGGACGAGATCCGGCGGCAGCTGGAGGAGTCGCACGAGCTGATCGAGTACCGGGCGTTTCTCCTCCCCGCCACCGATCTCGAGCTGCACCTGCCGGCGATGCGCCGCTTCCCGAACCAGGTGCATTCTCGCGGCCGGCTCACCACCCAGTGGCTCGCGGACAACGCCGCGTTCCGGGCCTACGTGCTGCGCGAGATCGAGCGGCGTGGGCCGCTCCGCAGCGGCGCGTTCGACGACCGTGCCGAGGTGCCGTGGCAGACCGGGGGCTGGAACGACGGGAAGAACGTGGGCCAGATGCTGGAGGCCCTCGCGCGAGGCGGCGAGATCGCGCTGGTGCGGCGTGACGGTTCGGAGCGCGTCTGGGATCTCGCGTCGCGCGTCTGGCCTGAGACCGAGACCCTGCCGGAGGAGATGGTCGCGATCGAGACGCTCGACCGGACGCTGCGTGCCCGCGGCATCACGACCGTGCCGTTCGGATCGTCGCTGGACTCCGTCCTGCCGGCACGCGAGCTCGCTATGGAATCGCTCATGACCGATGGCGTGGTGGTCCCGGTCCGCGTGCCGGGGCAGGATGGGGAGTGGGTCGCCCACCGTGACGCGCTGGCCGAGCTCGACGATGAGCCGTGGCAGCCGCGGCTGCGCATCATCGGTCCGTTTGACCCGCTCATCGCGGACCGCGAGCGGACCTCGGCGCTGTTCGACGTCACGTACGCGTTCGAGCTCTACAAGCCCGCCGCGAAACGGCAGTACGGGCCGTATGCGCTCGTCGTCCTCGACGGCGACGCACTCGTCGCGCGGGTCGACGCGAAGATGGATCGCCGCGCACGACGGCTCGTCGTCAACGCCGTCCACCCCGTCCCCGGCCGTCGCCAGCCGGCCGCCGCCGCGCTCGCCGGGGAGCTGCGGGCGCTCGGGACGTGGCTTGGGGCCACGGAGACGGCGCTCCCATCGTGACGCCGAGCCTGCGGGCCGTCAGCGTCTCCGCGGAGCACCGGTGCTCGGCGACCCTCCGGTGGTGATCCGTGGTTCCGACACCGTCCCCGTAGCCGCGCCGGGCCGGTGGCGGAGCCAGATTGAGACGCGATCCGGACCCAGCGTGATGTTGGCCGCGCGTGCGAGCTCGCGACGTACGGAATCGACATCGAGCTCATCGCGAAGCCGCGCGCTGAACGAGGCGACGACGCGCGCCGCGTCATAGTGGATGCGATCGAACCGTCGATCGACCTCGGCCTGCACGCGCCGTCGCACCGGTCCGAAGAGCGCGACGACGGTGATGGTCGAGAGCGCCACGGCCAGCTGCGAATCGCCGGTGATCGGGCGCGCCACTGTCTGGAGGGCGAGGACGACGCCAAAGAAGACCGCCGCGAGGATCACCGTCACGATCAGGTACGCGGCCGTCCGGCTGACGACCCTGTCGATGTCGTAGAGCCGGTAGCGCCGCACCGTCACGCCAATCGCCAGCGGGATCATCGGATAGGCAAACACCGCCGGAAACCACATCCACGTCCCGGTTGGATCCAGGAGCAGCATGGCGAATGCGAAGCCAACAGTGCCCAGGGCGCCGCTGACCGCCGCGAGCAACCACTTGAACTGCTGCCGTTCAACACCGCGCGCGCGGCGGAACCGGATGACCATGGCGCCGACCGCGAGCGCAAGTGTCGCCAGTGTCACCGGATAGATCGCGACCGAGATGATCTCCCAACCTCCCCACCCGCGTGCGATTCCGACGGGATTTCGAATGACCGCGCTGCTGCCGTCCGCGAACGTCAGCGGCAGTTCAGGCGAGAGCGCCAGCGCCATTGCGCACATCAGTGACATCGCGATGCTCGTTCTGGCGATGACACCGATCGTGCGCCGCGGTAAACGTCCGCTGGGAAAGACGTGGGCGATGGCTGCAATGGCGACGAAGAAGGCGGCGGCTCCCCATGAGTCGAGCCAGGCGAGCAGCGTGTCGCGAGCCCCGGCGTGCCCGCCGACCACATCCGCGGCGGAGCCATCCACCTCTGTCCCGACGATCGCGAAGAGAAGTGCGCATCCGAACAGCAGCCACCCGATCGGCTGGGCCGGCACACGGGCGACCAAGAAGATCCCAGAGATAGCGAACGCCGCATATATGAGCCATGTAGCCCAATCGGACAGCACGAGCAGCGGAGGCATGGCGGCGACAGCCAGCAGCAAAAGGACGCTCGCCAACCGGCGCAACGACACCGGCTTGGATCGCGAGGATGGTCGCGCGTGAGCTACCAGCGACACGACGGACGTGCCCTCCAGCGGCGATTCGGCCGGCCGCAGCGTCGCGCCGGTCCGTTATGCCGCGGCAGCATGCTACCGCGCCCGTTTGCGATTCGTTACGGCCGGATGGGCCTGGCAATTGCCGGAGCGTCTGTCAAGGCGCAGTCTGTGCCAGCCGAAGCGTTGGAGCCAATCGTGAGCACTCGTGTCGGACCGCTTCTCCTCGTGGGTGGCAACAAGTTCACGCCGGGCAACGAGCCGCACGACAGCGCATTCGTGCGCTGGTGCGGCGAGCGGCCGGCATACATCGTCGTGACGGCGGCCGTACGTCATCAGCCCGATCTGGCGCGCCGCCACGCCGTCGACTGGTTCGCCAGCCTCGGCCTGGCGATGGACGAGCTCCCGATGCGCACCCGGACGCAGGCCGTGTCGCGCGCCACCTCAACCACGGCACGCGACATGGGTGGCGCGTATCTGTGCGGCGGGGATCCCGGCATCGTCGTCACGACCCTGCGCGAGACCGCCGGATGGGCAGCGGCGGTCGCGGCGTGGCGTGCCGGCGCCGCCCTGGCCGGCTCGTCGGCCGGTGCGATGGCGCTCGGAGAATGGACGCTGCTCAAAGGGCGGATGCCCGGTGATCACGAGCGGCGTTACGCGGATGCCCTCCGCCTCGTGCCGGGCCTGGCCGTGATTCCCCACTGGGACGAGTTCGGTGCGACGTGGGCTCCGTCGGTGGAGCGGGGACGGCCGCGGCGCGACGTCGTGCTGCTCGGGCTCGACGTGTGCACCGCCGCGGCATGGGACGGTGCGGCGTGGCACGCAATGGGCCGTGGCCGTGTGACCGTCATCGCACCCGACGGTGCGCGCGCCGCGTTCTGCGATGGCGCCGAGATCGAGGGACTGCCCCCTCCCCGCTGAGGCGCCACCGCAGCGTGTTCGGCTCGGCCATCGCCGCCCAATTCCCGAGATGTGCAAGCTAACCGCCGTCACCGGGCAGATGACGCCCACCAGCGCTACGGATTGCCCAGATATGCCATGTTTTGCGCGATTGCGACGCGGCACGAACGGGCCTCGGGCCCACGTAGCGTGCACAGCAACTGAAATAGCCCGCGCTGCTGCCCGCGATGCTGCCCACGCTGTGCCCATCGCTCCATCAGCGGGGCTCGCCCAGCACCTTCGGCCCGCCAATCGTGGTCGCGGCGTCCGTCTCAGGCGGCGACAGTCTCCTCGTCGAAGGTCACCTCGATGAGCGGCGCCGAGGCGACCATCACCGGCAACCCGTAGCTCCAGCCGGCGGCAATCGGCGGGAGCACCCGCTCACGTTCCGCCTGGTCGGTGATGACGCGGCCCCGCCCAGGGACGTCGGCGATGACGTCCCGCTTGAGGTGCACCGTCATCCGCGGGTCGGCGTGGAGGTTCGCGATCCAGCTCCGGGGCCAGCCCGGCTTGCCACTGATGAACCATCGCCCCGCGACGTGGTGGAGCACGATCTCCAGCCGCCGCGGCTGACCGGTCTTGCGGCCGGTGGTGGTCATGTCGATGACGCCGCCGGCCTCGAGGGCGGACCGAATACGCTCGTCCACCGCGATCACGCGGCCACCGTCACGGTCCGCTCGTCGGCGCCGCGGACGAGCGTGATCTCCAGCGCGCCCTCGCCGGCAAGCGCGTCGTACAGGTCGTCGGCCGAGGCGATCGGTGTCCCGCCGACGGCGACGAGGAGGTCGCCCTCGGCGATGCCCGCCGTTGCGGCCGGCGAGTCGTCTTCGACCTCGCGCACCAGCATCCCGTCGCGCTCTGGCAGCCCAACGGCGCGGCGCAGGTGCCGGGCGACACGAGCCGGCACGAGGCCGACACCGAGGCGGCGGCGGGTCGGCGTCTCGCCCCGTCCGAGCGCGGTGAGGCGCTCGCGAAGGGCGGCATCCGCGACGATCGCGAGGTAGAAGCCGCTGCCGAGGCGATTGGTGTTGATCCCGAGCAGGTGTCCCGCGGTGTCGACCACCGGGCCTCCGCTTGATCCGGGCAGCAGCGGTGCGGTGTGCTCGATGGCACCGGACACGCGCCGGCCGCGCGGGCCGCGGAACGAGCGGTCGACGCCGCTCACGAAGCCGAACGTGGCACGTGCCCCGCGTCCGCCGGGGTTGCCGAGGGCGACCACCGGCTCGCCCTGGCCCGGCGCGACGTCATCGGCCCAGGCGAGCGCAGGCGCATCGCCGGTGTCGGCGGCGAGGATCGCAATGTCCCCGTCAGCATCGACGCCGCGGACCGTTGCCTGGACCTCACGGCCGTCGGCGAACGTGACGCTCATCTCGTCGCCATGGAGGTTGTGGGCGTTGGTGAGGATGAGCCCGCTGTCGAGCACCACGCCGGAACCGCCGCGCCATCGGTTCCCGATGCCCACCACCGACGGGCCGACCCGGTCGGTGATCTCCCTGATCTCGCTGCCCAGCTCTGCAAGGGCTGCCATCGTTCGCTCCTTCATCGGTCCAGTAAGTGACTTGCAATGTGCAAGTTACCACCATCGGACCGGCTGTCAAGACCGATGGCGTACGATGCGCGCCATGCCAGCTCCGACCTCTCCGCTGGCCGCCGCCCTCGAGCGGGTGGGGGACCGATGGAGCTTCCTGGTGATCGAGGCGCTGCTCGACGGTCCACGCCGCTTCAACGAGCTGGCCGACGCGGTGCGCGGCATTGCGCCGAACATCCTCACCGATCGCCTGCGCCGTCTCGAAGTCGAGAAGGTGCTGCGCGCAACGCCGTACAGCGAGCGGCCGCCGCGGTTCGCATACACGCTCACCGAGGAAGGGGCAGCGCTCGCCGGGGCGGTCCACCTGCTCGCCGACTGGGGCGGCCGCGGTGCCCCGGAGGCGGAGCCGATGCGCCACGCGACCTGCGGCACGCCGGTCGAGGCACGCCTCTTCTGCCCGACCTGCGACCGCATGATCGGTGACGACGAGGCCGATGCGGTGCGTTACGTATGAGCGGCACGCTCTACCTCGATGCGCCGGCGGCTGACCTGCAGCGCATCTTCGACATCGCGGACGGGGACTTGCCACATGCCGTGGTCATCGACGGCCGGTGGGACGTCGCCGGGCTCGTGGAACGGGTCGAGCGCACCTGGCCGTCGGCGCGGCGGCTCGACGAGCGGATGGTGCTCGTCGAGATCGCGGGTCGTCGCGTCTGGCTGGCGGCCGTCTTCGGCGCGGCGCAGGCGCTCACCCACACGCACCTCGCGGTCCGGCTCGGGGCGAAGGCCGTCGTCCAGATCGGGTCGTTCGGTGGCCTCGCCAACGGCTGGGCGGTGGGCGACGTCTTCGTGCCGTCGCTCGTTGTCGGCCGCGACGGAGTCTCGCGCCAGCTCACGAAGGGCGCGGCAATCAGCCCCGACCCGTCACTCGCCAACCGCCTGCGCCGTTCGCTCGCCGCGGCCGGCATCAGGGCCCGCGACGGCACGCTCGTGTCGACGACGACGATCGCGCTCGAGCGCGCCTCGGACATCGCGCGCTGGCGGCGCGACGGATACGCCGGCGTCGACATGGAATGCGCGGCAACGCTGGCGATGGCGGCCGACGCGGGCATCCCCGCCGCCGGCGCGTTCCATCTCATCGACAACCTTGCCGACAACCACACCGTCTTCGACGCGACCGACGATCAGCGGATCCGCTACCGCTCCGCGCGCGATGCGATCCTGCGCTCGGCGGTGGCGGCCGCCGTGCAATCGGTCAGCTAGCCGTCAGGGCCCCGGGACCCCGTCAGGGCCGCTGATCGTCTGGCCGTCCACGGCTGGCGCGGCGGAATTGTTCATCGCCCAACTCGCCGCAATCCACAGCATGGCGATCGCCACCAGGCTGGCGAGAAGGATCACGATCCCAGCGAGCATGCTGGGTCCGTGGAACTCCCGCCCGGCGCCGTCGAATGCGTCGCTCATCGCTGCATCGTCCGCCTCGCCGCCGGGTCCGTCAAGGACAATGGCCGCCGTTTACGGCCCCACCGATGCGTCGACCGGTGAGGTCGGTATCGGCAGGTGGGTGGCCGGAATCTGCCGCTCGGGTCGGCAACGGGCGTGAAACGGCCCTTGGATTGACCGATGTCGACCTCGGAGGTCGATATCGGTCCGTCAGTGTCCGATACCGACCCGCCAGGTCGGTCGGTCGGGTGACCGGAGTCAGAAGGGCTTCGTCACCATGAGCCACACGATG
>JBBRWZ010000066.1:0-11957 GCA_038248895.1 Candidatus Limnocylindria bacterium | reverse complement strand
GCCCGCGCGCTCGTCAGCGCGCATCCCGACGCGCGCCCCGCACTCCGCGAAGCGGGGCTGCTGACCCGTGACCCGCGGGCCAAGGCGCGCAAGAAGTACGGCCTCAAGCGGGCCCGCAAGGCACCGCAGTACACCAAGCGCTAGCTCTGTTCTCCCACGAGGTTGGTGACACACGGGGAGCCCTGTCCCGCTAGGTTGAGGAGTGTCGAAACTCTCAATCTGCGGAGGGCTCCCCGATGGTCCATTGTCACCCCAACGCGCGCCGCACACCAGCCGGCCGCGCCGAGGTCTTCGAAGCCGTGGAGGCCGGCCTGAGCGTGGTGGCCGCCTGCCTGGCCTTCCGGGTCAGCCGACGCTGGTACTACCGCTGGCGGCCGCGCTGGCAGGCGGCGCGCGGTGACGGGATGCATGATCGCTCCAGCCGGCCACGATCCAGCCCGCAGCGCCTCGACCTGGCGACCGAAGCCCTCATCGGCGGGCTGCGCCTCACTACCGGCTGGGGACCGGATCGCATCGCCGCCGTGCTGGGCCTGGCGCCCTCCACGGTGCACCGCGCCATCCGTCGCCTTGGGCTGTCGGCGGTCAGGGCTCAGCGGCCGCCGGTCATGCGCTACGAGTACGCCGCGCCTGGCGGCCTGCTGCACCTCGACACCAAGAAGCTGGGCCGCATCATCGACGGTCCCGGCCACCGCGCCACCGGTGATCGACGCGACACGCGCCGCGGCGTCGGCTGGGAGGTGCTGCACGTGGCCATCGACGACACGACGCGCTTGGTCTACGCCGAGCTGCTGCCCGACGAGCGGCGCTACACCACCGCCCACTTCACCGTCCGCGCGCTGCGCTGGTTCGCCGCGCAGGGTATCAACGTCGAGCGTGTGCTGACCGACAACGGCAGTCCTTATCGCAGCCGCCCCTTCGCGCGCGTGCTGCGCGCCGCCGGCATCCGTCACATCCGCACGCGCCCCTATCGGCCGCAGACCAATGGCAAGTGCGAGCGCTGGATCCGGACCGTCCTCAGCGAGTGCCTCTATCTCGAGGTCTTCGCCAGCAGCCAGCAGCGTGCGCTGGCGCTGGATCGGTTCATCGCCTACTACAATGACCGGCGTCCTCACCTGGCGTTCAAGGGTGGCCCACCGCCACGCCAACGGCTCGCGCACCTCATGGCCGTGGCGTGAAAATGTCACCAACCTCGCGGGGGATTACATCTAGGCGTCGGCTCCGCCGAGGATCCGCAGGAATTGCTCCGGGTCGACGTTGCCGCCGGAGAGGACGATCACGCGCCGCTCGTCGCCATCGGTCCGTGGCGCGGCGCCCGACAGCTCGGCCGCCATGCTGGCCGCGCCGGATGGCTCGATGACGAGCCGCGCCCGTGTCGCCAGCCTGCGCATCGCGTCGGCGATCTGCGCCTCGCTGACGGTGACGATCTCGTCGAGGTGGGACCGCAGGTGCTCGAATGGGAGCCGACCGACGCGGTTGACCCGCAGCCCGTCGGCCATCGTGCGCAGCGTTCGTTCCGGGCCCCAGTCGACGATCTCGCCGGCGGCGAGCGACGCCTGCGCGTCCGCCGCCAGCTCCGGCTCGACGCCGATCACCCGCGCCCCCGGGGCGAGTGTCTTGACCGCCGTCGCGACACCCGCCGCGAGCCCGCCGCCGCTCACCGGCACCACCACGCTGGTGACGTTCGGCAGATCCTCGACGATCTCGAGGCCGCACGTGCCTTGGCCGGCGATGATCGCGGGGTCGTCGTACGGCTCGACCATTGCGTAGCCATGCTCCGCTGCCAGCGCCAGGGCGCGCTCGTGCCGCTCCTCGCTCGACGGGCCGGTGAAGACGATCTCGGCGCCGTCCCGCTCCACGCCGGCGACCTTCACGCGCGGTGCGTCCGCCGGCATGACGATGACGGCGCGGATGCCCAGGAGGCGAGCGGTCCGGGCCACCGCCTGGGCGTGGTTGCCACTCGAGTAGGTGATCACTCCACGCTTTCGCTCCTCCGCCGAGAGCGAGGCGATCCGGTTGTAGGCACCGCGCAGCTTGAACGCACCTATCGGCTGCAGGCTCTCCGGCTTGAGCCACGTCCGCTCATCCCACTGCAGGAGCGGCGTGCGCAGGACGACGCCCCGGATGCGGTCCGCGGCGGTGCGGATGTCGTCGATCGAGACGAGCTGCGTGCCCGTCCCCACATCGGTCCGTGTCATGCCACAAGGGTAGCGGCGAACAGCCGATACAATCGGGGGCCTTGAAACGTATCGGCTTTCTCTCGTTCGGCCACTGGTCCGCGTCGCCCCACTCGCAGGTGCGATCTGGTGCCGACGCGCTGCTCCAGACCATTGAGCTCGCCGTGGCGGCGGAGGAGCTCGGGGCCGACGGCGCCTACGTCCGCGTCCACCACTTCGCGCAGCAGCTCGCCTCGCCGTTTCCACTGCTCGCGGCAATCGGCGCGCGGACGACGCGGGTCGAGATCGGTACCGCGGTCATCGACATGCGCTACGAGAACCCGCACTACATGGCCGAGGACGCCGGGGCGGCCGATCTCATCGCCCGTGGCCGGCTGCAGCTCGGGATCAGCCGCGGCTCGCCGGAGCAGGTGATCGACGGCTATCGCCACTTCGGCTCCATGCCGGACGAGGGCGAGGACGACGGTGCCATGGCGCGGCGACGCGCCGAGACCCTCCTCGACCTCCTCGGCGGCGAGGGCTTCGCGGAGCCGAACCCGCGACCGATGTTCCCGAATCCGCCGGGCCTGCTCCGCCTCGAGCCGCATGCCCCAGGGCTCCGCGACCGCATCTGGTGGGGCGCCGCCACGAACGCAACCGCGGCATGGACGGCGAAGCTCGGGATGAACATGATGACCTCCACGCTGAAGTTCGATGAGAGCGGGCAGCCGCTCCACGTCCAGCAGACCGAGCAGATCGAGGCGTTCCGCACCGCGTGGCGCGAGGCGGGCCACGCGCGCGAGCCGCGGGTCTCGGTCAGCCGCAGCATCTTTCCCATCGTGGACGATCGCGACCGCACGTATTTCGGGCGGAACGACCAGTCGGGGGACCAGATCGGCTACCTCGACGCGACGACGCGCGCGGTGTTCGGGCGCACCTACGCCGCCGAGCCGGACGTGCTGGTTCGCCAGCTCGCCGACGACACCGCCGTGGCCGCCGCCGACACGCTGCTGCTGACGATCCCGAACCAGCTCGGCGTGGACTACAACGCCCACGTCATCGAGAGCGTGCTGCGCCACGTCGCCCCGGAGCTCGGCTGGCGCTGACCGCGCATGTCACAGGGCAGCCGCGCGGCTCCCCCAGCGCATGACCACGCGGTCTTACCGATGACGTGACCTGCCCCCCTGGGCGCGCCACATGACCTGGGCGTCGCACGGATGACCGACCGACGCCCGCCCCCGCACGATTCCATGACACCTGGGTCATGACCGGGGCGAGCGTGAGCTCCGCCCGGTCATCCGTACGACGCATCGGTCATGCGTGGCGTCAGCTCAGCATGTTCGGTTGCTTCGCCGGGCCCGATCGGTCGCTGCTTGCGGCGCCGGTCAAGCGCACTTGGCCAACTGTTCAGGAGTCCTGAACAGTTGCTCGGCGGCCACGTGGCAGGGGGCCGCGCGCGAGCGCTACGGCGCGGCGGCGATCCGGTAGATGAATCCCGCCTTGTCGTCGCTCACGTAGAGCGCGTCGTCGGCGCCGACGATGACGCCCGCAGGGCGGCCGAGCGCACCGGCACCACCGTCCGGCAGGAACCCGGTCGCGAACGGCTCCGGCTCGCCGGCCGGGACACCGCCCCATGGGAGCCACGCGAGCTGGTAGCCAACCTTTACCCAGCTGTTCCACGAGCCGTGGAGCGCCACGACGAGGTGGTTCTCCCACACCGCCAGGCCAAGTGGCGCCATGTGTGCGCCGAACGTTGCCGCGGGCGCGATCGACAGCAGCCGACCGCGGACGGCCCACACGATGCCGATGCCGACAGCCAGCACCACGACCCCGACCAGCGCCAGGTTGCGCAGCCGGTGCAGATGGCGTTGCGTTCGGGGGGTGGTCACGTCGGTCGAACGACCCTGCGCCGGTGACCGATCGCGCGCAGGTCATGGATGCGCGCATGCCGGCACCAGGTGGAGGTATCGGCGTCTGACGCGGCGCTCAGGGGTCAACTGGTGCGCGTGAGGTGACAAGCGGTACCGTAGCGACCGATCCGGCCGCGGTCAGCGGGGCTCCGGCGCCGATACCTCCACCCGGTGGAAACCCTGCAACGCGCCGCTGCGACGCGCCCGACGCGCCCGTGCAGAGTCGAATCCACGTCAGAGGTTGCCGCGCCGCTCCTGCTCGATCTCGATCGCCTCGAAGAGGGCCTTGAAGTTGCCGACCCCGAAGCCACGCGACCCGTGGCGCTCGATGATCACAAAGAAGAACGTGGGGCGATCCTGTACCGGGCGCGTGAAGATCTGGAGCAGGTAGCCCTCCTCGTCACGGTCCGCCTCGATGCCGAGCTCCTCGAGGGTCTCGATCGCAACGCCCACGTCGCCCACGCGCTCGGGCAGCTGCTCGTAGTACGCGTGCGGCATGCCCAGGAACTCGACGCCCCGCTCGCGCAACGCACGCACAGTCCCGACGATGTCCTCGGTGCGCAGCGCGATGTGCTGCGTGCCGGAATCGAGGTAGTAGTCGAGGAACTCCTGGATCTGGCTCTTCTTCTTGCCGGCGGCGGGCTCGTTGATCGGGAACTTGATCCGCCCGTTGCCGTTCTGCATCACCTTGCTCATCAGCGCCGAATACTCGGTGTGGATCACCTTGTCGTCGTAGTGGATGAGCTGGCTGAAGCCGAGGATGTCGCGGTAGTAGTCGACGTAGCGGTTCATGTCGCCAAGCTCGACGTTGCCGACGCAGTGGTCGACCTCGAGCAGGCTCTGCCCCGTCGCCGCCGCCGCCGGCTTCGTGATGCGGTGGTAGCCGGGCGCGAACGTGCCGTGGTAGTCGTTGCGATCGACGAACGAGTGGATGACGTCACCGTAGGCGTGGATGCTGCTCCGCCGAAGCGTCCCTTTCTGGCCCTCGGTCACGGTCGGCTCGAGAGCACTCACCGCGCCACGTGTCGTCGTCTCGCGCCACGCGCTCTCGACGTCGTCGACCGCGAAGGCGATGTCCCGCACGCCGTCGCCGTGCTTCGCGACGTGCTCCGCGATCTCGCCTACCGGCGCCAGCGGCGCGGTGAAGACGAACCGAATGTCGTTCTGCGCCAGGACGAAGCTGGACCGATCACGGACGCCGGTCTCGAGCCCCGCGTAGGCCACCGGGGTGAAGCCCCACAGCGCGCGGTAGTAGTGCGCCGCCTGCTTCGCGTTGCCGACCCAGAACTCGACGTGGTCGATGCCCTTCAGTGGCAGGAAGTCCTGCGCCTCCGCCTCGGCGTTCTGGTTGATATGCGCGCCAGCCTGGTTGGCGGCACCACGCGAGAGTGTGTCGGTCATGGTGACGAGTCTACTCCGCAGGCCCGATGCCACTGGCCCCGAGGGCCAGGTCCACCATCCGCTCCACCGAGTGCGCCAGCTCCTCCGGCGCGAGGTAGCTCTCCTCCGAGCTGACCTCCTCGCTGAGCACGTCGCTGACGACGAGCGCGCACGCGGCCTGCACCCGGTTCCGCGCGGCGAGGTAGAACAGCGCCGACGCCTCCATTTCGAAGGCGAGCACGCCCCGCTCACGCCAGCGCTGCGCGTAGTCGTCGTCCGGGTTGTAAAAGACGTCGACCGATGCCACCAGGCCGGTGGTGACGGGGATCGACTGCCGTTCGGCCGATTCCACCAGCGCGCGGGTGAGCGCGAAGTCCGCGGTCGGCGCGTAGGCCTCGCCGTGGAGGTAGGTGCGGGTGGCGCCATCGGTCGGGCAGGCAGCGGTGGCGATGACGAGCGCCCCGGCCTTCAGCCCCGGCGCGATGCCGCCGCAGGTCCCCACGCGAATGAGGCGCTGCGCACCGAGCCGCAACAGCTCCTCCACCACGATGGCGAGGCTCGGCGTCCCCATGCCGCTCGTCTGCACGCTGACCGGGTGGCCCTCGAACGTGCCGGTGTAACCGAGCATGCCGCGGTGGTCGTTGACGAGCTTCGCGCTGCCAGGGTCGAAGCGCTCGCTGATCGCGCGGGCGCGGTTCGGATCGCCGGGGAGGAGAACGGTCGGCGCGTAGTCGCCGGCTTCGGCATGCAGGTGGAGCTGCGGCATCGGTCAGTTCTGCTCGTCGACGAATGTCGTGTCGATCTGGGCGCGCTGGAGCTTGCCGGAGTAGTCGATGTAGACGCTCTTCCACTCGGAAAAGAAGTCGAGCGCCGCCTGGCCCACCTCGCGGTGCCCGTTGCCCGTCGCCTTCACCCCGCCGAACGGCAGGTGCGCCTCCGCGCCGATGGTGCCGTGGTTCACGTACCCGAGCCCCGAGTCGAAGTCGCGGATGCTGCGGAAGGCGAGGTTGATGTCGCGCGTGAAGAGCGAGGTCGAGAGGCCGTACTTCACGCCGTTGACGATGCGCACCGTTTCGTCCCAGTCGTCGACGGGGATGACCGATGCGACCGGCCCGAAGATCTCCTCCTGGGCGATGCGCGCGTCGGGTCGGACCTCGGTGAAGATCGTCGGCTGGAAGAAGCTGCCCTTGGAGAGCTTCCCCTCCCGCGCCGGCTCGCCGCCGATGACGAGCTCCGCCTCGTCGCGCCCGATGCGCGCGTACGACGCGATGCGCTCGACGGCACCGTCGTTGATCACCGGACCGACATCGGTCGTATCGTCGAGCCCGTCGCCGAGGACGAGCTTCGCGACCCGGTCACGCAACCGGCCGACGAAGTCGTCATGGATGGACCGATGGACGATGAGCCGCGAGGCCGCGGTGCAGCGCTGCCCGCTCGTGCCGAACGCGGACCAGACCACGCTGTCCAGCGCCAGGTCGAGATCGGCGTCCTCCCAGATCACGATCGGGTTCTTGCCGCCCAGCTCGAGGCTGACCCGCTTCAGCGTCTTCGCCGCGCGCTGGCTGATCTCGATGCCGGTATCGGTATGGCCGGTGAAGGAGATGACACGCACGTCGGGGTGCTCGACGATCGCGTTCCCGACTTCGCCGCCCGAGCCGGTGACGACGTTCACCACGCCGTCCGGGATCCCCCCCTCGGCGAGCAGCTCGACGAAGCGCACGAGACAGGCCGGCGTGTCGGATGCGGGCTTGATCACCGCGGTGTTGCCGCAGATGAGGGCCGGGAACAGCTTCCAGCCGGGGATGGCGACCGGGAAGTTCCACGGGGTGATGATCCCGACCACGCCGATCGGCCGGCGGATGCTCATGGCGAACTTGTCGGGCATCTCCGACGGCACCGTCTGGCCGAACAGGCGCCGCCCCTCGCCGCCCATGTAGTAGGCGACGTCGATGGCCTCCTGCACGTCGCCGCGCGCCTCGGCGAGCACCTTCCCCATCTCGCGCGTCATGAGCCGCGAGAGCTCCTCCTTGTGCTCGGCCAGGATGCGACCGACCCTGAAGAGGATCTCGCCCCGCTTCGGCGCCGGCATGGCGCTCCAGGCGGGAAATGCCTTCGCGGCTGCGGCGACGGCGGCATCGACGTCGGCGGGCCCGGACGCGGCGAATTCCCCGACGACGTCGTCATGGTCGGCGGGACTGACGCTGGTGAAGGTGCGCCCGGAGGCGGCGGCACGCCACTCTCCGGCGATGAGGTTGCGGTACGTGGTGGTCATCGGAACGAATTCTACGCCGCGGGGCCGGGCATGCCGCTTGCGCACAGGTCGGAGTACACCCATACGACAGATCAGGAGAACGGAGGAGCGATGCGAAGCGCGAAGGAGCTCAAGGGGCTGGCGATCGTGGACGTGAAGAACGGCGCGAAGCTGGGTACGGCCGACGAGGTGGTCGTCTCGCCCGACGACGGGCGGCTGCTCGGGTTCGTCATGAAGGGCGGCCTCTTCGGCGGCAGCGAGCGCATCGTCGAGACCAGTGACATCCGTGCCATCGGTGCCGATGCCATCACCGTCGAAGGCGAGGAGCTGGCGCATACGGCGGAGGCCGCCGCGGAGGCGTTCTCACAGGCGCGGGCCTCGGATCGCGCCCTCATCGGTCGCAAGGTCGTCACCCAGGACGGCTCGCTGCTGGGCGTCGTGTCCGACTACCACCTCGATGACGCGGTGCGCCGCGTCGCCGCGCTCACCATTGGCGGCGGCATGATGGGCAACGGGGACGCGATCCCGGCCGATCGCGTGGTGTCGGTGGGGCCCGACGTCATCGTCGTCAGCGCCGCTGGCTCCGGCGGCACGGACGGACCGCATCCCTTCACGGCCTGAACGGAATCGCGAACGCCTCGTCTGCCCGGATCAACCGGGACATCTGACACTGGCGGCAGCTGGGTGTGCGGCCCACCATGCGACGTACAAGTGAAGACCGTCGCGGTGGGCTTACCCGTTTCGTAGTAATACGGGGCTGAAGTAGTGGCACTCCCGCCGTGATGGGCAAAGCGGTGACGCCGGCTCGGCAACGGGCCGGCGTCGTCGTTGCAGCTCGGGGCGCGACCATTGCGCCGGGGCGTAGCGGTTGCACGGGGCGCAGCGGTTGCACGCCGCGCGCGATATTTCGAACGAAATGGCCCGGAAGGCAGCGTCGGGTGCGATTTGTTCGATATATCGCCCGTGATCGTGCGGGAGCCCTCCGCCCCGGTAGCCCTCACGCTCACGGCTGATCGATATTGCGAACAAATCGCACGCGGATCGCTAATCCGGTGGATATCGGACGAAATATCGAACGCGCGTGAGCGCGGCGGGGACGTGCGCGGCGCGGCGTGCCCTGCTCAGGGGTCGGTGGGCGGTCGCGTCATGGCGAGCACGTCGAGCGCCTCGTCGAGCTGTCTCTCGGTGAGCTTCCCGTCGCGCACGTGGCCGCGCTCGATCACCACCTCGCGGATCGTCCTGCGCTCTGCAAGCGCCTGTTTGGCGACCTTGGCCGCCTCCTCGTAGCCGATGTACCGATTGAGCGGCGTCACGATGCTCGGCGACCCCTCCGCGAACTCGCGGGCGCGCTCCTCGTTGGCGGTGATGCCCGCGACACAGCGATCGGCGAAGAGGCGCGACGCATTCGCGAGCAGGCGGATCGACTCCAGCACGCTGCGCCCGAGCATCGGCAGCATGACGTTGAGCTCGAAGTTGCCGGCTGCCCCGCCCCACGCGATCGCGGCGTCGTTGCCGACCACCTGCGCGCAGACCATGAGCAGCGCCTCGGCCAGCACCGGGTTCACCTTGCCCGGCATGATGCTGCTTCCCGGCTGGAGATCGGGGAGGCTGATCTCCGCCAGCCCCGCGCGCGGGCCGGAACCCATCCAGCGGATGTCGTTGGCGACCTTCGTCAGGCTCACCGCGATCGTCCGCAGCTGCCCCGACAGCTCGACCAGTCCGTCGCGCGCCCCCTGGGCCTCGAAGTGATTCCGGGCCTCGCTGATCGGCAGCCCGGTTTCGGTGCGCAGCTCCTCGATGACGCCGGCCGCGAATCCGGGCGGCGTGTTGATCCCGGTCCCGACCGCCGTTCCGCCCAGCGGCAGCTCTCCCACGCGCGGCAGGGTCGCTGCCAGGCGCTCGATGCCGCGCCGCACCTGGGCCGCGTAGCCGCCGAACTCCTGCCCGAGCGTCACCGGCGTCGCGTCCATGAGATGCGTGCGGCCCGACTTCACGACGGCGCGGAATGCCTCGCTGCGCTCCTCGAGGGCTGCCGCGAGGTGCTCGAGCGCCGGGACGAGGTCCCTGACCACCGCCTCCGTTGCGGCCAGGTGGATGCTCGACGGGAAGACGTCGTTGCTCGACTGGCTGGCGTTGACGTGATCATTCGGATGCACCGCGCTGCCGAGCCGATCCGCGGCCAGCGTGGCGATGACCTCGTTCGCGTTCATGTTCGAGCTGGTGCCCGATCCGGTCTGGTAGACGTCGATCGGGAACTGGTCATCGTGGTCCCCGCGCACCACCTCCGCGGCGGCAGCGACGATCGCGTCGGCCATGGCAGCGTCGATCACCCCGAGCCGGGCATTGACCCGCGCCGCCGCGCCCTTGATCCGGGCGAGCGCCGCGATCTGCGCCCGCTCCAGCCGGAGCCCCGAGATCGGGAAGTTCTCCACGGCGCGCTGGGTCTGTGCCCGCCACAGCGCATCGGCCGGGACGAGGACCCCGCCCATCGAGTCATGCTCCACGCGCGACTCCCTCACGGCTCGCGGTGCGGATGCCCCTCCTGCCCGGCCTCCTTGATGACCGGCGGGATGAGGTACGGAATCTCGCCGGCCCGGAGGTCGTCGAGGGTGCGGCTGGCCGTGCCGACGAGCTCACCGACGGCGATGCCGCGGTGCGCCGGGGCGTAGGGGGCCAGCCTGGCGAGGCCGTCCGTGAGCTTCGCACGGGCGCCTCGCGCATTCCGGCGCTCCAGGTGCAGGAGGCCGGCGGCCACCTGGATCAGCCCCTGATAGAAGTCACGGTCCTCGTCGGGCGCAGCGCGCCAGAGCGTCTCCCACTCCTCGTGGGCGTGCCAGTAGCGGGCACCGTTGAAGTGTCCGACGCCGCGCCAGAAGTAGTGGTCCGCCTCGCGCGCGTCGAGGGCGGGCGTGCGACCACGCGGCCGGGCCGCAGCATCGGTCGGAATCGTCTGGTCGGTCATGGACGCCCCGGATCGTAACAGGGTCGGCATGCGCCCCGGACCGTATCGGTCTAGCCTGCGCCGATGCACGGTCGCGCGCTGCGATGGTGGCAGACCGCCGTCGTCTACGAGATCTACCCGCGCTCGTTCGCGGACAGCAGCGGCGACGGGATCGGCGACCTCGCCGGGATCATCTCCCGGCTCGACTACCTCGCCTGGCTCGGTATCGACGCGATCTGGATCGCACCGTTCTACCCCTCGCCCATGGCCGACTTCGGCTACGACGTCGCCGACTACACCGATGTGCATCCGATGTTCGGCACGCTCGCCGACTTCGACGCGCTCCTCGCCGCCGCTCACGAGCGGGATCTCCGCGTCCTCGTCGATTTCGTGCCCAACCACACCTCGATCGAGCACCCCTGGTTCGTCGCGTCGCGCTCCTCGCGCGGCGACGCGAAACGCGATTGGTACATCTGGGCCGATCCCTCCGCAGACGGTGGCCCACCCAACAACTGGGTCAGCATGTTCAACGGGCCGTCGTGGGCATGGGATGCGACCACCGGCCAGTACTACCTCCATACGTTCCTGCCCGAACAGCCGGACCTGAACTGGCGGACCCGCGCGGTGAAAGAGGCCATGTTCGACAACGCGCGCTTCTGGCTGGATCGCGGTGTCGATGGCTTCCGCATCGACGTCGCGCAGATGGTGCTCAAGGACCCGCTGCTGCGGGACAACCCGCCGAATCCGTCGACGGCGGAGGTCGGGCGCCTGGGCGCCTGGTCGCGACAGCTCCACGTCAACGATATCGGCCATCCGGACATCCATCCGCTGTACCGCGACTGGCGCGCGATGCTGGATGGCTACGGCATGCGGACCGGGCGCGAGCGCGTGAGCATCGGCGAACTCCACCACCCCGAGTTCGCGCGCTGGGCCGCCTTCTACGGCGAGGCGCAGGACGAGATCCACGTCCCGTTCAACTTCCACCTGACGTACGCCCCGTGGACCGCCGAGGCGGTGCGCGGCGCGATCGAGGGCGTGGAGGGTGTCCTACCGGACGGCGCCTGGGCATCGTGGGTGCTCGGCAACCACGACCAGCCGCGCTTCGCAACGCGGGCCGGAACAGCGCAGGCGCCGGTGGGGATGCTCCTCCTCCTCACGTTGCGCGGCACGCCGACGCTGTACTACGGCGACGAGATCGGCATGACCAACGTTCCCATCCCGCACGACCGGGCACAGGATCCGTGGGAGCGGCGCGAGCCGGGCAAGGGGCGGGATCCGCAGCGCACACCGATGCAGTGGGACGGGTCGCCGAACGCCGGCTT
>JBBRWZ010000065.1:0-12052 GCA_038248895.1 Candidatus Limnocylindria bacterium | reverse complement strand
GGCGATCTGCAGGGCGTCGCCGGAGCGGATGAGGACGCCGTGCTCGGCGGCCTTGCCCACACCGGTGGTCAGCGACATCGGCGTCGCCATCCCCAACGCGCACGGGCACGCGATGATCAGCGTGGTGACCGCGACGATGATGGCGTAGGCCATCGCCGGGCTCGGACCGAAGTCAAACCAGACCACGAACCCCGAGACGGCGAGGATCATCACCGTCGGCGTGAAGTAGCCCGAGACGACGTCGACAATCCGCTGGATCGGGACCTTGCTGGATTGCGCGTCCTGCACCAGTCGCACGATCTGCGCCAGCGCGGTGTCCGTGCCGACCTTGGTGGCACGGAAGCGGAAGGCGCCCGTGGTGTTCAGCGTGGCGCCGATCACCGGATCGCCCGGACCCTTGGAGACCGGCAGCGACTCGCCGGTGATCATGCTCTCATCAAGCGACGACGATCCCTCGGTCAGCTCCCCGTCGACCGGGATCTTCTCGCCCGGGCGCACCGCGAGCACATCGCCGACCTGGACCTCCTCCACCTCGATGTCGACCTCAACACCGTCGCGGATCACGCGGGCCGTCTTGGCCTGCAGCCCGATCAGCTTGCGGATCGACTCAGAGGAGCGGCCGCGCGCCTTGACCTCCAAGGCCATCCCGAGCACCACGAGGCCCGTGACCACCACGGTCACGTCGTAGTAGACGTCGGTGAACTTCGCGCTGGGAAACAGCCCGGGTGCCAGCAACGCGATCGTCGAGTAGATCCACGCCGCACCGGTCCCCATGGCGATCAGCGTGTACATGTTGGCGCTGCGATGACGTAGGCCCTGCCAGGCACCGGTGAAGAACAGCGATCCCGAGTAGACCATGACGGCAAGGGCGCCGACTCCCATGACGGCCCACATGACCTTCAGCTGCGTGGAGTCGCGCGGGAAGACATCTCCCAGCCCCGGGATCATCGCCGGGTAGGACAGCAGCATCGTCGGCACGCCGATCACGAACGCGAACCACCACTTGCGCATCAGCGTGCGGTACTCGGCCTCAGCCTCCGTCCGCGGTGCGAGCGCTGACGGCGCATCCGGCGACTCGGGCGAAACGTCGAGCAGGGCGGCCGGCGATCGCTGATGGCTCGGAGCGGCCGCAGCGCTCATCGCGCGCTGCTCGGTGCACGGGCTTCCGCGAGGGTCTCGCGGCGCTCGCCATATTCCTCGACGGAGATCTCCCCACGCGCGAAGCGCTCCTCCAGGATCTCGTTCGCAGTCGGAGCGCTCCGCGGAGCGGCCGAGCGTGACCACCCCCTGATCAGGTGGTAGCCAAACCCGGCGAACAGCGACCAGAACACCACCATCGAGAGCCACATCCAAGGCGTGTCATGCCAAGCAACCACTGGGAAGCTCCTTCAAGTGCGTGATGGGAACCATCCGGCTTACTCTGGCCTGGACGCCGCACGCTGCCATCCGGGTGTTCTGCCGCTCTTGACGCGGGGAACTACGCAACAGCCGGCCAGCCCAGACTGGCAGCGACCGAAAGGGCGGACGTCTACGCAGGCGTCGTGTGGCTTTCCCCCGATGCCGCGGCCGACGTTCGGTGCTGTCCTTACCGGACACCCAACCGCAGGGAGGCAGACATGAAGGCTCTCGTCTATCAAGGTGCCAACCAACGCAGCTGGGACACCGTGCCCGATCCAGGCATCATCGATCCGACCGACGCGATCGTCCGCATCGACAGCTCCACGATCTGCGGAAGCGACCTGCACATCCTCAAGGGCGACGTGCCCGAGACCACACCCGGCACCGTCCTCGGACACGAGGCGATCGGGACCGTCCAGGAGGTCGGCGCCGCGGTGACGACCGTCGCCAGAGGCGACCGGGTGCTCGTGTCGTGCATCAGCGCCTGTGGCCGCTGCCGCTTCTGCAAGGAGGCCCGCTACGGCCAATGCCTCGGCGGCGGGGGCTGGATCCTCGGCCACACGATCGACGGCCTGCAGGCCGAGTACGCGCGCACGCCGTTTGCCGACACCTCGCTCTACAAGATCCCCGAGGCTCTCAGCGACGAGCAGGTCCTGTTCCTCGCCGACATCCTGCCCACCGCCTACGAGGTCGGCGTGCTCAACGGCAAGGTCCGGCCGGGTGACGTCGTCGCGATCGTCGGCGCGGGCCCAATCGGCCTCGCGGCGATCTTGACCGCCCAGCTGTTCACCCCGAGCCAGATCATCGCGATCGACCTCGCCGACACCCGGCTGGCCCGCGCCGGCGAGTTCGGCGCCGACGTGACGATCAACAACTCGAGCATCGACGCAACCGAGCGCATCATGGAGCTCACCGGCGGCCTCGGCGCCGACGTCGCGATCGAGGCGGTCGGCATCCCGCAGACCTTCGAGCTCGCCGCTGGCCTGATCCGCCCCGGCGGGCACGTCGCCAACATCGGCGTCCACGGCCATCCGGCAACGCTGCATCTCGAATCGATGTGGAGCCGCGACGTCACGCTCACTACAGGCCTGGTCGACACGTCGACGATCCCCGAGCTGATGAACCTCATCCAGCACTGGCGGCTCGACCCGACAGTGATGGCCACCCACCGCTTCGCGCTCGGCGACACGATGGACGCCTACGACACGTTCGCTGACGCGGCGACGACCGGCGCCCTGAAGGTTGTCCTCCAAGGCGCCGTGGTGGCGCCGGCCGACCAGCAGGCCGCGGCTCTCGTCGCTGGGTGACGTACCCCACGCCACCCAAGGCCCGCTCCGTCTCCGTAGTCATCACGGGGCCGGAGCGGTAACCCGCCCCGATGTGCTCGACGTTTGGGGCGTGTAGCGTCGACTCCATGAGTGATCTGCCCCTCTCGACCGGCTGAATGTCGTTATCGTCGGCGGCGGAGTGGCGGGCCTCGAAGCGCTCATGGCACTGCACGACCTCGGCAGGGACCGGGTCGACCTGACGCTTGTGGCTGCCGACCCGGAGTTCGTCTACAAGCCGCTGCTCGTGGCCGAGCTGTTCGGTGTTGGCCGCGCCGGCCGGCGCGGGTTGACGACGATCGCCCGCGAGTTCGGGGCGCGGTTCGTGGAGCAGCCGATGTCGCGTGTGATCGCCGACCGCCACGTGATCGTGCTGGCCAACGGGGTCAAGGTCGCGTACGACGCCCTCGTCGTGTGCGTTGGGGCGCTATCGCGCCCCGCGTACCAGCACGCGCTGAGCTTCGACGGCAAGGGCGACCCGCTGGCGCTGAACGGCATCCTGGCCGACCTTGAGGGCGGCTACTCAAAGCAGGTCACGTTCATCGTCCCGCCCGGCGCCACGTGGGCGCTACCCATCTATGAGCTAGCGCTCATGACCCAACGCCAAGCCTGGGGCATGGGCTTCGATGACGTGCGCTGCACGGTGGTCACGCCAGAGGCTGCGCCGCTTGCCATCTTCGGCGCCACCGCAAGCGCAGCCGTCACGGCGCTGCTCGAGAAGCGCGGCATCCAGGTGATCGCGGGCTCTTACGCGCGAGAGGCCGCCCACAAGTGCTTCGTGCTGACCCCAGGTGAGCGCCCCCTTCATCCGGGTCGCGCTGTCGCACTGCCGGTCCCTCAGGGCCAGCGAATTGAAGGTCTCCCGAATGACGACGACGGATTCATCCCGGTCGACGACCACAGCCGCGTACGGGGGCTCGACGACGTCTACGCCGCCGGCGACGGGACCAACTTCCCGATCAAGCAGGGCGGGATCGCCAGCCAGCAGGCCGACGCGGCCGCAGAGCACATTGCCGCCCGCGCGGGCGCGGCTCTTAAGCCGCAACCGTTCCGTCCCGTGCTGTATGGCAAGCTGCTGACCGGCGAGGCCGCGCTCTATGTCCGTCACGACGTCCGCGGCGGCGACGGCGAACGTGATGCGTCCCACGACCATCTGTGGTGGCCGCCACACAAGATCAGCGGCCGCTATGTCGCGCCATGGTGGGCGCACGAAACCGGCGATTCCGACCCCGAGCCGCCACGGCGCCCGCTCGAGGTGGAGGTTGCGCTACCACACGAATGGCACTATGACTCGATGGCCCTCGATCCCTACGGTCTGATGGGCATAGCGGAGGGAGTAGCGAGCCGGTGACCGCTGGCGCTCATGCGTGACATGCCCGACGAGCCCGTCACAGTTTCTGGGACGGTAACCATCGTCGTCGCTGACGACCATGCCGTCGTGCGCAGCGGCCTGCGGATGTTGTTCGAGGCCGAGCCGGGATTCGACGTGGTCGCCGAGGCCGGCGATGTCCCAGGTGCCGTGCGTGCAGTCCGGGGGCACAAGCCGGGTGTCCTTGTGCTCGACCTCAACATGCCGGGAGGGTCGAGCTTCGAGGCGATCGCGACGCTACGCGAGATCGCGCCGAGCACACGCATTGTCGTGCTCACAATGCAGAACCAGCCCGCCTTCGCTCGCGAAGCGCTGCAGGCCGGCGCTCTGGCCTACGTGCTCAAGGAAGCATCCAACTCCGAGCTCGTTCAAGCGGTGCGCATGGCAGCGCAGGGCAGGACTTACCTCAACCCGGAGCTGGGCGCCCGAATGGCCGCCGAGCCATTGCGAGATACCGGCCCGCCCGACGATCTGACCGAGCGCGAGGTTCAGGTGCTGCGGCTGATCGCTCTTGGAAACACGAACACCGAGATCGGCGAGCAGCTGTTCCTCAGTGTCCGCACGGTGGAATCTCATCGCGCCCACATCCAGCAGAAGGTGGGTCGGTCCAGCCGCGCCGAGCTGGTCCGCTATTCGGTCAAGCACGGCCTCGTCGAACTCTGATCGCGCCGCTCGCTGTAGGTGTTCGTTACCCGTCGGCTGGTGAGCTCACGGCCCTTGCGCCTAGCCGTGTCCTGGGCAGCGTCGCGTGCACGAGGCTGCCGGGGCTGGTGGCCTCGACGGTGAGCGTACCGCCGGCCAGCGCGACGCGCTCGCGCATTCCCTGCAGGCCGAAGCCTTCGCAGGTCTGCTCGGGTTCGATGCCGACGCCGTCGTCGCGAACCCGCACCTGGACAACGCCTTCGGACTCTGCGACGTCGACCCAGGCCTGATCGGCCTGCGCGTGCTTGGCGACGTTGGTCAGGGCCTCTTGGACCAGGCGGTAGACCGTGGTTTCAAGCTCCGGCGTCAACCGGCCGTTCAGGTCGACATGTCGCCGCACGACGAGTCCCTCGACCGTCTCGGCGCGCTCGCACAGGGCATCGATCGCGGGCTCCAGTCCGAGTTCGTCGAGTGCGGCCGGCCGCAGCTCGGTGATCAACGCGCGCAAGCCATCGATCTCGGCGCGGATCTGTTCGACGGCGCCGACGCTGGCGCTGCGGAAGCTGTCGAGATCGTTGCGCTCCAGGGCCGCGATGAGCAGGACCTGAAGCCCGCCGAGCACCTGCAGGGTCTCGTCATGGAGCTCGCGCGCCCAGCGCCGGCGCTCCTGCTCGGAGGACTCGATGCTCTGGCGCAGCCAATCCTGCTCGACTGACTTCGCTGTCGCGACCGCGGTGGCGGCGCTCGCGGCGAACGAGTGCATCAGCTCCTGGTCGGCCTCTCCGAACTCGGGACCCCCGACAATCCGGTCATATGCAGCAATCACGCCATAGCCGCGTCCGCGGAACACCAGCGGCACCAGGAGAGCGCTGTGCGCCTCTACTCCGAACGCATCCATCGATATCCGCAAGCGGGAGTCGAGATCGAGCACCACCCGCTCGGGCTGGCCCGAGCGCAACACCCCGCCAGTGATCGTGTCTGTGATCGGGATCCGCCGATTGACGAGGTCACTCGGCACATCGCCGGCCGTCGCTGCGACAACCAGATCGTCGCCTTCCTCGAGCAGGATCAAGATCATCCGGGCTTCGACCAGTGCCCTGGCCCGCTTGACGATCAACTCCAAGACCCGCTCAAGACGAGTCTCGGTGCCGACTGCGCGCGCGATCGCCGTTGTCGCCTCGAGTCTCCCTACCGATCGCTCCAGTTCTCGGCGGCGTTCGTTCACCCCCTCGTACAAGCGCGCGTTCTCGACGGCGATAGCAGCAAACTCGGCAAGGATGACGGCAGCCTCTTCGTCGCTTTCGTCGAAGTCGCCACCGTCCTTCTCGGTGAGATAGAGATTTCCCCACGCCTCACCGCGGACGAGGACGGGCACTCCGAGGAAGCCCCGCATCGCAGGGTGCGCTGAGGGAAAGCCGTAGGACTGCGGGTGATCGCCGATGTCCTGTAGTCGCAGAGGACGAGGATCATCGATCAGCACGCCCAAGATCCCGTGGCCGCGCGGTGGCGGCCCGATCGCGCGCAGCGTCGCCTCATCGAGACCGTCGGTGAGGAAGCGTTCGAGCTCGCGGCGATCGACGGCCAGGATGCCCAGAGCGGCATAGCGAGCGCCGGTGAGCTCCCGTGCCGCTTTCAGCACACCGTCCAGGATCGCCTCTGTGTCGAGCTCGGCCACGAGCGTCCTGCTGACGTCAAGGAGGCGCCGAAGGCGGTCGTCTTCGAGACGAGGTGGGGTCACGAGTTTGGTATCGGCGTCGATAATGGCGTGCGTTTGAGGTACCCAACCACTCCTGCAGATCGTAGGGAGTTCGGAGGCGGTAGGAGAGGCGTGTGTGGCAGTGCGCAGTTGCGCGGCTCCGGTCGATGGGCGAACATGCGTTCGTGTTTTGTCGTCTCGCTTGCCTGAGAGTCACAACCACCAGCCCGAACGGGCGTACAAGCACGGCGGCACTAGCGCGTTGACGTGTACATCCTCGGCGGTGAGCGAGCGTGCGTTGATCGCGGAGGGCCTGATGTCGAAGGTGGCGGAGAGGCTTGCCGTTCTGGGTCAGGTTGTCCGCCTGCGCCTGGTCGAGCAGCTCGCACGCGGGACGGCGACGCCTCAGGAGCTGGCTGACGCTCTCGGGCTGAACCAGCAGAACGTCTCCAAGCACCTGCAGATCCTGCATCGCGCGGGTCTGGTAACGCGTCGCCCCGACGGCGCCAACGTCTTCTACGCGCTCAAGGACGACTCGACCGTGAAGCTGCTCGAAGATGTCCTCGCGAGCGTCGCGCGGCACCTTCGCGAGATGTCGGCACTGGCTGCCGGGGTTCCAGAGGATCGGGCGGGGGGCACACCTGGCGGCGTCGGCGAACCGCGCCGTGGAGAGGCTGGCGGCCTGTAGCTGGCGTAACGGTCGTCACATGCGGGAATCTGGGAATTGGAGGTTGCCGACGCGATGCCCGCTCACAGCCCGAGATCCGCCCGCCACGTCGGAGTCCGAGCAGATCACGACGACCGCCTCGCCGTGGCGATCGGCCCCCGCCACTGCGGGCAGGGAGGACCACGACGGCGGGGTCCACGTCGCGCAGGGTCGCGCGGATCGTGCGCCGGCCTACCCGGGCGCTGATCTCGGTCGTCGGACCGTCGGCGACCACGCGCCCATGGGCGATCAGGATGGCCCGGTCGGCGTACGCGTCGGCCTCTTCCAGGTAGTGCATGGCGAAGATGATCGTCTTTCCGCGTGCGGCAAAGGCGCGCACCGACGTCCAGAATCCGCGCCGGGCCTCCACGTCCATCCCCGCCGTCGGCTCGTCGAGAATCAGCACGGCGGGGTCGGAGACGAGCGCGACCGCGAAGCGCACCCGCTGGGCCTGACCACCGGACAGCTTCTGCGTGCGCCGGTCGACAACTCCGTGAGGTCCACGAGCTCGAGCACCTCCCCAATCTTGAGCGGGTCCGGATACAGCGAGGCCATCATCGCCAAGCAGCTCGCCCACCGAGACGTCGCGGATCAGCGCGCCCGAATGGAGCATCGCGCCGACCATCCCGGCGTCCACCGCGGCGCCCGGCGGTCCGCCGAGCAGCGAGACGCGGCCGCTGTCCGGCCGTGTGAGCCCGAGTACGATGTCGATCGTCGTCGACTTGCCCGCTCCGTTGGGACCGAGCAACGCGACCGTCTCCCCGGAGCAATCGCCGCATCGATGTCGCGCACAGCCCGCAGACTCAGATGACGTGTCGAGTGGTCGATAGCGAGGCGGCGATCGAACGTTCGCTCGATATGACGCCGCATCGTGGAGGGGCGGGCTGGGGTGCCGATGGATGAGAACGGCTCCTCGGTCTCATGACACGTCCCCTCGACTCCAGGCAGCGCGCCTCGCGCGACCCAGAATCACCGTCCACGGCGCGGACGGATGCTCACCCGTCCCCGAAGACGGACCCGTGGCAGGGATTGTCGTCGGAGTTCGTGCGCGAGCGCGCTGCGCTGCGGCTGCGGGTGGTGGCGCATCCCGTTCGTCTGCGGATCGTGGAGGTGCTCTCTCGCGGGCCTGCGAATGTTGGCGATGTCGCTGATGCGGCGGGAGTGTCGGTCAGCGTGGCGTCGCGCCATCTGCGCGAGATGCACGCCGCGGAGCTGGTGGATTGTTCACGGAGTGGGAACTTCGTGCTCTACGCCTTGGCCGATCGTGATGTCTCAAGGACGGTCGCCGTGGCCTATCGCAGTGCGGTGACTCAGGTGCGACGCGTTCTGGCGCTGGATGGCGGCGGGCCTGCTGAGACGGCGCGTTCGAGACGGAAGCCGCGGGCAGAGGGAGCGGACTGATCGAAGCCATGTAGGAGGGCGCGATGCGTTCGCGCCTGGTTGCAACGGCGGCCGTGCGCTGACGAGGCGGGGTCGTCGGGCTGTGGTTGCTGCTTGCGATGGTGCCAGCCGGGGCTGGCGGGGGCGGCGCATGACCACTTCCTCCGTTCCGGCCTCGTCAACGCTGCTGGCCGCCGTGCTGCACGGAGCAGCGCTCGGCGGGCTGAGCGCCGCCGCCGTCCTCACCCGCGCCCGAATGCGCGGCTGGCTCGTGTCCGCACCGTGGGCCGTAACCGCGGGCCGTAACCGCGGCCTGGTCACTGCTCGGCGCCCGTTGTCGGACTGGCCATCGTCGTCCTGCACGCGATTCTCTGACCGCGTCGCTCAGCGCTCGATCTCACGCGCCGGCTCTCTGGCGTCGGGCGGCCTGTTTGCCCTTGCGACCTCTTCGCGTAGGTGCTCGAGCTCGGCACGATGATCAGCGTCGACTCGATCAGGCAGGGCGCGCTGCTGATCGGTGAAGCCCGTGTGGCGGCGGATGCGCTCGATGCGATCAGCATGCGCACGCCAGCGGAGCTGAGCCACAGGGCTGTCGGGCACGGGGCCGAGGACCTCGGTGAGGTAGGGCGGAGGGTCGACGGTTCGGGCGGTGAGCTCGCGGGCGCGGCGTCGACCGAGCTCGTCGGCGAAGAGCGCGCGCTCGGTCACGTGATCGTGCGGAGCTTCCGATCCTGTTCGTGTCGTTGGTTGACCGGTGAGGCGTTCTTCGCGTGCGGCGAGCGCTCTGTCGCGGCGCGCGCGGCGCTGCGCGGTGGAGTCCTGGCGACCGAGGTCTTCCAGCCGCCGTTCGAGAGAGGGCGTGGAGGACGCGGTCAGGTGTTGCGCGAGCGCGGCGTCGGTGGCGCTGGTCTGTGCGGCGCTTCGCTGAAGCGCGCGGGTCGTGGCGTCGAGTGGTGGGGGTCGGCGTTCGTCGGCGTGGGCGACGGCGACATCGCGGTCGTCGTCGTGGGCGTTGACGAGATAGAGGCGGTTGGCTTGGCAACCACGGCTCATCGCGACGTACCCCCACTCGCGGTAGAGCTGATCGGATCCGAGCACGAACGCTTGGTCGACGGTCAGGCCCTGCGCCTTGTGGCCGGTGAGCGCGTAGCCATGATCAAGCACGGGGCCTCCTCGCTGGGTGGTCGAGGCGAGGTAGTCGGCGGTCAGCTCGTACTCGCGGCCGGAGCGGTCGATCATCCTCAGGGTTCCGTGCGCGGGGTCGAGATGGGTGATCGTTCCGTGGGTCCCGTTGGTCACGCCGAGGCCCTGGTGGTTTCGCAGGCAGACGGCCTGGTCGCCGACGGCGAAGCTGCGGTCGGCGACCGTCAGCGTGTCGGGTCCGAGGCGGCCGGCGTGGCGGATGTGCGCCCGGGCGCGGGCGTTGAGGTCTGCGACGTCGTCACGGCGAAGCGCGATCATCACCGCGTGCGCGCCGCCCTCCCGCGCTTGCCACCAGTCGGCGACGAGCTGCTCTCGGACCTGCGGAGCGGTGTCGGCGACCGTGAGCTGACCGTGATCGGCATAGCGGGCGATGGCCTGGTCGGCGTGACCGCTGCGGAGCTGCTCGAGGGCGTTGCGCTCCCACTGGTGGTGCTGGCGACGGTTGTCGGAGAGGACGATCGGATCGCCGCGCATCGTCAACGCGCGGAAGGAGCCGCCAGCGTCGATCTCGGGTAGCTGGCGTGGGTCGCCGACGAGGACGAGCTTGGCGTGATGGTCGGCGGCGTGGGTGACGAGTTCGGCGAGTTGGCGGGTGCCGACCATCCCGGCCTCGTCGATGACGATCACGGTCGGCCGGGAGAGGAGCTCGCCGGGGTGCTCGCGCAGGTCGGCCAGCAGTGCATGCAGGCTGGTTGCGTCGATGCCGGCTCCGTCTCGGAGTTCGAGTGCAGCACGGCGAGCCAACGCGGCGCCGATGACTTTGTAGCCGTCGGCTTGCCAGGCCTGGCGAGCGGCGTCCAGCGCGTAGGTCTTGCCGGTGCCCGCGCGACCGACGACGACGGCAAGGGCGTCGCCGTCGGTAAGCAGCCGGTTAACCATGTTGGTCTGCTCGTCGCTGAGCTCGGGCCGAGATGTCAGTACCGCCGCCGCGGTAGATGTGGCGACCGAGCCGCGGTCGCGGCTGCGCCCGTCGCTCGCGGCGTCGAGCACTTGTGCTTCGAGGGCGAGCAGCTCCGGCGTGGAGTAGCGGCGCTCCTCGCTACCTGCGGCGACGATGCGCCCGTCGGCCCTGCGCACGACGTCGCCAACCGTCGGGGTCGCGGCCTCGGGCAGCAGCGGGACGACGGCCTGGCTTGCGAGCAGGTCGTCGGCGAGCGCCTCGATCTCGTGCACGTCGCCGCCGTGGGGTAGCTGCTCACACCATGCGCGGACCGCATCGCGACGGGTGAACGACGACTGCCGTTGCGTGAGCCCCGCGGGTGACGCGAGATGGTCGTGCCTGTCCTGTGCGGCGGAGTCGGTCAGCGGGGTGATCTCCGCTTGGTCGCGGAGCGAGTCGACGTGCTCGGGGGTGAGATCGAGCTGGCGGGCGCGCTGACGCCAGCGGTCATACAGACCTTCGCTGCTCACCCCGTAGTCCTTGCTCTGGCGCGTGTGCAGCGCGGCGATCTGTGCGGCTGCGGGGGAGTGCTCGCCGCGCTGCTCCAGTTCGGCTTCGATCTCGCTGCGGCGACGGCTGAAGGCCCGCCGGACTGAGGGGGAGATGCCGTCGACTTCGGCGACGCCGTTCCGGATTGGCGTCCATTCGACGCCGAGCCGGCGCGTGAGCTCGAGCCGCAGCTTGGCTTGGTAGAGGAACCCTCCGGTGCGCGCGTGGGTGTAGAGGCGGCGGGCGTCGAGCGCGGTCCAGCGGCCGTCGGGCCCGCGGGTCATGTTGGCGACGAGGACGTGGGTGTGCAGCTGCGGGTCGCCGGCGCGGCTGGTGCGATGGCGGAAGCCGGCACCGATGAATCCGTTGCCGAGGACGGAGGTGGTGCCGCCCTTGCCGCGGCGGCCGAGTGCGGCGTGGCGTTCCATGTACGCCAGCGCTGCGTCGACGGCGGCCTCGTGGGCATCGCGGACCGCTCGATTGACGTGGTCATCGCCGAGCCCGAACAGCAGGCTGACGCTCTTGGGTGCGGAGAACGTGAGATCGAAACCCGGCACCCGGCTCTTGCCTTGCCCGGATCGGGTGAGGGGTCCGCCGGCGTGCGGTCGGTTGCCGGTGAGGACGGTGCGCAGGGCGTCTGCCACGACTTCGCCGGAGAGTCGGAGCTCGTCGGCCGCTGTGCCGAGCCAGCGGCCGGGGGCTTCGCCGGCTCCGGTGTAGTAGTCCTCGATGCCTTGCCCGACGGCTTGCAGGTAGTAGTCGGCCTGCCCGACGCCGAGTTTTCCGATGGAGAGCATGTCGTCCGGTCGCCTCGCTTCACTCACCGTGCCTGGCGGAGGGCTCGGTGTCCACAACTGCTCAGGCGTACGCCGGAGCAGGCACCTGGGTGCAAGTGTGTGAGCGC
>JBBRWZ010000064.1:0-12138 GCA_038248895.1 Candidatus Limnocylindria bacterium | reverse complement strand
GGTGCGGGCAGCGAAATCGACGAACGCGTCGAGCGCGGTGGGGTCGGCGAGGGAGCCGCGCGCCGCGGCGACGTCCGGCGGCGTACCGGTCAGGATGCGCTTCACGGGGACCTCGAGCCTCTTGCCCGACAGCGTGCGCGGGATCGCCGGCACGGCGTGGATCTCGTCGTGGACGTGGCGCGGCGACAGGGTCCGTCGCAGCTCGGCGGCGATGGACGTTCGCAGCTCGTCGGTGAGCGTCGTGCCAGCCCGCAGCGTGACGAAGAGGAGCAGCTTGTCCGATGCGTCGAGGTGGATGACGAGCGCGTCGGCGACGTCGGGCAGCGACTCGACGACGGCGTAGAACTCGGCCGTGCCGATGCGCACCCCGCCACGGTTCAGCGTCGCGTCGGAGCGGCCGCTGATGACGCACGAGCCGCGATCGGTGAAGGTGATCCAGTCGCCGTGGCGCCAGACGCCGGGGAAGTCCTCGAAATAGGCGGCGCGGTAGCGCTCCCCCTCAGGGTCGTTCCAGAACGCCACCGGCATCGAGGGCATGGGCGCGGTAATGACGAGCTCGCCCTGCTCGCCGGTGAGCGGCCGCCCGTCCGGTGAGAAGGCCTCGACCGCGCACCCGAGGTGGCGGCAGCTGATCTCGCCCTCCCAGACCGGCGTGAGGGGCGAAGCACCGACGAACGCGGTGCAGACATCGGTGCCGCCGGACACCGACTGCAGCTGGACCGATGGCGAGATCGCCTCGTAGACGTAGCGGAACCCCTCCGCCGGCAGCGGGGCGCCGGTGGAGCCGATGCCGCGCAGCGTGGACAGGTCGGCGATGTCGCCTGGTCGCAGTCCCTCCTTGCGGCAGGCGAGCAGGAACGGTGCGCTCGTGCCGAAGTAGGTGAGCCGCTCGTCGCCGGCGATGCGCCACAGGGCACCCAGATCAGGGGCTGCCGGCGAGCCGTCATAGAGCACGATGGTCGCGTCGACGAGGAGCCCGGAGACGAGGTAGTTCCACATCATCCAGCCGGTGGTGCTGTACCAGAAGAAGCGGTCGGCCGGGCCCAGGTCGTGATGGAGCGCGTGGATCTTCAGGTGCTCCAGCAGGATCCCGCCGTGCCCGTGCACGATCGGCTTGGGCAGTCCCGTCGTCCCCGACGAGTAGAGCACGAAGAGGGGGTGGTCGAAGGGGACCGGCTCGAATGCCAGCTCGCCGGGGTCGGCGAAGGCGTCATCCCAGGCGAGCGCATCGGGGATCCGCGCCGCGTCGGCTTCGAGGTAGGGGAGCACCACCGTCGCTGCCAGGCTCGGCAGCGCGGCCCGGATGGCGGCCAGCTCATCGGTCCGGTCGACGGCCCGTGCTCCGTACCGATAGCCGTCGATGGCGAGCAACACGGTCGGCTCGATCTGGCTGAAGCGGTCGACGACGCTGCGCGTCCCGAACTCCGGTGCGCAGCTCGACCAGATGGCCCCGATGCTGGCGCAGGCGAGCAGCGCCACGACGGCCTCCGGCACGTTCGGCAGGTAGGCGGCGACCCGGTCGCCACGCCGCACGCCGAGGCGGAGGAGACCCGTGCGCACCCGGGCGACGGTGTCCCGCAGCTCGGCGGCGCTGAGGGTGGAGGATGCTCGCGACTGCGAATGGGCGACGATCACCACGTCGCGGTCCGCGCGCGCCGCGAGGCGCAGCGCGTGCTCGGCCCAGTTGAGTTGCGCCGCGGGGAACCACCGCGCGCCCGGCATGGTGGCATCCGCCAGCGCCGGTCCGGGATCGGTGACGGAGCGTACCTCGAAGTGATCCCACACCGACTGCCAGAACGCGCCCGGCTCGCGCAGTGACCAGTCCAGGAGCTCGTCGTAGGTGCCGAATTCGTGGCGACGCGCGCTCGCGAGCCAGTCGAGATATGCGCCGATGCGCGTCGTGCTGCGCGCGTCCGGCGCGGGCTGCCAGAGCACCGGCGGGGTCGGGGACGACATCGGGGCCGATGATGCCACGCCCCGGCGGCCACCGGTATGCTCGGGTGACGATGACCGCACGAACCCGGCGCGCGACGGTCGTCGGTGCGCTGCTCCTGGTGCTCATGCCCACGATGAGCATGGCGCGCATCGACGACACGGCGCCGATCCCCATTCCCGGCGAGGCGCCGGCCCAGCTGCTGGACGGCACCGCGTATGCCGCGGTGACGGTCGACGTCGGAGGCGAGGCCGGCATCGTGCGCCTCGTGGCGGCATCGAACGGGTCCGGCGACATGGCCGTGGACGCCTGGGCGGTGCCGTCAATCTCCGGCCCTGCCGAGCTCGTCGACGAGGCTCCCATCCGCCGCGACGCGAGCGTCGAGGAGTCGTTCTCGGCGCTGCCGCGACCCGCCGCCGACGGCACCCTCCCGCTGCGCGTCAGCGATGCGGCGCGCCTCCTGGTGGTGCGCGATGGCGACGCCCGGCGCGTGATCGTGGCGGCCATCGGGGCCACTGGTCCGGATGTCCGCCCCTGCTGCCTGACCCTGTACGAGGTCCAGCCCGGGGCACGCACCTTTTTGCGCCGGGTCGGTGGCATCCAGCAGGACGCGCGGGCGGTGGTTGCGGCGGACCTCGACGGCGACGGGACCGATGAGATCGTCGCGGTCGAGGACCCCGATGCCGCCGGCCTGGTGCCGCTCCGTGTCTACTGGCCGTTCGACCCGGGGCGCCGCCCCGCCGCGGCGCTCTTCGACGTCACCGCGGTGGACCCCGCCTCGCTCATCGTGGCGGAGACCGATGGGCGGGCCGGGGATGACGTCATCTTCGCCGCCATCCAGCCGGTGCCGGGACGGACGCCGGTGCCGGTGCTCGGTCGGCTGACGCTCGCCGCGGACGGACCGCGGACGGAGATTGCGGCGCTGCGCCAGGTCGCCTCGCCGGTGGCGTTGCCGCGGTCGGGCGGTGCCGTCCTGATCCTTCCTTCGCCGGTCGGCGATACGACCGCCTCCGCCACGTGGCCGCCCGGCGGCCCGCTGCACTACGAGGCGCAGGTGCTCCTCGCGGGCACCGCGCTCGGGGTGATCGGCAGCGGCGCGGACGCGCGGCTGCTGCTCCGTCCCGGCAGCGACGCCGCCATGGTCGTACCGCTGGACGCTGCGCTGGTGACCGGCACGCCGATCCGCGGCTCCCCGGCGGCGATCTCGTTTCCGGCGATCTCGCTGCGCCCTTATGTCGGCCCCTGGCCGGGCGGGGGACAGGTCTTCCTCGGCACCCTCATCGCCGACGACGGCGTGGCGACGCAGATCGCGTCGCTGGTGGGTGCCATCCCGGTCGGTCGCGTCGGGGCGCGGGCCGCGTCGATGGTGCTCGCCTTCAACATGACCGAGCCGCGCAGCCCGGTCCTCGCCCGCGCCGCGCCGGCCGGGCAGGTGGGGATCGTGGCGCTCGACGACGTGCTGCGTCCCGAGGTGGATGGCGGTCGCCTTGGCGTGGGGCTGCGGGGCGCGGCCGTCGACCCGGCCGATGCCGGGCGCCTCCTCACCCGCGACCTTGCCTTCGACGTCATCGTGGCAGCACCGCCGTCGGCGCTGGTGCTCGCCGCCAGAAATCGCCAGGCCGACGTCGACGGGACCTCGATGGTTCTCGTGGGCGCCGCCGAGCCGATCACGGTATCGCCGGACCTCACGGTTTCGGCGACGACGCTCTCGGTCGTCGTCGTCACCGTCGCCGGTGGCGCGTACCACGGCGAATGGGAGGTCGAGCGCCGCACCGCGCCGCCGGCGCTCGACGTGGACGCGTCGGCCCTGACATTCAGCAGCACCGTCCCGATCCGGGGCACGACGACGCCCGGCGCGGCGGTGACGGTCAATGATGCAGCGGTGCACGTGGACGCGGCGGGCCGCTTCGCGACGAGCGTCGAGGCGGGACTCGTCCCGGTGCCGGTCACCGTCGTGGCGTCCGATGTCCTTGACAACCGGGCGGCCGCGACGATCAGCGCCGTGGGCTGGGTCGACTACCGGCGCCTGCCCTGGATTCCGTTTGTCGCGGTGCTGACGCTCGTCGCAGCGTTCCTGCTCTGGCTGCGTGTCCCGCGGCCGCGTCGCTGGGATCGGCACGGCCCGGAGGACGACGCCGTCCTCGAGGAGCTGGACGGTTAGCGACTGCCACGCTTGCGTCGGGCGAGCCGCTCGGCGAGCGTTTCCGCTCCCGGCGATGGCTCGGACGAGGGTTCGGGCGCGCGTTCCGGCGTCGCGGGCTCGGGCACCCGCTCAGCCGGGGCATCGCCACCCGACGGCGCCGCGAGTCCGTCATCGGGACGGGAACGCGGTCGCGCGCTCGAGGCGGCCGGCATCGGCGCCCGGGCTCCCGTTGGTCCGCGATCGGTGCCGGTTCGGCGCCGTGCCGTGACGGCGCGCAGCTCCGCCAGGCCAGGGATCGCCGCAGGTGCGACATCGCCGCGACCGAAGCGGCGCGCGACCCATCCCCGTGCCCGGCGCAGGTCGGCCCGCGTGAGGGCAACCCGCCGCACGCCCACGTCAATCGGCACGAGGAGGGTGGCGAGGAGGAGCAGCCAGGGCCAGATCGGCGTCGGGAAGGCCGCCGCGTCGATGTCGTGGCGCCAGACCTCGTCGAGGCTGGTCGCCTCGGCCGGGTCGAGCGTCCGGCCGCCGCCAGCGGCTGCAAGCGCGGTGAGCGCATCGGTGTCGACGCCGAGGCGCCGGTACTCGTCGGCGGAAGGCGAGACGATGCCGAGCGTGCGCGTCGCGGCGTCGCCGCCGGCGGCCTGCTGCGCGACGCGCACCAGGTAGGCGCCCGGCTCATCCGCCTTGACGGTGCCGGCGTACCGCCCCGGGCCCACCTGTTCGAGCGTGGCCTCGAGCGGGTCGAGGCCGGGCGAGACGAGGCGCAGCACCGTGCGGTAGAAGTTCCGCGGCGCACCATCCTCCGAGACCGATGTGACCTCCACGTTGAGGTTGCCGTCCTGCCCCGGCGAGAAGCGGACGTCGATCCCGGCCGCGTCCTGGGGTGGCAGCGTCCAGCTGACGAGCTGCGCGGCCAGCGTGCCGAATTGCGGCGTTCCGATCCACGGCGTCGCCCAGCGCTGCCGCGCGTCCGAGGTCCACGCCACCGAGCGGCCGAGGCCGTACTGCCATTGCGCCAGCAGCGGGTCGTCACGGTCGGTGAGCAGCGAGACGGTGGCGCTGCCCTTCGGCGTCGTCGCGTTGTAGCCGAGGAGCTGCGGCAGCCGCGTCGCGTCGAGGCCGCGCAGGATCTCCGATGGCGCGGCGGGGACCGGCTGGAACGTCTCCTCCACGATCCGCTCGCCGGCGGTGCGGATCGTCTCCTTCAGAAAGATGTCCGGGATGCGCGACGCGTCCGAGGCGTCGTAGTAGCGGCCGCCGGCCGCCTCCGCCATGGCGCGCAGCGCGTGCGACGAGCCGCCGCCGGCGCCGATGGTCGAGAGCGTGATGCCCGCCGCCTTCATGTCGGCGATGAGCTGGTCGAAGGCACCCGACTGCGACCAGCCATCGGTGATGAGGATGATGTGGCGCAGCGACGCCGGGTTGTCGACGAGGTCGTCGTACGCGGCTTTGAGGCCGGCGTAGATGTTCGTCTCGCCGTCGGCCGCGAAGCCGAGCTGGCCCTGGAGCGTGCCGAAGCTGATCGGTCCGGTCCGCACCGCCCAGTGCGCGCCGGAGTCGAACGCCACCACGCCCAGCTCGTCGGTGGCGCCCAGGGCGTCGGCCGCGCGCAGGATCGCCTCCTTGGCGATATCCACCTTCTCGAAGCCGCGCGTCTGCCGCTGGGCCGAGCCCATCTGGTCGCCGGTGCAGTGGCAGTCCGCCATGCTGCCGCTCTTGTCGACCACCGCCACCAGCGCCACGTCCGGGTTGCGGTCCTTGTCGCGCACCGTCATGTAGACCGGGAGCGTCTCCTCGATGGGCGAGTCGAGGTAGCCGCCGGCACCGAAGCTCGCCGTCCCGCCGAGCATGACGAGCCCCTTGCCCAGGTCCCGGACGTAGACCTGGAGCGACTGCATGGTGGCCGCACCGAGCGAATCGGCCGGCACGTTGTCGAGCACGACCGCGTCGTACCCGGCGAGCGTGGCGATCGAGGAGGGAACGCCGCTGCTCGGCACCACCGTGACCTGCTGCCGCGCGGCGCTGAGCGCATCCACGAGGTCGGCCGCGCGCTCCGCGTCGTCGGTCGCCACCAGCACCTGCGGCTCCCCGGTGACGAGCGTGTAGGCATCGGCGGCGTTGTTCTCCGTGAAGTGGTCGGTCGCCGGCTCCAGGATGGCGCGGAAGACGTGGAAGCCGGCCTCGTCGGCGCGGAGGCTGAACGTGACGCTGTCGTTGCCAGGCTCGAGTTCGAGTGCTCGGGTCCCGACCGTTGCGCCGTCGGCGAGGAGGCGGAGCGTGGCTGAGGTCGCGACCGTGGACCGGACGCGGACAGTGACGTCAATCGTCTCACCGACCCGTGCGCCGTCCGGTGCCTCGACGCGGTCGACGAGCGCCTCCCCGTACGCCTCGCCGGTGGGCAGCGCCACGTCGAGGCGGATCCCGGAGCTCGCCGCGGCCAGTGCCGCCTGCTCGGCGCCGCCGCCGGTGTCGTTGCCGTCGGAGAGGAGGACCAGGCGTCGCTGCGTCCCGGCCGGGAAGATGGCCGACGCCAGGCGGATGGCGGCGCCGATGTCGGTCGCGCCGACGACCGGCACCGAGTCGGGTGCGGGCAGCTCGGCGATGTCCGATGGGAGACGGTCGACGAGCGCGTTGGCGCCGAAGACGACCACGCCGGCGGTGTCGCCGTCGGGCATCTCGCGCGTCGCGCGGAGGGCGAACGCGACGAGGTCGGCGCGGGCGCCGTCGACCATGCTCGCGCTGCCATCGACGAGGAAGACGACGCTGAGGCGGTCCGCCGGGAGGGCCAGCCTTGCGCCGGCCAGGACCGCCACCAGCGAGGCGACCAGCAGCAGCCGCACCACCAATGAGGCGATGCGGCGCCCGTGCGGCAGGAGGCGTGACGCCACGACCCACGTCGCGACCACGGCCGCCACGGCCGGGACGGCGAGCCAGAGCCACAGCGGCGCGGCGAACGCGATGGGCATCAGCGACCCCGCCCGGCGACACGAGTCGCTGGCGGTGGCGCGGCGCGGTGCCCGAGCACGCGCCCGACGCTGCGCCGCGTGGGGCGGTGGAAGAGGACCCACTCCGCGATGAGGAGGAGCAGCGCGAGGAGCGTCAGCGGCCAGAACCACTCGGCCCGGGCGACGTTGTCGCTGTTCCCCTGCGCGGGTGCCGGGCTGCCCATCTCGGTGATCCGTCGCGGGTCACCCGGCGCCACGTCCGACTCGTCGGCGGAGAAGAGGTTCACCGCCGTCCGGCCGAGCCGCACCGCCGCACCGTCGGTGCCGGGGTCCCAGAGCTCGCGGACGCCCACCGCGTTCGGCGGCGGCAGCGTCACGCGCCCGCCGGTCAGCGCCAGGTCGGTGGTGCGGGTCGCGCCGTCACTCGGTGTGTCGACGAGCTGCACGCTCGCCAGGGACGGGTCGACCTCGACGGCCAGCGACTCGCCGAGCCGGACCGATGGCGGCAGCACGCCGTCACCGACCGGGACGAGCGCGTCGGCGAGGTTGCTGACGAGGAGCGGGAAGGCGACCTGGAGGGGCAGGTCGCTCTCGCCGACGTCGAAGCTCAGCAGCGCTGCCGCGGCATTCGCCACGCGGCCGAAGGCCACGAGCGGCCGCCCGCCGCTCGTGCTCACCACGGCCCGCATCCCGCTCGCCAGCGTCACGTCCGACGCCCGACCGATATGGACGGTGGAGAAGTCGACGTAGCGGAGCAGGGGATCATTCGGATCGGTCGGCGCGATTCCGGGCGCCTCCACGGCGTCGCCCACGGTGCCGAACGGGCCATCCGCGGTGGGACCGACGTAGAGTGCCGCCGTCGCGGGCGCCGCGTCGGGCACGAAGCCGTCGAAGACGAACAGGTCATACGGCGTCGCGGCATCCGCCGCCTCGCTCAGCGCCGCCTCGTAGCCGGCGGCCGAGACCTCGTACAGCTCGAGGCGCGGCAGCAGGGCCAGCGCGTTCTCGAGATAGGCGCTGCCATCACTCACGAGGAGCGTGCGCACGAGGTCGGCGGAGGGGACGATGGCGTAGGCGCGGTCGTCGACGGCGAGCGCGTCGTCACCGGCGAGCCGTGCCTCGACCACCGACGTGGCTGGCGGGACGGTGCTGACGATGGCCTCGGACCGCTGCTGGGCGGGGATGGCGAGGTCGCGGGCATCGACAAGCGCGCCGTCCGCGTAGATCTCGAGCCGCCGCGTCACGTCGGCCGAGGCGTGGTTCGTCACCGCCACGAAGAGGTCGAGCTGCGCCCCGCCGGAGCGCCGCGCCACGCTGAGCGCCGAGACGGCCTGGTTGGCATCGGTCTCGCCGACGCGTTCGACCACCACCGGTGCACCGATGCCAACGGGCGGCAGCCGGTCCGCGGTGGCATCGGTCACGACGACCACGGTCGAGTCGGCATCGCGCGCGGCGAGCGCCGAGGCGAGCGCGAACGCATCGGTCAGGTCACCGGGCAGCTGCGTCGCCGCCACGCGCTCGATGGCGGCCAGTGCGGCGCTGCGATCCGTCGTCTCCGCTTCGAGGACGTGCGCCGAGTCGTCCGCCGCCACCACCGTCACACGTCCGTTCTCGGGCAGCCGCGCGATGACGTCGCGCGCTGCCGCCCGCGCCGCGTCGATGCGCGGCCCGTCCCCGTCGACGGCGCCCATCGAGGCGGAGGTATCCACGACGAGGACCACGTTGGCGGCGAGCTCCGACGCATGCGTCCCGAACGGCCGGGTCGCGGCCAGCACCACGAGCAGCGCGATGAGCAGCTGGAGCAGCAGCAGCCAGCTGAAGCGGAGCCGCTGCCACGGAGCGTTGGCCTCGATGTCCCGCACGAGCTGCTGCCAGAGGAACGTGGAGCCGACCGGGACGTCACGCCGCCGCAGGCGGAGCATGTAGAACGCGACGATGACGGGCAGCGCGACGAGGCCCGCGAGCGCCAGCGGGGCGAGCAGGCCGCTCATTCGACCACGCGCCGGCGCCGGAGCACGTCGAAGAGGAGGTCGGCGAGGTCGATGTCGGTCGGCACGGCGACGTACGAGCCGCCGCGCCGTGTCACGAAGGAGCCGATCTCCGCCTGCCACTCGGCGAGGCGCGTGCGGTAGCGATCGACGAGGTCATCGTCGCCGGAGACGTCGACCGGCTGCCCCGTCTCGCGATCCACGAGCCGCGCGTCGGGCGCCACGTCCGGATCCAGCTCGTCGGGCGCCAGGACGTGGAGGACGGAGAGCTGGCAGCGCGTGCCGGCGAGGTCGCGCAGCGCGTCGAGGTAGCCGGGATCCATTAGGTCGCTGACCAGGATGTGCGGGCCGAGCCCGCGCAGCCGCGCCGCGTACTCGCGCACCGCCGCGGCCAGCCCGGTCAGCCGCTCGCGGCGCGGCGTGGACAGGAAGTCGAAGACTTCGAAGACGCGCGACTTGCCGCGCAACGGTCGCAGCGGGGTGGCGTGGCCGTCACCCAGAAATGCCACGCTGACGCGGTCGAGGTGGGCGAGGCCAAGGTACGCGAGGGCGCCCGCCGCCCGTCGCGCGAAGTCCAGCTTGTTCGGCGACCCGAAGTCCATGCTCAGGCTCGCGTCGACGAGGACGTGGACGGTGACGTCCTCCTCCTCCACGAACAGCTTCACGAAGAGACGCTCCAGCCGCGCGTAGACGTTCCAATCGAGCTGGCGCAGGTCGTCGCCGGCGGCGTAGTTGCGGTAGTCGGCGAACTCCACGCTCTGCCCGCGGCGCACCGACCGCCGCTCGCCCTTCATCCGTCCCGCGGTGAGGCGGCGCGAGGCGAGCTCCAGCGCCTCGAGACGACGCAGGAACGCCTCGTCGAAGAGCGCCGGCCGCTCCGTCAGGGTCATGCGGCGCGGTGCTCTTCGCCGCCGGGCGTCGGGCGGCGATCCATCACCGATTTCACGCGTGAGTCGCCGGCCACGCTGCGTTGCGCCGATCCATCAGCGCCGAAGGAGCAAGACGCGCGCATGCCCGCGCATCTCACGCTCCACCAGCGCCGATCCATCACCGAATTGGCGCCGGCTGGACTGGTCGCGTGCTGTTGCGGCGACTTATCAGCGGAAGTGGCACCCGCTCTCGCCCGCCGCCGATTCATGACCGATATCACGCCGCCGCCTCGCTCCAGGCTCCGTATCGTCGATTCATCGGTGTGCTCGACGCCCAGGGACCCACCCAGGTGGTCCTCACGCGTCACCTCCGCCGATCAATCGTCGAACTGGCACGGCACGGCACCGGTCCGCGTGGCACGGGACCTACGCGGCCGGCTCAGTGGGCGTCTCGCCGAGGATGGCGCGCACCACCGCGTCGGTGGTGATGCCCTCCGCCTCCCCCTCGAAGTTGAGGATGATGCGATGGCGCAGGGCCGGCGCCGCGACGGCCTGGACATCGGCGAACGCGACGTTGTAGCGGCCGTCCAGCAGGGCGTGGATCTTCGCTCCCAAGACCATCGCCTGGGCTCCGCGCGGCGAGCCGCCGTAGCGGACGTACTGGCTGACGATCCCCGGCACGCGCTCCGTATCGGGATGCGTGGCGCGCAACAGCCGAACGGCATAGGCCATCACGTGCGAGGCGATCGGCACGTCCCGGGCGAGCCGCTGCATGGCGAGCACATCGGTCCCCGACGCGACCTTGCGGACGGCCGGCACATCGGTCCCGGTGGTGCGCTCCATGATCGCGATCAGGTCGTCCTCGCCGGGGAACGGCACGTCGATCTTGAAGAAGAACCGATCGAGCTGCGCCTCCGGCAGGGGGTACGTGCCCTCCATCTCGAGCGGGTTCTGCGTGGCGAGCACGAAGAACGGCTCGGTGAGCGTGTACTGCTGCTTGGCGACCGTGACGCGGTGCTCCTGCATCGCCTCCAGCAACGCGCTCTGCGTCTTGGGCGTGGCGCGGTTGATCTCGTCGGCGAGGACGAGGTTGGAGAAGATCGGTCCCGGCTGGAAGCGGAAGCGCCGCTCGCCGCCCTCCTCCACGATGATGTTGGTGCCGACGATGTCCGCCGGCATGAGGTCCGGCGTGAACTGGATGCGGCTGAAGTTGCAATCCAGCACCTCGCTCATGGTGCGGACGAGCATCGTCTTGCCGAGCCCGGGCACCCCCTCCAGCAGCGCGTGGGAGCCGGCGAGGAGGCTGATCAGCGTCTGCCGCACCAGCTGCTGCTGCCCCACGATGAACCGGCCGACCTCGCCCTCGATTATCTGGGCCAGCTCGGAGAATCGCTCCGGTGCGATCTGCTCGGGGTCCACGGCTGCGGTCGTGGTCTGATCGGTCATGTGTGCTGCTCGCTCCTCGCGCTCACGTCAGTTGGCTGGCTCGAGGCGGCTGAAGTAGTCGCGCACGAAGTCCTTGAGGGTGATCGGTACCTGCTGGTTGTCGAGCTGGTTGTTGGCGAACTCGAGGTAGCTGTCGTAGACGGACCGATACGGCACGACCGCGTCGCTATCGAACCCCGTGCCTGTCTGGCTGCCGGGCTGCTCCTGCCCACCGTTGCCACCGTTGCCGCCCACGTAGCTGGGGTCGCCCGGCTGGCCGAACCGATCGAAGGGCGCATAGAACGCGTCCGTCCCTTCGCTGAACGACTTGTTGCCCTGTGTCGGCCCGTTGAAGCTTCCGGTGCGCAGCCCACCACCCGGAATCCGATGCACCGTGGTGCCGCCGCCGCCCGCACCCGGCTGCTGCCCACCGAGGTTGTTGCCCTGGCCCGGATTGCCGCCCGGATTGCCGCCCGGATTGCCGCCCGGATTGCCGTTGCCCGACCCGGGCTGGCCGCTTGCTCCGGGCTGACCCGAGGATCCCGAGCCCGGCTGGCCGCTGGCCCCGGGCTGACCCGACGATCCGGCACCGGGTTGCCCACTGCTCCCCGGCTGGCCCGATGCGCCCGGCTGGCCCGATGTGCCCGGCTGGCCCGATGCGCCCGGCTGGCCCGATGCGCCCGGCTGGCCCGATGCGCCCGGCTGCCCCGATGCGCCCGGCTGCCCGGCGCGTGCCACCTGCCGCGACCCGTCCTGCAGCGCGGACTGCGCGCGCGCCACGTCCCGCTGCAGCTGGCGATCCTGCTCCGCCCCGCGCACCGCGTCGGCGGCC
>JBBRWZ010000063.1:0-12163 GCA_038248895.1 Candidatus Limnocylindria bacterium | reverse complement strand
TCCTCACCGATGTCGTGGTGGGGGCCGCGACCGCCGCCCTCTTCCTGGACCTGCTGCGCCTGGTGTTCGGCATCGACGGGCTCGCGGCGTCCCGAGCACGCGGAAGAACGCGTTGACGGCGGTGGCGGCGCCGTTCCAGAGCCCGCCGAGCGGCTTCGCCAGACGCTCCAGCATCAGCCGCTGAGCTCGCCGGCGAACGCCGCGAAGACATCGACGTAGCGGTCGATATCGGCCTCGCTGTGCTGCACCGACAGCGTCCACTGGTCGTCCGGGCCGGGCGGCAGCAGGATGCCGCGGTTGGCAAGGTAGAAGAAGCTCGCCGACCACAGCTCGGCATCCAGACCGATGAAGTCGCGATAGTTCGTCACCCGCTGCGGGGTGAACATGACGCAGCCCTTGGGCCCCACGTTGATGGCGTAGCCGGGCAGACCGTGGCGGTCGATGATCGCCTGGCAGCCGGCCGTGAGCCGCTCCGCGAGCCGATGTAGCTCGGGGTAGGCGTCGGGGGTGAGGATCTCGCCGAGGGTGACGACGCCGGCGGCCATCGAGAGCGGGTTGCCGTTGAAGGTGCCGAGGTGCGCGACGCGTGTCGCGCCGCCCGGGATGGTGCTGCGCGCGATGCCGCTACCGGTCGCCGTGGCGTCGTAGGCCGGCGTCCCCTCGAGCGTCTCGATCGAGCGCATCACCGCCTCACGGCCGCCGAACGCGCCGATGGGGATGCCACCGCCGATGCTCTTCGCGAGGCAGATGAGGTCAGGCTGCACGCCGTAGTGCTCGGTGGCGCCGCCGTACGCGATCACGACGCCCGTCTTCACCTCGTCGAAGATGAGGACCGCGCCATGCTCGTCGGCGAGCTCGCGCAGTCGCTGCAGGAACCCGTCCCTGGGCGGCACGACGCCGATGTTGAACTGGACCGGCTCGGTGATGATCGCGGCGATCTCACCGCGGTGCGCGGCGAGGATGTCGGCCAGGATCTCCGGCTCGTTGAACGGCGCGACGATCGTCTCGGCCACGCGACTGGCCGGCAGGCCGGCGCTGGCGGGGACGGTGTTCGGCGACTCCATCGGTCCCATCGCGTCGCGTGGCGGCTGGATGCTGACCAGGACGTCGTCGTGGTGGCCGTGGTAACCGCCCTCGAACTTGACGATCTTCTCGCGGCCGGTGTAGCCGCGTGCGACCCGGATGGCGTCCATGGTCGCCTCGGTGCCGGAGTTGCTGAAGCGGACGAGATCGACGCCGAAGCGGCGCTTGATCTCCTCCGCCAGCGTGATGGAGTCCTCGACCGGGAAGGTGTAGCAGGTGCCGTTGGCGACGCGGTGCGCGAGGGCCGCGGCCAGCTTCGGATGGGAGTGACCGGCGGCCAGCACCCCGAAGGCCATGTCGAAGTCGATGTACTCGTTGCCGTCCGCGTCCCAGATGCGGCTGCCGCGCGCGTCGGTCATGAAGAGCGGGTACGGGTCGTAGGCCTGGAACGAGCTGGCGACGCCGAGCGGCAGTGACTGCCGGGCTCGCTCGTACAGCTCGGCGCTGCGCTGCGTCCGGTCCCGGTACGCCGCCTCTTCGCGCTGTCCAATGGCCCCGATGCGGTCGCGGTCCACGCCGCGCGCCTGCGACACCGTCACGTTCGTTACCTCGTCCCCCAGCGATAGCTTTCCTTGACGAAGCGGAGCTCGACCATGGTCTCGGTGCCGCGGATGCCATCGATACCGGCGATCTGGTCGGTGAGGACCCGGAGGAGGTGCTCGTTGTCCTCGCACACGACCTCGCAGATCATGTCGTAGCGCCCCGCGGTGACAACGACGTACGTGACCTCCTCGAGGCCCGCGACCCGCTCGGCCACCTCGTCGAGCCGGCTGGCGTCCACGTGCAGACCGATGAAGGCCGGCTGCCCGAACCCCATCGCCAGCGGATCGGTGACGCCGACCACCTGCACCACGCCGCGCGAGATGAGCCGCTCGGCGCGCTGCCGCACCGTCGCTTCGGGGACCTTGAGCTCGCGACCGATCTGGGCGTAGGGCCGGCGACCGTCGAGCTGGAGGCACTTGATGATCGACTTGTCGAGGTCATCGAGGGCCGGTCGCCGTCCCCCGGGCGCGGGAATGGAACGCATGGCCATGCGCGAATCGTAGCCGAGGGCCCCGTTGACCACAACCTTCCGCAGGTCAGGCGTACCTATTCTGCGGATTCCGCGGCCGGGGCATTGCGCCTGTCCAGGTTCCAGGCGCCGGTGGCATCGGCGAGCAGCTCCGCGACGTCACGCACCTCTACATCGGTCCGTCCGAGGTCGGTGGTGCCGTCGCGGAGCATGATCAGGCAGTAGGGACAGGCCGTGGCGATCGCGTCCGGCTCCAGGGCGAGGGCCTGCTCGGTGCGCCGGTGGTTGATGCGCTGCCCCTCGTGCTCCTCCATCCACATCCGCGCTCCGCCGGCACCGCAGCACATGCCCTTGCGATGGTGGAGCTCCATCTCGACGACGGACTGCCCCGGCACCGATGCGACGACCCGCCGCCCCTCGTCATAGATCTCGTTGTAGCGACCCAGGTAGCACGCGTCGTGGTACGCGACCACCGCCTCACGGTGCTCGGTCGGTCGCAGGCGACCCTCCGCGACGAGCCGATCGAGGAGTTGCGTGTGGTGGATCACCTCCACCCCGGTGAGGCCGAACTGGGGGTACTCGTTGCGGATCGTGTTGAAGCAGTGCGGGCAACTGGCCACGATGGTCGAGATGCCGTGCTCCTTGTGCGCCGCCGCGAGCGTCGCGACGTTCTCCTCCGCCAGCATCTGGAAGAGGTACTCGTTGCCGGCGCGGCGGGCCGGGTCGCCGGTGCACGTCTCGCCGCTGCCGAGCACGACGAACGGCACCTCCGCCTGGCGCAGCAGCTGCGCCATGGCGCGCACGACCTTGCGGTTGCGATCGTCGAAGGCGCCGGCGCAGCCGATCCAGTAGAGGATCGTGTCGCCGCCGGCGATCGCGTCCGGAACGGAAGCGGAGGACGGCCCATGGATCGTGCGCCACGGGGCCGTGTCGGCCCCGGGAGCTGGCGTCGCGTTAAGGCGCTCCGCCGCATCCGCCAGCAGCGGCACCTCGAGTCCCTTCGCCCAGTCCATTCGCCCTGCCCGTGGCTGGCCCCACGGGTTGCCGGCCTGCTCCATGTTCTTGAAGGCGGTGTTGAGCTCCTTCGGGTTGCGTCCCTCCTCCAGGACGAGGTTGCGGCGGATCTCGACGATGGAGTCGACGTGCTCGATGAGCACCGGGCAACCCTCCACGCACCAGCCGCAGGTCGTGCACTGCCAGACCGCCTCCTCGGGGATCGCGTTGTCGACAAGCGGCAGTGCCAGGGCCTCGGTGGCGCGCTCGCGGGCGAGACCGAGCGCGGTGTCGGATGCCTCCAGCCCGCCCGCGGCGCCGCCCTTCGCGGCCCGCTGCGCGGACGCGGCGGAGGCGAGCGCCGTCTCGGCCATCACGATCTGGTCACGGAGGCCCTCCATGAAATGCTTCGGCGACAGCGTCTTGCCGGTCATCGAGGCGGGGCAGAACTCCATGCAGCGCCCGCACTCGGTGCAGGCGAGGCCGTCGAGCAGGTGACGCCAGGTGAGGTCCTTGAGGCCCTTGGCTCCGAAGACCGGCTCATCGGCGCCCTCCTCCGGCTCGGCCTCGAGGTCCATCTTGCGCAGCGCACCGCGCGGCTCGAGGTTGCGGAAATAGACGTTCGGCTCGCTGCTGAGGATGTGGAGGTGCTTGCTGTACGGCAGGTATGCCCCGAACCCGAGCACCAGGAGGATGTGCGCCCAGCCGAAGATGCCGTAGCCGGCGGCACCGGCAGATGGACCGATGCCGGCGAGCAGCGACGACAGCGGCCCGGCGAGGACCGCGAACGGTCGCCCCGGGTCGTCGGGGAGCGCGACGAAGCGCAGCGCGTCGCCGAGCAGCTCGGTGACGACGATGGCCAGGATGAGGGCCAGGATGATGAACGCGTCGCGGCTCAGCGCCAGGCGCGCCGGGCGAACCACGATGCGCCGCCAGGTCGCGTACGCCAGCGCGACGACGATGAGACCGATGAAGACGTTGGCGAAGAGAACGACGATGCCCCACAGCACCCCGCCCAACGGCCACCCCACGATCGCCTCGACGAGGCCGTTGGTCAGGTAGTTCCCGGTCGTGGCGAGCAGCACCAGGAAGCCCCAGAAAATGAAGGCGTGCGCGAGGCCGGGCCCCGGATCGGTGAGCAGGCGCTTCTGACCCAAGACGAAGACGCCGAGCCCGCGGATGCGCTCGAGCGTCCGACCCGACCGATCCAGCGGCCGTCCGGCGCGCAGCACCGCCATGTGCTGGCCGGCGCGCCGCCAGAAGGCCATGATCGCGATGCCCACCGGAATGACGATGAGGAAGTAGAACGGGATCGTCGGGTCCATGCGCGGGCCATGGTAGCCGTGGTTCGCCGCGCCTCGCGCCTAGTGGTCGCTCCCGGCCAACTGCTCGATGGCGTGGCGCAGCACCGGTTGCAGCGCGGCGAATGACTCGAGCGCGCCCTTCGGCGACCCGGGGAGGTTGATGATGAGGCACCTTCCGCGCGTACCGGCGACACCTCGCGAGAGGGCGGCCATGGGCGTCGACGTGGCGCCGGCGGCGCGCATCAGCTCGGCGAGGCCGATCGCCTCGCGGTCGATCACGCGTCGTGTCGCCTGGGGCGTGACGTCGGTGGGGCTGAGACCGGTGCCGCCGGTGGTGAGGACGAGCCGGTGCCCGGCGTCGGCGAGCGCGACGAGGGTGGAGGCGATGCGTTCCTCGTCGTCGGGCACGACCGTCGCGCTGTCGGCTACCTCGAAGCCGGCGGCGCGCAGTGCGTCGACCAGGGCCGGGCCGCTGCTGTCCTCCCGCTCCCCCGCCGCGGATCGGTTCGAGCACGTGACGACCGCCACCTCGTGCGTTGCCGTCGCCGGCAACGGCTCCCCCGCGTCGCGCGCGTAGCTGCCACTGCGCCCGCCTTCCTTGGCGAGCAGCTCGATCTGCTCGATCACGATGTCGCGCTGGAGCGCCTTCGCCATGTCGTACAGCGTCAGCGCGGCCACGCTCGCCGCGGTGAGCGCCTCCATCTCGACCCCGGTGCGGGCGGTCACGCGCGCCTCGGCGGTGATCGTCACGGTGCCAGCCGCACGGTCCGGCTCGAGCTCGACGCTCACCTTGTCGAGCGGCAGCGGATGGCAGAGCGGGATCAGGTCCGCGGTGCGCTTCGCGCCGGCGATCCCGGCGATGCGAGCCGTCACGAGCGCGTCGCCCTTGGGACCGCCGGCATCGAGCAGCGTCGCCAGCACGTCGGGCCGCATGCGGACCCTCGCGCTCGCCACGGCCCGGCGGGCGGTGACCGGCTTGGCACCGACGTCGACCATGGTCGGCGCACCGTCGGCGTCGAGGTGGCTCGGGCGCGGGCGATCGGTCACGGCAGTGGCTCCAGCAGGATCGCCTCGTAGCTCGTCCCTGGCTCCGTCGCCTCGCGGCCCTCCGGTACCACCAGCAGGGCATTCGCCGCGACGAGCGGTTGCAGCTGCGCTGATCCCTGTCCACCGCTGGCCACGGCCAGCATCTCGCCGCGCTCCTGCCGGACGCTGACACGGAGGAAGGCGCGCCGCTGCGGATCCTTGGTGAGGCGCTCGTCGATGCGCGCCCAGGTCCGTTGCCGGCCGTCGCCGGCGAGACCCAGCGCGGCACGGATGATGGGGCGGACGAAGAGCTCGAACGTGACGAGGGCGCTCACCGGGTTGCCGGGCAAGCCGATGACGGTCGTGCCGTCGAGCTCGCCCACGGCCAGCGGCTTGCCGGGTTGCACGGCGATGCGCCAGAAGTCGAGGGCGCCGCGCCGCTCGAGCACGTGCCGGACATGGTCGTGGCGGCCGACGCTGACGCCACCCGACGAGATGACGAGGTCGGACGAAGCCGCGGCTGCGCGGAGCGCCGCCTCGATGGCGGCCTCGTCGTCACGCTGCCGCTCGACCACGATCGGCGCGCCGCCGGCCTCCGCGACCGCCGCCGCGAGCGATGGGCCGTTGCTGTCGTAGATCTGGCCCGGCGCGAGTGGGTCACCGGGAGGCACCAGCTCGTCACCGGTCGAGAGGATCGCGACGCGGGGGCGGCGGCGAACCGCCACGCTGCCGATGCCGAGCGAGGCGAGCATGGCGATCGCGGCCGGTGTGACGACCGGCGGCAGGCATAGCTCGTCGCCGGCACCGATGTCGTTGCCCGCGGCACGCACATACGCCCCCGCGACGGGACGATTCGCGATCGTGACCCGATCCTCCGCTTCGGCGACGTCCTCGACCGGCACCACGGTATCGGCGCCGGGGGGCATCGGCGCGCCGGTCATGATCCGGACCGCGGTGCCGGCGGCGACGTGCGGCAGCTCCCGCCGGCCAGCCGCTACCTCGCCGGCAATGCGAAGCGTCCCCGGCGTGTCGGCTACGCGCAGCGCAAAGCCGTCCATGGCCGAGTTGGCGAACGGCGGCACGTCGATGGGTGCGCGCAGCCGGCGCTCGGCCACGGCCCGGCCAACGGCGCGATCCAGGGCGACCGCCTCGGCATCGGTCAGGGATGCGCGCGCGGTCAGCCGGCGCAGCGCCTCGTCCGCGCCCAGGAGCGATGGCATGCGGTCGCCGCTCATATCCCGAGCTTCCGGCGCGTGTCGATGAGGCGAAGGATCCCCGCCCGCGTCAGGAGCCCCACGACGGTCCTGCCGTCCGGCTCGACCACCGGCAGCTGCCCCACCTCGCGTGCCTGGATGAGCTGCATCGCCTCCTCGCCCGTGGTGTCCGGGGAGACGGTGGCGACGTCCGCGAAGCGGGTCATGATGTCGGTCACCCGTGCCCCGTCCCAGTTGTCGCGCGGCACCGCCCGCACGTCGGACAGGGTGACGATGCCCGCCAGGCCGCCGTCCGCGTGGCGGACCAGGAACGACCGATCGTCGCCGCGCAGCATTCGCTCGTTGACGAGATCAGCGACGGTCTCGTTGGGCCCCACGCTCGGCGGGTCGAGGTCCATCACGTCCCGCACGCGCACTCCGGCCAGGCTGCGCTCGACGGACAGCTGGACCACGGCGGCCTCGGCGGCGGTGACAATGAACCAGCCGATGAGCGCGATCCAGATGCCGGAGAAGATGCCCCCGCGCTGGAGCGCCAGGTAGACACCGCCGGCCATGAGCAGATAGCCGAAGACGCGTCCCACGGTGGCCGCGTTGCGCGTCGCCGCGAAGCGTTCCCCGCGGACACGCCACAGGATGGCACGCAGGATCCGCCCGCCATCCATCGGGAATCCCGGCAGGAGGTTGAAGAGGCCCAGCGAGATGTTGATGAAGCCGAGCCAGCCGACGAGCGCGGCGATCTGCGGTTGGTCGATCACGCCATCCAGGAGCAGCATCGCGAGACCGATCACGAGGCTGGTCAGCGGGCCGGCGGCGGCGATGAGCGCCTCGTCGCGGGGTCGCTTCGGTTCCTCGTCCAGCGCGGCCGCGCCGCCGAAGATGAAGAGGGTGATCCCCGTCACGGTGAGCCCGAAGCGGCGCGCCACGAGCGCATGGCTCAGCTCGTGGGCCAGGACGCTGCTGAAGAAGAGCACGCTCGTGGCCGCGGCGACGACCCAGTAGAGCTGGCGCGACCAGCCGGGGAACTGGGAGGGGAATTGGGACACGGCCAGCGAGTACGTCACCAGGAAAAAGATGACGAGCCAGCTGGCGTGCACCGCGATGTCGATCCCGGCGATGCGGGCTACACGAAAGCCGCCGGTCATGGCCGATGCTCGCCGCTCATGGCGCCGAGTGTAGCCGAGCCCGCCTGTGGCGCTGCTGGGAGCCATCGGCGCGCCTCATGCGTCCAGCCCGCCCCGGAAGAGGCGCCAGCCGGCGATCGAGACCGCCACGGCGCTGAGGATGATGAGCAGCCCGGCCGCCAGCGACGCCTCGTACCAGAATTGTTCGGGGAAGAAGCGGATGAGGTTCGAGTCCGGCCCGAAGAGGTAGGTGCCCTCACGGAAGAAGAGCTGGTGGAACGCGATGAAGGCCGCGTCGAACGCGACCGCGAAGACCATCGCGGCCACCACCGCCAACAAGCCGGCGATCGCGGCACCGCTGAGCAGCGCGCCCCCGATTGCACGCGGTCGTCCCCGCAGCGCGCGACCGGCGAACAGGCCGGCCAGCCCGGCGAGCAGGACCAGCAGGCCGAGCAGGCGCACCAGCCCGCTCACGTCGCGCATGTGGCTGCGCTCGAAGGCATCGAGCACGGGCGGCCCGTTCTCCGCGAGGCGAACCGTGAAGTCGCCACCGGTCCAGAGATCGCCGAGGATCTGCAGCGTGGCCGCGTCCACCTGGGTCGACGTCGCGCCGAGGAGTGCGGCGGCTCCGGCGCGCTGCTGCTCGAGCGCCACGAACCACGGGTTGAACAGGATGAGCGGACCGATGAGCGCCACCAGGACCGCGGTTGCCACCGCGAGGGCGGCCACGGCGAGGCGCGAGGCTGGAGACATCGGTGCGGAAGTGGCCGAATCGGCGGTCAGATGACCATCCGGCCGGCACCCACGATGAGGCTGAGCACCAGGCTCACCAGCGCGACGACGATGGCGCCGAGGAACGCGGCGAAGAAGTCAGCCACCGTGAAGCCGAGGTTGAGCTCGTTGGAGATCGCGCCGACGAGGAGCAGCATCAGGGCGTTGATGACGAGCAGGAAGATGCCGAGCGTCATCATCGAGATCGGGAAGGTGAGGATGCGCAGGATGGGGCGCACGTAGGTGTTCACGAGGCTGAATGCGAGGGCCACGAGCAGCAGCTTCCACCACTCGCCGGCGAAGTCGAGGCCGGGCACGATCTGGGTGGCGACCCACAGCGCGGCCGCGTTGACGACGATCTGGATCAGTCGGTTCATGCCCATGCCCACAAGCGTAGCCGATCGCTCGGCGAGCGACCGAGGGGTTGGTCGGGGTGGCCGGACTCGAACCGGCGACCTCTAGTCCCCCAGACTAGTGCGCTAACCAACTGCGCTACACCCCGCACGGCCGGCGACGAGTATAGACCGATGCCGTCGCTCACCCGCTCAGCTCATCCTTCTGCTCGCGGCTCATGAGTGCCGCCACCGCCTCGAGCGGCGCGCGGCCGGAATGGAGCACCGCCTCCACCTGCTCGGCGATGGGCAGCTCGACGCCGTGCTGGGCCGCGAGCTCGAGCGCGGCGGCGGCGGTGGGGACTCCTTCCGCCACGCCGCTCAGGTGTGATCGCACGGCGTCCAGCTCCAGGCCGGAGGCGATGAGCTCACCGGCGCGCCGGTTGCGCGACAACGGCGACATGCAGGTGGCGATCAGGTCGCCGACGCCGGCGAGGCCGGCGAACGTGGCCGGCTCGGCCCCGGCCGCCACGCCAAGGCGGGTCATCTCGGCCAGGCCGCGGGTGATGATCCCCGCCTTGGCGCTGTCGCCGAACCCCAGCCCGTCGACCATGCCGGCGGCCAGGGCCACCACATTCTTCAGCGCGCCGCCAAGCTCGACGCCGATGACGTCCGGGTTGGTGTAGACCCGGAACCGGTCACGGCCCAGCACTGCGGCAAGCTCGGCGGCGAGCGCGGCGTCATCCGAAGCGATCACCGTGCCGCCCGGCTTTCCGGCGGCGATCTCGCGTGCCAGGTTGGGTCCGGAGAGGACGGCGATGGAGCGGCCCGGCAGCTCCTCGGCGATCACCTCGCTCATGCGGCGATGCGTCCCCGCCTCGATGCCCTTCACCACCGACAGGATCGGCACGCCGGGATGCAGCGCCGGAGCGAGGTGCCGCAGCGTCGCGCGCAGGTGCGCCGACGGAACCGCCGCCAGGTAGACGCGGTACGGCTCGGCGAGGTGGGCGTCATCGGTCGCGACGCGGAGGTTCGGCGGGAAGGTACGCCCGGGCAGGTAGCGCGCGTTCTCGCGGCGGTGGGCGAGCTGCTCGGCCGCCTCGGTGGTGTGCGTCCACAGCGTCACCGGACGCTGTGCGTCGGCGAGCTGGAGCGCCAGGGTGGTGCCCCACGCCCCGGCACCGATCACGCCGATCTGGTCACTCATCGTCGCCGAGGATAGCAGCGACCCCGCGCCGGACCGCGATCAGCGGCGCTTCGCCGTGCGCCGTCGCGGCCGTGCCGCCCGCCGCGAGTCCTCCTCTGACTCGCGCTGGCGGAAGATGAGCTTGATCGGTGTGCCCAGGAAGCCGTACTGCTCCCGAATCCGGTTCTCCAGGTAGCGCTTGTAGCTGAAGTGGATGAGGGTCGGGTCGTTGACGAAGACGACGAAGGTCGGCGGTCCCACCGCCACCTGGGTCGCGTAGAACACCTTCGGCAGGCGGTTCCGGACGTGTGCCGGCGGATGGTCGCGAACGGCGTCCATGACGAGCCGGTTGAGCTCGCCGGTGGGGACGCGACGGAACCGCTCCTCGGCGACGGTGCGCGCCTCGCGCAGGATGCGCTCCACCCGCTGCCCGGTCAGCGCCGAGGCGAAGACGATGTCCGCCCAGGCCAGGTAGGGTGCCTCGCGCCGCAGCCGCTTCAGCCACTGGTCGGCGGTGTACTCGTCCTTCTCGACCGCGTCCCACTTGTTGATGACGAGGACGATTCCCTTGCCGGCCTCCAAAACGTAGCCGACGACGTGCGCGTCCTGGGCGGTGTAGCCCTCGGTCCCATCCGTCATGACGATCGCGATGTCGGCGCGGTCGATGGCCTTGAAGCTGCGCAGGACGCTGTAGCGCTCGATCCCGCGGTCGATCGACCCGCGGCGGCGAATGCCGGCGGTGTCGATGAGCGTCATCTCCTCGTCGTCGAGGACGATCTGGGTATCGATCGGGTCGCGCGTCGTGCCGGGTACCTTCGAGACGATCATGCGCTCCTGCCCGATGACACGATTCACGAAGGTGCTCTTGCCGGTGTTGGGACGGCCCACGATCGCGACCTTGGGCGGCCCCATCTCCGTCTCGGCCAGCTCGGCGAGGTCCTCCTCGCTCATCTCGCCCGCCTCCGGGACCGATGCTGGGGCGGGCGGCAGGCGATCCACGATCTCGTCGGCGAGGTCGCCGGTGTTGCGGCCGTGCTGCGCGCTGATGGTGAGGGTCGGATCGAAGCCGAGGGCGTAGAACTCCGCTCCCTCGTGCTCGCGGCGCGGGTTGTCGGCCTTGTTGACGACCAGCAGCACCGGCGTCGTCGTGCGGCGCAGCCGGTCCGCCACCTCGTGATCGAGCGGGGCGATGCCGGCGGCCGCGTCGACCACGAACAGGATAACGTCCGCCTCATCGATCGCCACCCGTGCCTGGTCCTGGACCCGCTCTTCGATCTCCGTCCCCGGCTCGATCTCGAGGCCGCCGGTATCGACCACGATGAAGTCGCGGCCGCGCCAGTCGGCGGTGCCGTAGACGCGGTCGCGCGTGGTGCCGGGGAGGTCCTCGACGATCGCGACGCGCTCGCCGACGAGGCGGTTGAAGAGCGTGGACTTGCCGACGTTCGGACGGCCGACGATGGCGACGATGGGGAGGGAAGGCATGGCCGGGGCAGTGTAGCGGCGTATAGCATCGGTCTATGCGCATCGGAATCGCGAGCACGCGGCTGGCCGGGGTGGACGGCGTCACCTTCGAGACGGTGAAGTGGGAGATTGTGCTCGAGGGGATGGGGCACGAGCCGCGCCTCGTCGCCGGCGACGTGGATGCGCTGCGGCCGAACACGCGCCTCATCCCGCCGATGCACTTCACACATGCCCCGGTCCTCGAGGTGGCGGCGGCCGCCTTCGACCCGTCGGCAGACCGGGTGGAGCTGCGACGCAAGATCCGTCGCCTCGCCGACCAGCTGCTGCCGCCGCTACGCGATTGGGCGGAGCGCAACCAGCTCGAGGCGCTCATCGTCGAGAACGCCTGGGCCATACCGATGCACCTGCCGCTCGGCCTTGCCCTCCGCGACCTGGCGGCCGAGACCGGGCTGCCCGCGATCGGTCACCACCACGACTACTGGTGGGAGCGCGAGCGGTTCGCGAGCTGCGTCGTGCCCGAGGTGCTGAAGGCCGCGTTCCCACCGGACCTGCCGAACGTCCACCATGTGAGCATCAACTCGCTCGCCGCTGCCCAGCTGTTGGAGCGGCGGGGGCTTGCGTCCACGGTGGTTCCCAACGTGTTCGACTTCGACCAGCGCC
>JBBRWZ010000062.1:0-12403 GCA_038248895.1 Candidatus Limnocylindria bacterium | reverse complement strand
CCGAAGCGGTCGTGGGTAACGTTCAGGTCCACGCCCTCGGCGCGCGCCGTCGCCACGACTCGGTCGACGGGCAGCAACTGCGGCGCCACGCCCGTGGGAAGGGCCAGGCGATCGTCGATGCCACCGATCCGCCAGCCATCGGGATCAGCGGTCGTGAGCTCGCCCCACGTGATCGGGACCGCAACCGAAGCGACGGGCGTGGGACGAAGCGAGAACGGCACCACGACCGTGGCGCCGGGCGTGTTGCGCAGCCAATCGATGAAGACGCGCCCGCCCCGGTCACGCTTCAGGAACTCGACGGTCAGCCGCTCCGGGTCGCGGAGCGCGGCGAGCCCGGCGAGGGCGCGCGCCATCGTGGCGATCGCCTCCGCATCGGGCCCAGGGGCGACCGGGACCCAGACGTGGAAGCCGTGCGCGCCGGTGGCGACCGGGAACGCATCGATCTCGAACTCGGCGAGCAGCCCCCGCACCGCGGCGGTGGCATGGCGCGCGCCGGCGATGTCGCCGGCCACCGGGTCGAGGTCGAGGACCAGCCAGTCCGGCCGGTCGGGCGCATCGGTCTGTGACAGCCACATGTGGAACGTCAGCGTCCCCTGGTTGGCGAGATACGCGACGTCCGCCGCGGCGTCCGCCACCGGGTACGTGGTCGTCCCGCCGTCCGCCTTGGGCACCGCAAATCGACCGATGCTGTCCGGGAAGTGATCGGCGGCGTTCTTCTGCATGAACCCCGGCGCGCCGATCCCGCGCGGAAAGCGCTGCAGGGTGAGCGGACGCCTCGCCATGAAGTCGAGCATCCGCGGCGCGACGCGCTCGTAGTGGGCGACGACGTCACCCTTCGTGACGCCCGCGGCCTCGTAGACGACGCGCTCCGGATGGGTGACGTTCACGCCCGGCATCGTAGCGCGCCACCGGCCGGCCGCTGTTCCACCGTGCGGAGCCTTCGGGACCGGACCGATGCTTCCGGTGCCGTTTGTTGCGTGCGCCGCAATGACCGGCCGTCGAGGTCCTTCCGGAGGGTGGATGTCGTCGCCTGAGGTGCCGATACCGCCACCGGGTGCAACAGGTGCCATCGGGGCATGACGGCCATCGGGCCTGACGTGCGGCACGGCCCCGGTCCGCCTTGCGCTCAGACGATGCCGCGAGCCGTCCAGGCCACAGGCGACACTGTGAACGGCGCGGGCGGCAGGAGCGCGCGGCAGCGCTCCCGGAGCTCGTCGCGCGCAGCGTGGGCAAGGCCGGCAACGTGCGCGCCCGCCGGTCCCACCCCGGCTGTGTACGGCTCCCACCACTCATCGAACGACGCATGCCGCGTCTCGATCGCCAGCTCGTGCTCGGTGACGTCGCGCAAGCCGGCGCCACGAAACACACGGACGATGTCGCCCGCATGCGCGCCGGTCCGCTCCGACTCGTCGTCGATCGACGGGTCCATCTCCCGTGCCGCGCGCCAGAAGAGGCTGAGCGGGGCGCGTCCCCCCGCGAAGTCCCAGACGCTCGCCGCGACGACACCACCCGGGCGCGTCACCCGTCGCATCTCTCCCGCCCCGGCGACCGGATCCGCCATGAAATGCACCACCAGCTGCGCCATCGTTGCGTCGAACGTGGCGTCGCCAAATGGCAGAGCCTCCGCCGAAGCGAGCCGGACGTCCGCGGCGGGATACCGGGCGCGTGCCGCTTCCACGAACGACGGCGATGGGTCGACCGCCGCCACGTGCTCGGCGCCCAGGCGCGCCACCAGCTCCCCGGTGAGCGCGCCCAGGCCGCAGCCGACATCGAGCGCCGTCCGCGTGACCATTTCCGAGGAGCGCCGACTCGTCACCGTCCTGTTCGTGGACCGCCGACTACCGAGCGGCGGCCACCCGCCATCCCGGGTTCGAGCTCATCGACGCTTCCTAGCATCGGAGTCACGCCCGCCGAGATCCGAGCTGGCTGCCGCGGTCTCCCCTCAACCTGGCGTGGATGCTCGGAATCTGCACATGTGGATCGAGGAACGGGGCGCTCTGGTGGGGAAGGAGGCGTTTCCGCGCTCGCCACGCCCGGATCCTGAACCAACCGACCGCCGTGGCTCCCGAATCCGGTCCGGATGCGCCGATTCGTGGCACGCCGGCGAGGCTCCGGTCCGGATGCGCCGATTCGTGGCACGCCGGCGAGGCTCCGGTCCGGATGCGCAGGTTTCGTGGCACGCCCAACGACCACCGCCCGCTCGACGGCCCGCTCGCCCGCTCGGCGGCACGCAGGCCGGCCCGCTCGCCCGCTCGGCGGCGCCGCTTCGCTCAGTCCGTGGCCAGCTCCGCGAGGGACGCGTCAATCCCGCGCACATCCTCCACCTCCTCGCCCATCTTTCCGGCCGGCATCACGAGCAGTACCACCAGCGCCGCGATGAGCGCCGTGACGATCCCCACCAGGAACGTGGCGCCGGTGGCGATGCTGAACGCGGTGTGGATGCCGTCGACGATGGCCGGGATCAGCGGCTCGACCACCGGCTTGAACTGGTCCGGCACGCTCGCCAGGATCCCCGCCCCGAGGTCACCGACGCTCGTCAGGTCGTTGAACGACGACGAGTCGCCGGTGAACTGGTTCGCGAACTCGGCCGGCACGCCGGCGCTCACGAGCTGCTTCGGCACCTCGTCGAGCAACGTCGACGCGAACAGCGTGCCGGTGATCGCCAGGCCCACCGTCCCACCGACCTGCTGGAACAGGGTCAGGCTGGCCGTTGCCGTGCCGAGCTGGCGCACCGGCACCGCGTTCTGCACCGCCAGGGTGAAGACGGCGAAGGACGGACCGATCCCTAGGCCGGCGACCGCCATCCAGAGCCAGATCAGCGGCCGGTCGGTATCCGGCCGAATGTGGGTGAGGAGGAAGAGGCCGAACGCGAGCAGCAGCAGCGCGACGGCGATGAGCGCCTTGTAGCGCCCGGTGCGCGCCACGACCTGCCCCGCCAGGATGGCCGACACGATGAGGCCGCCGAGCAGCGGCAGGATCTGGTACCCGGATTCGGTCGCCGAGGCCCCCGCGACGACCTGGAACCAGCGCGGCAGGAACACGATCGCGGCGAAGAAGCCCATCGCGGCCAGGAACATCGCCGTCACGCTGGCGGTGAAGGTGCGCATTCGGAAGAGGCCGAGCGGCACGATCGGCTCCTTCGCGCGCGCCTCGACGACGACGAAGACGACGGCCAGCGCCAGGCCGAGGGCGATGAGGCCGCCCACGTCGAGATCGGTCCATTCGCCGTACTGCTTGTTGGTGAAGCCGATCAGGATCGGCACCAGCGCGCCGACCAGGAAGACGGCGCCCGCATAGTCGATGTACCGATCCACCCCGGTCTCGCGCCGCGTCGGCAGCGTGCGCCAGATGATGTAGAGCACCACCACGCCAATCGGGATGTTGACGAAGAAGATCCAGTGCCAGCCGACGTTGTCGGTGATGAGGCCACCGATGGCCGGACCGATGAGCGAGCTCACCCCGAAGACGGCGCCGAAGAAGCCCTGGTACTTGCCGCGCTCGGATGGCGCGAAGATGTCGCCGATGATCGCCAGCGCAATCGGGAAGAGGGCGCCGGCACCGAGGCCCTGGATGCCGCGGAAGAGCAGGAACTGCCACATCGCGCCGGAGAAGCCGCACAACAGCGAGCCGATGAGGAAGACGCTCACCCCGAACAAAAAGATGGGCCGCCGGCCGAAGAGATCGGACAGCTTCCCGTACAGCGGGCCCGAGACCGTCGCGGTCAGCAGGTACGCGGTGAAGGCCCAGACGTAGAGGTCGTTGCCCTGGAGATCGGTGACGATCCGCGGCAGGGCGGTGCCGACGATGGTCTGGTCGAGGGCGGCCAGGAAGATCCCCAACAGCACCGCCGCCAGGATCTCGAGACGCTGCCGGTGCGGCAGCTGAATGGGGGCTCGGTCGCGGGAGTCGCCAGGGGCTAGCTCGGTGGTCATGCAGACTCTTTCTCACTCGGTGGACGACGCAGTGTATGGGGGGACGCGGACATCCGCTGTCAGGTACGACGGCGGTGGGCGGCAAAGATCATCGGCGCGTCAATCGGTGGTCCCTCGCGCCGTTCGAAATATCGAGCGAATCGCGCCGGAACCGGGCGTCGCGGGCGGTTTGACCGATATTTCGGTCACCTGGACGCTGGAACCGCGCGGAGCGGTGCGGCTCGTGCGCACCGGCGTTCGATATATCGACCAAACCCCACCGCCGGAACCCTTCCCGCTCGATTCGTTCGATTCATCGAACGCGGCGCGGGGCGCCAGCTGGTGTGTGACCATGGACGGACCGATGCGACCGCGCGTACCGACTGCCGCCGTCACCTTCGTCCTCGGCCTGGCACTGACCGCCTGCGCCGATGGGACCGGCCCGCCGGCTGCATCCGGCGCTGCGGCGACGATGGCGGCGGCGCTCACCGTCACGAGCGAGTCATTCGGGGCCGGCGGACCGATGCCGGCCACGCTCAGCTGCGACGGTGACAACCGCTCGCCGCAGCTTGCGTGGAGCGGCGCACCGGCGGGCACCGCCGCGTTCGCACTCATCGTCGACGACCCGGACGCGAACGGGTTCGTGCACTGGCTCGCCACCGATATCCCCGGATCCGTCAGCGCTCTGCCGGCCGGCGCAGTGGGACAGGACGCCGGGATTCAGGGCCGCAACGGGTCGGGCGGCACCGGCTACACCGGTCCATGCCCGCCGTCGGGGACGCATCGGTATCGGTTCCAGGTCGTGGCCCTATCGGCGCCGCTGCGGCTCGCCGAGGGCTTCGCCGTGGACGAGCTGCGCGCGGCGATTGCCGACGTCGAGCTCTCCTCGGGAACGCTCGAGGGAACGTTCAGCCGCGGCGGCTAGCTATAGAACTGACGGACATGGTGTACATATCGGGTCCCCCGGCGAAGAGGAGGACCGATGACCGAACGGGAGCTGGACCGACGAGCTACGCATCGGCTGGCGATCATCCGCCATGCCCAGGAGGTGACCGACAACGTCTCGAAGACGTGCCGCTATTACGGGATCAGCCGACAGGCCTACTACAAGTGGCTGCGGCGCTACGAGGAAGGTGGCCTGGACGCGTTGCGAGATCGATCCTCGAGGCCGCACGAGAGCCCGAGGACCACCCAGATCGAGGTCGTCGGCAAGGTCGTCTACCTGCGACAGACCTACCACTTCGGGCCTCACAAGATCGCGATGTACCTCAAGCGCTACCACGACATCACGCTCAGCCCGTCGGGGATCTGGCGGATCCTCAAGCGTCTGGACATGAGTCGCCTGCCCTCATCGGGGCGCTATCGACGTCAGAAGGAGCGCTGGAAGCGCTACGAGAAGCCGGAGCCCGGACATCGCGTCCAGATTGACGTCAAGTTCATCGCGCCACTGCCCGGCTCACGCAGGAAGTTCTACCAGTTCACGGCGATCGACGACTGCACCAGGCTCCGCGTCCTGCGGATCTACGAGCGGTCGAACCAGAAGATGGCAATCCAGTTCCTAGACTATGTCCTCGAGAAGCTGCCCTTCCGGGTGGAGCGGATCCAGACCGACAACGGCGCCGAGTTCCAGTCCTCCTTCCACTACCACGTGCTCGACCGAGGTATCGGCCACGTCTACATCAGACCCGCGACCCCGCGGCTGAACGGCAAGGTGGAGCGATCCCACCGGATCGATGCCGAGGAGTTCTACCGGATGCTCGACGGCGTGGTGATCGATGACGCCGGGGTGTTCAACGAACGCCTTCGCGAATGGGAGGACTTCTACAATTTCAACCGCCCACACGGTGGTCTTGGAGGTCAGACTCCCTACGAGCGACTGCGGCTGAGAACAGGTAGCCCGGTGTGACCGGCCTTCGTCAGTTGCACAGCTAGCCGCGTTTGGGCAGCTGCTGCACCGCCCACGCGTTGCCGTCCGGATCGGTGAAGTACGTGAACGAGCCCCACGCCAGGTCCTCCACCTCGGGGGCCTCGACGCCGTTCGCCACCAGCGCCGCGCGGACGGCGCGCGCGTCGTCAACGACCACCTGGAGGCCCTTCACCGAACCGGGCTCGGCATCGGTCAGGCCGATCCCGAACGCGATCGAGCAGGCCGATCCGGGTGGCGTCAGCTGCACGAAGCGCAGCTCCGGATTGACGACTCCATCCTGGTCCGCGTGGAAGCCGACCTGGTCGACGTAGAAGGCCTTGGCCCGGTCGACATCGGTCACCGGGATGACCACGAGTTCGAGCTTCATATCCATGCCACCCATGATGGCAGGGAATCCTGTCACTCCCTGTCAGGACGGTGGTGCGAGAAGCGCGCGGGTTGAAACCGGCCCTTCCGCATAGCCCGTGACCGGAATCTGCACTTCCGGACCGGATATCGGCCCTGCGTTTGATCGGGCGTGCACATGACTGCCCCGGAAACGTACCGCGCGACCGGCCGCGACCCGCTTCTCGGTCGGGATGCTCAATTCGGGGGCACCGCCTCTGGCCGACGGCACCGCAACGGCCTTGGGAGCGACGGCAACGGCCAGTGGCAAGCGCCACCCAGCGGCATTTCGGCCACGGACGGCGCGGTGTAAACGCCGCTTCCGTCAGACAGCGGCGGCGCTCGTACGGACCTCGTCCCCGCCTTCCAGGGCCGACAGCGCCGCCAGGGCGTTGCGCGCGACGAAGATCGCCAGCCAGAACGCGCCCAGCGCCGCGACCGGGTGCAGTGCCGCGATCACCGGCGAGTCGTCGCGGATGGTCGCGAGGATCGGTACCACGAACACCACCGCCGCCAGCCCGAGCGCGGCCAGCCAGTGCCGCCGGCCCGCGCGCGCCATGGCCGCCGCCGCGAGGACCAGGAGCGGCGAGAGGTTGAGGATCCAGCCAAAGTGGGTGTGGAGCTCCAGGTTCTGGCGGCTCGCGAAGAGCCCGAGACCGATGAAGAACACCTGGACGATGAGGCCGATGAGGAAAGCCCAGCCAGGGCGACGTAGGCGAGGCGGGCAGCTCGGATCACCGTGGCTCCTCCGGTGGTGGTTGGACGCGCGTGTTCTGGAACGCGGCGATCTGCCACGTTCCGTCTGCGCTGCGCTGCACGACGGCAGTGAGCATGCAGTCCCACTCGTCCGTGGCGTCGTCGCTGCTGACGGTGTTGTGGGCGAGCACGTGCCCGATGGCGACGTCATCGGTCAGTGCACGCACGGCCTCCACGGTGAGTCGCAGCCGCGAGTTACGAAACCGCGTCGCGAAGAGATGGTCATGTGCGGCAGTGATCTGCTCACGCCCCGAGGCGCGCATGCCATTGATGGCAACGTAGTCCGCGTCGGCGGCGAAGGGCGCGGCATACCGTCGCCCCGAGTGCTCGTTCCACCCCGCCTCGAGTTCGGCGACGAGCCGCGTGATGGCCCCGGTAGCGTCAGGGGTCGTTGTCAACATTCTCCGGGTCGCCTCGTTCCCTGCGTGATTCGCTAGAGTAGACTCCATCGAAATGACGGATGTCAAGACGCCGCGCCGATATTCATCGCCGCTGCGCGCGGATCGCGCGGCGGAGACGCGTCAACGGATCCTCGACCATGCACGCTCGCGATTCGCAGCCGAGGGACTCGCCGTACCGACGATGGCCGACATTGCCCGCGCCGCCGACGTATCGGTCCAGACGGTGTACGCGGTCTTCGGCTCGAAGGCCGGACTGCTGCTGGCGATTCTGGACGAGCTCACCGCCAACGCCGGTATCGATCGGCTCCGCAGTGACCTCGCCCGGGCTGCGGCTCACCCGCGGCGACAGCTGCGCAGGTACGTGCGGTTCGACCGAACGCTGTTCGAACAGGGCGCGGGAATCATCGGTGTCGGGCTCGGGAGCCGAGCGGTCGATCCGGAGGTGGACGCGTGGTTCGCGGAAGGCGAGCGGCGACGGCGCACGAACCAGCGGTCGCTGGTCGATGCCTGGGGACGAGCGGGGGCGCTCCGTCCCGGACTCACCGTCGACCGCGCGGCGCACATCCTGTGGGCGATGACCGGGCCGGCGGTCTACGCGGTCTTCGTGACCGAGGGTGGTTGGCGGCCAGCCGTTTTCGAGCGCTGGCTGGGCGGGCTTCTCGAGCAACAGCTCTTCGGCGGTTGAGCTGCCTCCGAAGCGAATGCCGATGCGGACACGGACGCGCTCGCCGTGGGTGGGAGTGCCGGGGCAGGAGGGCCGGGGACGGAGTTCCTGCCCGGAATCTGAGGGCCATGCCCGGAGGGCCGTGCCCGGACGGCCGTGCCCGGAGGGCGAAGGCCGTGCCCGGAATCTGCGCATCCGGGGGGCGGTGACCGGAATCTACCCATCGGGGGGAGGTGACCGGAATCTGCGCATCCGGACCGAGGAAAGGGGCGGGCCCCGGTCGGGCGTGCAGGGGGCTGCCCGCGAAATGTACCGATCGACCGAGTCCCGCCTGTTCGTCGGTCGTAATGCTCGATTTGGGAGCACAGTTGGACGGACGGGGCGCCGCCGGCCGCGAGCCCCGGTCGCGCCCCCCGGGCGGTGCTTGGGCGTGCTTCGCGGCTCCTGCCATTCCCCGTCGTGCCTGGACCGTGCCCAAACCAGCCCAGGTCGTGCCCGGAATCTGCGCATCCGGACCACAGAACGGCTCGGGCCTCGGGCGAGCATGCATGAGACTGCCCCGGAAATGTACCGAGCGACCGGCCGCGACCCGTTCTTCGGTCGCGATGCTCGATTCGGGGGCACCGCCGCCGGGCGACGGCACGGCGCGGCCACCGGCGACGGACGCGGCGCGGCCCGATCGGGGACGGCAACGGCCGCCGACAAGCGCCTCCGCCGGCAAAGACCTGTCGCAGGGCAGACCCGACCGACCCGCGCGACGCTTAGCGGGGCTTCCCCTCGCGGAGCGCGGCGACCGATTTCGCGATGCGGCGCTCGCGGGTCTCATCGGTCTTGGCGGACGTCACCTGCGTGACGTGCCACCCCTTGTTCGAGTTCGAGAGTCGATCGAAGGTGGCGCGCGCCGCTGGATCGGCGTCGAGCGCGGCGACGAGCTCGGGCGGCACCTCGACGGTCCGCGGAGCGGTGTCGAGCTCGATGTCGACATCGATCTCATCGCCGCCTGCCACGCCGGAAGCGGCGCGATGCTCCGCGCTCACGCCGACCATGTAGACGCCCCCCATCACGGCGATCGTGTTGCGATAGGTGTAGCCGTCATTGAGCGTCACGCGCACCGGCGGTCGCTTGCCCGCGCCGAGGGACTCGACGACCTCGTCGGGGACGCGGATGCCGGTCGCGGTGCCGTCACTCTGGAGCAGCGTCGTGTGGAATCGCATCAGCGCGCCTCCCGGATGGCAGCGAGCGCCCGTTCCGCCTGGTCGACGTGGAAGCGGTCGTGGCCCGCGATGAGGGTGAACGTGAGCCGGTAGCTCTCCGGTCCGCGCTCACGGTGGATGCCGACACGGTCGCGCCCCACGTCCGTCGTCCGCTCCCACAGTGCCAGGTTCGCGGCGCGGAGCGCGCTAAACGAGGCGAGCAGCTCGTCGGCGGCCTCGACCGGGGCATGGAGCCGGTCGACCCACGCGTCCTGGTCGTAGCCGATCAGCTCCGGCTCGTCGTGGGCCAGGATCCATCGATAACGGCCGCTGGCGACGAGCTCGGCATCGACCATGTGCGCCAGGCACTCGAGCACCGACCACTCGCCATCCGCCGGTCGCAACGCCCCCTCGTCCGCAGCGTCGGCGAGGAGGGCGCGCACCCGCGCCGGTGTCGCGCGCTGCACCACGGCCGAATCGTCGTCCCCGACGAGCGCGACGAGATGCTGCTGGTAGGCCTGCGGGGCGGTGACCGGGTCGGGGCTGCTCATGGCTGCACCGGGTGATGGGGGGTGGAAGAAGCTCTCCAGATCGTACGCGGCTTCAGCGCCACGTGCCGTTCCCACGTATCACCGAGCGCCAATTTCCGGTCATTCGGTTCGATTCCGTGGCACCTGGGCGGCAGGCTGGCCCGATGCCGCGCCCTCGCGCCGGCGCGGGAGCCGACCACCGGTGGCCAGCCACGACCCGGCGAGGATGAGCGCCAGGCCGGCCGCCATGCCGATGCCGACCTGCTCGCCGAGGAGCGTCACGCCGAGCGCCACCGCGACCGCCGGATTGACGTAGGTGATGATGCTGGCGCGGCTCGGGCCGGCCTCGCCGATGAGCGTGAAGAAGGCAACGAACGCTATCGCGGAGCAGACGACGCCAAGCACACCGATGGCGATCAGCGCCGTGCCGGTCGGCATCGACGGAGGGGCGGTGAGGAGACCGACCGGCGCCAGCACGACACTGCCGACGGCGAGCGCGCCGATCACCGGCGTGAGTGGCGCGACGCCGCGGAACGACCGCTTGAGGATGAGCGGCGCGGCGGCGTAGCCGACGGCGGCGAGGATGATCATCCCCGCGCCGAGCAGCTCGTCCGGCCGGCCCGCAACGTCGATGCCGAGCAGGATGATCACGCCCGCCAGTCCCACGACCAGGCCGATGAGCCGTGGGCCGCGCACGCGCTCGTCGGCGTCGAAACGAATCGCCAGGAGCGCGATGATCAGCGGCACCGTGGCGATGAGGATCGCCGCCAGCGACGAGCTCACGTACTGCTCCCCAGCCGCGATGAGCGGAAATGGCCCGACGATCTCCAGACCGCCGATGGCAAGGAGCGGCACGAGCTTGCCGCGCAGCCCGCGGAGCGCGCCGAGCCACCAGCCCACCGGCAGCAGAATCGCCGTCGCGATCACGACCCGCGACCAGGCGATGAACGTCGGCGACAGCCCCTCGTCAATCGCGATCTTGATGAAGAGATACGGCAGGCCCCACACGAGACCGACCACCGCGAAGGCGACCCAGGCGCGCGTGGTCATGGTTGCCTCAGGTCCTGCGGGGTCCACATCGGTCCATTCTCGTCGGTGCGACACGGGGCTCGCCCGTCGCCATGGACCGGGACTGCCGGCGTTCGTCCGTGCGGTGGCGTAGCGTGGCGTGCCCGTGCGTGCCCGTGCCGCGCCCGCGCCGTGCCGCGCTCGTGCGTGCCCGTGCCGCGCCCGCGCCGTCCCGCGCCGCGCCCGTGCCGTGCCCGGAATCGCAGCATCCGGACCGAAGCCATCGTGTTTCCCCGGTCGGTCGCGCACGCGATTGCTCGTAAACCGACCCGAACGACCGCGCTCGGCCCATTTCTCGGTCGCGATGCTCGATTCTCGGGCACCTCGAGCCCAGCGGGTCGGACGTGCGTCGTGCATGGCGATGCCCCATTCCTCGCATCGCTATCGGAACGTGGCCGGCGAATGAACGATTCGGTCGCACGGGCTAGGATGTCGGCGATGACCGAGATGACCGTCGAAGCAGCCGTGCGCCCGTCCGACGCCGACCTCACCGCCCAGCTCGATGCCCACCGCAGGGAGCTCACCGCGCACTGCTACCGCATGCTCGGCGCCGCCTTCGAGGCGGAGGACGCGGTGCAGGAGACATTCATCCGCGCCTGGCGCGCCATGGACCGCTTCGAGGGTCGCTCGCAACTGCGGTCGTGGCTCTACCGCATCGCCACCAACGTCTGCCTCGACATGCTCGGCAGTCGCCAGCGACGCGCGGTGCCCATGGACATGGAAGGACCGTCGCACGCGGATCGCCCACTCCCGGCGCCGCTCGCCGAATCGACCTGGCTGGAGCCGATGCCGGACGACCGCAGCGTCCCGACGGCTGGCGACCCGGCAGATGTGGCTGTCGCCCGGGAGTCGATCCGGCTCGCATTCGTGGCGGCACTCCAGCACCTTCCGCCGCGGCAGCGCGCCGTCCTCATCCTGCGCGAGGTGCTGCGCTGGCACGCCGACGAGGTGGCTGAGCTGCTCGAGACCTCGGTGGCATCGGTCAACAGCGCGCTGCAGCGCGCACGGGCCACGATGGCCGCGAAGCAGGCCACGGAGGGATTGGCGGTGGACCAGCTCGGGACCGATGAGCGCGCACTCCTCCAGCGCTACGTGGACGCGTTCGAACGCTACGACATGCAGGCGCTCACGGCCGTGCTGCACGAGGATGCGAACTGGGTCATGCCCCCGTTCCCGATGTGGCTGCGCGGCCACGCGGATGTGGTGGCGTGGTGCATCGGTCCTGGCTATGCGTGCGAGGGCTCGAGGCTCGTTCCTACCGTCGCCAACGGCTCGCCCGCATTCGGTCAGTACAAGCCCGCCGCAAATGGGGACGGTTGGGAGCCGTGGTCACTCCAGGTGCTCGACGTCCGTGGCGGCTCCATCGCCGGCATCACGTTCTTCCTAGACACGGCGCGCTTCTTCCCGCTCTTCGGCCTCCCCCCACGCATCGACGCGTAGCGCGGAACAACCGCCGAGCACCTCGTAGAGGCCAGCGCGCTCGAGCAGCGCGTGCAGGCGCGCCGACGTACCGCGCAGCACGAGGCGCCCACCCGCTCGTCGGGCGGCCAGCTGCAGGCGGGCCAGCCT
>JBBRWZ010000061.1:0-12431 GCA_038248895.1 Candidatus Limnocylindria bacterium | reverse complement strand
GTGTCCGTGCCCGGCCTGGCGCAGGTGATCCAGCTCAATCAGCAGATCCCGACGCAGCTGTCGCTCCAGCAGAGTGTGCTCGTGGCGTGGCCGCAGATCGTGCTGCTGGTCGCGATGACGGTGGCGCTGTTCGTGGCCGCGTACGTGGCATTCCTGCGCCAGGAGGTTCGCGCCTAGGAATCTCCACGGGCGTCGCCGCCCGCCCGCGCATCGGCGTTCGATATATCGACCGATTCGAGCCGGACGTCGCGGGTGCGTGCGGTTCGTTCGATATTTCGGCCACGGGTGAGCGTGAGCGGCACGCGGCGGATGCGCTCCAGCGTGCCGGCGTTCGATATATCGGCCAAACCCACCCGCCGGCGCCCTTCCGGCGCACAGTGTTCGATATATCGAGCGAGCGAGCGGCAGGGCGGGGGGTCAGGCGGCGTCGACCATCGGTCTGACCTCGGTGATCCAGCGCTTGATCGTCTCGTCGTCGAAGGGGGCGGCCAGCTCACCGATGAAGGTGGTGAAGCCGAGCGCCCGACGGTCGATCATCTCCTGCGCCACCTGCTCCGCGGTGCCGACCCAGAACGTGTCGTCCTCGAGGACATCCGACATCGGTGTGCGGTTGTGCTCCATCTGCGCCTCCCAGACACGCCGCGCCTCCTCCTCCGTGTCGCGGATGATCGGCTTGCAGCCGCAGGTGAGCTCAATCTCAGCGAAGTCGCGCCCCACCTCGTCGCAGTGGCGCCTCAGGACCTCGATCTTGTGCGCCAGCTTCGCAGCGGACCCCATGCCGTTCCACATGTCGGCGTAGCGAGCGACACTCCGCAGTGTCTTCTTCTCGCCGCCGCCGCCGATCATGATCGGCAGGTGCGACTGCACCGGCGGTGGCAGCAGCTGCAGCTCGTCGAACCGATACGTGTCGTCCGGCTTGGACGTCACCGTCTCGCCGTCGAGCAGCGCGCGCATCGCGCCGGCGGCCTCATCCATCCAGGTCAGCCGCGTCCCCGGCGATGCCCCGAACTCGATCCCGTACGCCGTGTGCTCCTCCTCGAACCAGGCGCCGCCGATGCCCAGGATGGCGCGACCGCCGCTGATGTGGTCGAGCGTCGTGGCGAGCTTCGCGACGAGGCCGGGGTTGCGGAACGTGTTGGCGCCCACGAGGAGCCCGAGTCGCACCTGGTGCGTCACCTTCGCCCACGCCGCGAGTGTCGCGTGGCCCTCGAAGATGGGCTGGAGCGGGTCGCCGAAGATGGCGTACAGGTGGTCCCAGGTCCAGAGATGGTCGTAGCCGAGCTCGTCGATCCGGACCGCGGCCCGCTCGAAGTCGTCCCAGTCGGTGGCCTGGCTCCAGAGGAGGATGCCGAGCCGGGTGTCATTCATTCGTATCTGCATGGAGCGTGTCCGTAGCAAGTTGGTCGCCCGCGGCAGCGGCGGGGCCGGCGGCGCATCCATTCCGGTCGCGCGACCGCGCCAAGCCCAGTCAGCTGGCCAGGATGCCCCGCCGCTTCTCGAACACGATCTGCAGGTCGGAGAAGGTGCCGGTCGCGAATCCGGCCTCGCAGAGCGCAAGGTAGTACTCCCACATCCGCACGAACCGATCGTCGAAGCCGAGCGCATGCACCGCGTCCAGGTTGCCCATGAAGTTGGCCCGCCACGCTTCGAGCGTCCGTGCGTAATGCTCGCGGATGTCGGTCACCTCGGTGATCAGCAGCTGCGTGCGCCGCGTGGCGCGGTCGAGGGCGGCGAGCGACGGCAGCAGGCCGCCCGGAAAGATGTACTTCTGGATCCAGTTCGCGCCCCGCTTCTCCTGCTGGTACGCGTCGTCGGTGAGTGCAATCGTCTGGATGCTCGCCCTGCCGCCGGGGACGAGGGCGCGGTCGACGGCACCGAAGTAGGCCTCGAAGAATTCGGCGCCCACCGCCTCGAGCATCTCGATGCTGACGACGGCGTCGTACGTGCCGGTCACGTCACGGTAGTCGCGCAGCTCCACCTCGACCAGCTCCTCCACGCCGGCGTCGCGCACCCGCTCGATCGCCAGCGAGCGCTGCGCTTCGGAGATCGTGATCGTCGTGACGCGGCAACCGATCTCGCGGGCAGCCCAGATGGCGAAGCCGCCCCAGCCGGAGCCGATCTCGAGGACGTGCATCCCATGGCGCAACCCGGCGCGCTCGGCGATGCGACGGTACTTCGCACGCTGCGCATCGGCGAGCGACTGGTCCGGCGTTTCGAAGACGGCGCTCGAGTACGTCATCGTCTCGTCCAGGAAGAGCCGGTAGAGGTCGTTGGAGAGGTCGTAGTGGCGCGCGATGTTGCGTCGCGCGCGCACGGGGGTGTTGCGGTTGGCCCGATGGGCAACCGTCCGTGCCGCGGCCGCCGGGATCCGCCACCAGCCGGCGGTCAGCGCCAGCGACTCACGGTTGACCGCCGCGAGCTTGAGGAGCGCGGCCAGGTCGGGGCTCGACCACTGGCCGTCCATGTACGCCTCGCCGGCGCCCGTCTCGCCGTGAAGCAGCAGTCGCACTAACGCGTCGTCGTCGTGGATCGTGATCTCCGCCCGATGCGCCGCGTTCGCGGCGCCGAAGGCGTGACGCTGCCCGTCGGGGAGGGTCATGACGAGGTGCCCGAATCGGATTCGCTCGGCGGCGGCCACGAGGACCCGACGCGCGACGCGCGTCATCGGTGCGGTGCGGGTCGCTCCGCGGGCGACGGCCCGGTCGCTCATCGGTTCACGCTCCGTGCGGGTGAAACTGCGCCCCGCGTCGCCAGAGGCGCAGCGCGTGCCAATGGATGAGCCCGATCGTGCGATGCGGCAGGACCGGGTGCCGCACCAGCATCCGCAGCAGGGAGCGATCGGTCAAGCGATGGCGATGGAGGTTAAGGCTCGCCTGGAGCAGCGGCGCGCCGTGCTCGGTCTCGTCGATGACGATCTGCAGCCGGTCCGGCTCGTCGCGCACCCGCACCGTGTAGTGCGCGTCCATGTCGATGAACGGCGAGACGTAGAGGTCCTTCGCCATGGCGGCGGTGTGCACGGTTCCGTGCTGGGCCGGCTCGAGCGTGTAGAGCCGCCGCTCGAGGTGGGTGTTGTGGACCTCCACGATGACGACCCGCAGCTTGCCGTCGCGGTCGCGGCAGAGGTAGAAGCTGGCCGGGTTGAAGACGTAGCCCAGCGTTCTCAGGCTGGTGACGAGGGTGATCTGCCAGCCATCGGGGTCGTGTCCCGCATCCCGCAGGTGCGAACGGACCGCGGCGTCGAGATCCGTCGCCGGCGGCAGAAAGTGATCCTCGTCACGGAACGTGGCGGCGTTCCACCGGTTGCGACTGATGAGCCGATGTCGTGACGCCACCTCGTCGATCTCGGCCAGGTCGAGCGCGAGGTAGAAGACCTCGTGGCGCAGCTCGTAGACGAACGGCGCCGAGCGGCGGTGGCGGACGGTGCCCGCGACGAGATGGGTCCTCACGCGGCGAGCTCGGACGCCACGTCGTCGACGAGGGCCGCGGCCTCGTACCCGGAGCGGCAGCCGTCCTCGTGGAAGCCGTAGCCGAGGTGCGCTCCGGCAAAGAAGGTGCGCCGATGGCCCTGGATCTTCCGCACCGCGGCCTGCGCGCGCAGCGTGCCGAACGTGTAGAGCGGATGCGTCATCGCCCCGTCGCGAATGACGTGCTCGGGGCGGACCCGATCGGCGGGGTTGACCGAGACGTAGTAGTCGGTGTCGCCGTCGAGGGACTGGAGGCGATTCATGTGATACGTCATCGACAGCGCGTCGCCGAGGCGCGTGCAGGTCGGCATGTCGACGTTCCACGAGGCCCAGGCGGCCGTGCGGCGGGGCATGATGCCGCCATCGGTGTGGAGCACCACGCGGTTCGTGGTGTACTCGAAGCCGCCGAGCGCCGCGCGCTCCGCGGGGTCGGCATCGGCGAGGAGCGCCAACCCCTCATCGGCATGCGTGGCGATGATCACCGTGTCGTGGTGCTCGACGGCGCCATCGGTGACGACGTGGACGCCGGCGCCGTCGCGACGGATCGCGCGGACCGCGGCACCGGCGCGCACCGTCCCCGCCGGCAGCGCCGCCGCAAGGCGCTCGACGTAGGCCCGCGAGCCGCCACGAATCGTCCGCCACTGCACCGCGTTGCCGTGGCCGATCAGCCCGTGGTGGTCGAGGAAGCGGAGGAGGTAGTCGGCGGGGAAGTCGAGGACCTGCCCCGGGGCGGTGGACCACACCGCGGCCGTGAGCGGGACGAGAAAGTGATTGCGGAACGCCGTCCCGAACCCGCGGTCGTCGAGGTACGCGCCGAGCGTCAGGATGCCCGCGCCGCCCTCATCGAGCGTCCGGCGCGCGTCCGCGTAGAAGCGAAACAGGTCGCGCACCATGCCGAGGTGCCGCGGGCTGGCGATGGATGTCGGATGGGCGAACATGCCCCGCAGGCCGCGCGTCGAGTAGTCGATTCGGCAACTGCCGCACGAGGCGCTCATCGACATGTCCGACGGCTGCGTCTCCACGCCGAGCTCGGCCAGGAGTGCCACGAAGCGCGGGTAGGTGTGCTCGTTGTAGACGATGAAGCCGGTGTCGATCGGCTGCCTGCCGGCGGCGGTGGCGACGTCGATGGTGCGCACGTGTCCACCGAGCTGCGCCTCGCGCTCGTAGAGGGTGACGGCGTGGCGTCCGTCTCGGCTCAGCGCGTGCGCGGCGGTGAGGCCGCTGACGCCGGCACCGATGACGGCGACGCGGGTTGGCTGGTGCTGCATGGCACGTGGGGAACGCGCCAGCGGCCATCCTGGATCATCCGCCGGCCTCGCCGAGGGCCGATCGGAGCCAGGCGATGGTGTCGTTGATCACCGCCGATCCCTCCGGCTCGTTGTGCGTCTCGTGGCGCAACCCCGGGTAGACGCGTCGCGTGACGGCTGGGTCCTCTGCCAGGCGTGCCGAGGCGTTGACGGGCACGATCGGGTCATCCGTCCCGTGGATGACGTATGTCGGCACGGGGAGGCGGTCACCCGCGTCGAGGGCGGCACGCACCCGCGCCTGCTCCGCGAACACCTCGCGTCCGAGTCGCGCGGTGGAGGTCAGCTGGGTCAGCGGATCGGCGCCGAAGCGCCGATCGACCTCGGGATCCCGCGAGAGGGACCCGGGTCCAAAGCCGTTCGGCACCCGCAGGCGCGGCGCAATGCGGCCGAGCAGCGGTGCCGACGCGCGCTTCCAGCGCGCGATGGTCGATTCGAGGGCGGGCGACGTCACGACGGCCGCGTCGGGGAGCGGCCGCGTGCCGCCGGTCCCCAGCAGGTAGCCCACGACGAGCAGGCCACCCAGCGAGTGGCCGTACAGCGCCAGCGGGCGATCCGGGCCGGCATCCCGCAGCGTTACGACGCGATCGGCGAGATCCTCCTGGAGGTCGCACCAGCGGTCGACGAAGGCGCGCGGCCCGCCGGATGCGCCGAAGCCGCGGTGGTCATAGGCAGTGACGTCGAGGCCGCTCGTCGCCATCTGCTGCGCAACGTGCTCGTAGCGACCCGCGTGCTCGCCAACGCCATGGACGATGAGGAGCGTCGCCCACGGCGCGACGTCGGCCGGCCAGTGGAGCACCCGGAGCCTGGTGCCGTCCGCGGCGGTCGCCGTGGCGACGTTGCCGGTCGTCATTGGTCCCACGATACCGCGGGCCGGGCTCAGCCTTCCCAGCGCTCGGCGCACACCATCTCGTCGCGCGGCCGGCGTGCCTCGCCTGGTGCCGACTTGGGTCGCGCGGCGGCATCGCTGGCGTGGCCGAGCGACACGATGGTGCGCAGCGACCAGCCATCGGGAATGCCGAGCAGGGACGCGACGGCCGGACGTGCATCGGCCATCACCCATGCGATGCCCGCCCCGAGGTCGAGCAGCGATGCCGCCGCGAGGATGCGCTCCGCGACCCGACCCTCGTCGTACGCATGCGAGATGGCAGCGCCCTTCTCGACCGGCAGCACGATGGCGATGGCCGCCGCCGCGGTCTCGAGCGATCGCGTCTGGGGCAGGCTGCTCTGCCACAGCTGCCGCAGCAGCTGTGGGTCGGTGATGGTGATGAACCGCCACGGCTGGCTGTTCTTGCTGCTCCCCGACCAGCGCGCGACATCGGCCAGGGCGGCGAGCTCCTCCCCGGTCACGGGAGCGTCGGTGCGGAACTGGCGCACCTGTCGAACGCGGAGGAGGGGTCGGACGAGATCACGCGGCGCATCGGTCATGCGGCGAGCGTATCAGGGATGTGCCGGCAGGCCGTCATGCGTGCCGAGGTAGATGTCGGTCGTCTGCGACCCAGCGCCCAGGCCGATCTCCATGTAGTAGCGCAGCACGCCGTCGTGCCAGAGCAACGCGGTATCCCACGTCTTGCCGTTGATCGGGAAGTCATCCGCAGTGAGCACCGGGTTCGCCGGATCGGGAGTCCAGCTGACGCCGTCGTCCGACCAGGCGAGGCCCCGCTCCGTGAGCGTCCTGCCGGTGTAGACCATGATCCAGCCCTCGTCGGTGCGCTGGACGCGCGGCCGATCCAGCGCGCCACCCTCCCAGTCGGCGGTCACCTCGAGCACCGGTGCGCCGTGCTTGGTCCAGGTGACGCCATCGGTCGAGGTGGCGAGGCCAATCGCGCCTGTCGACGTGCGCGGGTTGGCGCCGGCGGAGTAGTACATCGCCCAGCCATCATCGGTTGCCACGACGCTCGGCCACGCCACGCCACCCGAGTCCCACTCTCCCTCGTTGCCGGAGAGGATCGGCTCAGGATCGACGGTCCACGGGCCGTCGGGTCCGGGCCCCGTGGCGCGGCCGATCTCCCAGCCCCTGGTGAAGTTGATGGTGCCGAACACGAGCGTCCACGTGCCGTCGCCGGTCACGTAGGCGCTCGAGACATCCGCACCGGGCTGCGCATAGGGGACATCGTCGCTGCTCAGGACGGTCGCATCGGCGCTCCTCGTCCAGGCGACGCCATCGGTCGAGGTGAGGTGCGGGATCTGCACCAGCCCGGGCCAGCCGGTGAAGGCATTGGGGTACATGTGGAACGTGCCGGCATCGTCGACCAGCACGGCACCGGGGTTCAGGAACATCTGGTCGGGGAAGCCCGCGAGGTCGCGGTCCACCGTCGGCGTTTCGCCGCCCGGAAACGTGAAGACGGCACCCGTGGCCCCCTCCGACGCCGCAGCCGACCCGCTCGCGGCGGCAGTCTCCGTGGCGCCCGGGCCATCGTCCGACGCGCCGGGGATGGCGGTGGCGCCACCCGCGCAGGCCGTCGTCAGTACCAGAATCGCGACGGCGGCGACTGCGCGGGGAGAGGTGCTGGCCATGCGGGTGCTCCTTCATGCCGGGTCCGAACATGAGCAAGAGCGCTGGGCGGGCCCAGCTGTGACGGCCCGCGGCAGCGAGCGTCGGTCGCTGCTCAGGGGCGCGCGGCGCGGTGGTGCCCGAGACCGCGGATGAGCGACGACGGCGGATGCTCGGCGACGACGATCGACGCGACGGTCGCAATTCCCGGCGCGATCGCCGACTCGGGAATCATGGCGAAGCCGATGACGAGCCCCGTGGGGCGCTCGGCGGGGATGGGTGCATCACGGTCTCGGAAGTCACTGAGGCCGGAAAGCCAGTTCCCGTTTCGGAAGGCGCGGCGGACGACCGCTACGCCAACTGTTCAGGATTCCTGTACAGCTGTGGGACGGCGCGTGTCACAGCCCAGCCGTGCGGGGGCTCGGTGGAACATGGCCGCTCCACGCCGATCCGGCGCCCCCGTCGTGTTGCTCATCGCCCTGCTGGCGCTCGCCGGCTGCAGCGCGCCGCCCGCGACGGCGGGCCAGTCGCCGAGCGCGGACAGCGGCGGATCGTCGCAGGCTGTCGCCTCCGCCAGCGTCGCCGTGCCGGACGGGACCGATGCCGCCCGCGCGGACCTGGCACTGCTCCTCGATCAGCTCGAGTCGATCCATCCGGAGCCGTTCCACGGCGTGCCACGCGACGCCTTCGTCGCCGAGCTCGATGCGCTCGGCGCCGCGTTGCCGACGCTGTCGCCCGAGGCGGCGATGGTGGGGCTGATGCGCCTGGTGGCGCTGCTGAGCCGGGAGGGCCGCGATGGGCACCAGATCGCCGTCCCGCTCCCCGAGGCGGCGGGCACGGTGCTGCCGCTTCGCATCTGGGAGTTTGACGACGGGGTCTACGTGACCGCCGCCCGCGCGCCGTACGAGAACCTCGTCGGGGCAAGGCTCACGGGAATCGGTGACCACCCCATCGGCGAGGTGCTCGATGCGGTCGAGCCGCTCGTCCCGCGCGATGGGCCGGCCACGGTACGGACGTTCCGCTCGGTGTTCCTGCTGCGCGCCGATGTGCTTCGTGGGTTGAACATCATCGGTGCCGGCTCGCGCGTCGAGGTCGAGGTCGAGGTCGGGGACGGCACGGCGCAGCGCGTCGACATCGAATCGATCCCGTTCGCCGACTATGCCGCGTGGGCCGGCCCGTTCGGCATGATCCGCCTCCCGGCGCGTGGCGACGTGGCGTATCTCCGCGACACGGGCACGTTCGCGGTGGACGAGCTGCCCGATGACGCCACGCTGTATGTGCGCCTCCGCGAGGTGCGAGCCCCAACGGCCGCGGAGCTGGCCGGGGTCCGTCAGCGTGCCGGTGCCACGAACATCGAGCGCGTCGTGCTCGACCTGCGCCAGAATCCCGGCGGCGACAACCACACCTATCGCGGCCTGCTCGACATCCTGCTACGCGCGGATGTCGACATCCCCGGGCGCGTCTTCGTCCTCACCGACAGAACGACCTTCTCCGCCGCGAACCTGGCCACCGAGATCGAACGGACGACCCAGGCGACGTTCGCCGGCGAGGCGATGGGAGGTGGCCTCAACTTCTGGGACGACGTTCGTTTTGTGACGCTGGCGGACTGGCCGATCCCGATGCAGGTCGGCATCTCGACGCGCTACTGGCAGATGGCGCAGCCGGACGACCCGAGGTTGACGATCGAGCCGGACCTGCCGGTCGCCAGCAGCAGCGCCGCCTATTTCGCCGGCCGCGACCCGGTGCTCGAACAGGTGCTGGCGCGAACCCGGTGACATGCGGCACCAGGCGGGATTAGCGGTCCGCGACCTGCGCTGCTAGGGTGCGTGGCCGTGAACGAGCAGCAGCGCGCCCTGTCCCGGCGCCGATTCCTGATTGGGGTGGCGCTGGGCGCCGTCGCATTCGCGACCGAGGCCGGCGGGTCGGTGGTGCGCGCGGCGATGGGGAGCGAAGCCGCCGTCCCATCGGTTCCCGAACCACGGCTGTTCACCGGTCGCGGCGTGAAGGTCTGGGACCCCCCGCCGCACGTCGTTCCCGAGAGGATGGCGGCGCGCGCGTTGCCGGCCCGCGGCGGACAGCCGGCGATGACCGCAGCGTTCCGCCGTCCGGGGCTACGCACGAAGATCGGGCAGATGCTGCTGGTCGGGTTCCACGGGACGGCCGCCGGGCCGCGGTCACAGGTGATCGCCGACATCACGCGTCAGGGCGTGGGCGGGGTTGTGCTCTTCGACCGCGCCGCGGCTCGGTCGTCGGCGGTGCGCAACATCAGCTCGCCGGATCAGCTGCGGTCGCTGGTGGCGAGCCTCCAAGGTGCCGCGCGTGCCACGCCACCCGGCGCGCCGCTCATCGTGGCCATCGATCAGGAGGGCGGCGCGGTGGCCCGGCTGAACGGGCGGAACGGCTTCCCCGCGACGTACACCGCCGCTAGTCTCGGCGCGCGCAACGATCCTGCCTTCACCCGGGCTCAGGGTGAGGCAATGGGGCGTTCGATGGCGTCGGTGGGGATCAACCTCAATCTTGCCCCGGTCGTCGACGTCAACCTGAACCCGCGGAACCCGGCCATCGGTCGCAACGGACGCAGCTTCTCCGCGGATCCGCGGCGGGTCGCGGAGCAGGCGGGAGCCTTCATTGCGGGGCAGCATGCGGTCGGCGTGCGCACCACGCTCAAGCACTTTCCGGGTCAGGGCAGCGCGGCGGGGGACACGCACCTTGGCCTGGTCGACGTCACCGGGCGCTGGAAGCATGCAGAGCTCACGCCGTTCGCCACCCTCATCGGCTCCGGCGCGGCGGACGCGGTGATGACCGGACACATCTTCAACCGGTCGCTGGATGCGCGGCACCCCGCGACCCTCTCATCAGCGGTCGTGACCGGGATCCTGCGCACGCAGCTCGGCTTCGGCGGCGTCGTCATCAGCGACGACATGCAGATGGGCGCGATCCGTGCTCACTACGGTTGGGAGGAGGCCATTGGGCTGGCGATCAACGCCGGGATTGACATCCTCACCATCGCCGATCCCGGCACGGGGGCGTCGAGCCTCGTCAAGCGCACCGTCGATGCCGTGGAGGCGATGGTCGCCCGCGGCGAGGTCACCGAGGCGCGCATCGACGAGGCGTACGACCGCATCCAGGCGCTGAAGGCGACCCTCATGGGGGCCTAGGGCGTCTCGGTACCTGGCGCGCTCAGTCCTCGACGAGCGGCAGGTCGACCAGGTGCTCCGCCACGAACCAGACCTGCAGTTCGTTGCGACGCAGCACGTCGCTCATGAGCAGGTCGTTGGATCCCCAGTCCTTGCTCTCCTCGGTCGCCTCGATCGCGTCGCGGGTCTTGGCGAGGATCGTCTCGTGCGCCTGGAGCAGGCGCGTGATCTGTGCCGGCACGTCCTCGGCGCCGTCGGGTGCGCGCTCGATCGTGGTGAGCTCCGCCGCGTGGCGAGGGTCGCCGACGGCCACCCCACCGAGCAGCTGCACCCGCTCCGCGAGAAGATCGACGAGCTCCAGCTGCTCCTCCGCGTGCTTGTCGAAGAGGAGGTGGAGCTGGTAGAAGGTCGGGCCGGCGACGTTCCAGTGGTGCTTCTTGTAGAGCGCGTAGAGGATCGTCGTGTCGGCGAGGATCTCGTTGAGGAGCGTGCAGCTCTCCTTGCGCGCCTTGTCCGGCAGGCCGACCGGCAGGTCGCGCAGCGTGCCGAACGACTGCACCTCGACGCCGAGCTTGGCGTACGTCGGCGACGGGGAGAGGCGGCTGCCGTTGGTGCGCGAGCCGTTGCTCGAGCTGGATCGTGAGCGAGTGGTGGTGGCCATGATGCGGATTCGTCCTCGGGCCGTGCCCAGCTGTGGGGGGTATCGTCGGTGACGGCCCACGCAGGACCGATGCCAGCCGGGACCAACCGGCGGCGGCCCGCGACGTGCACACTGCCTCGCATGCCCATTGAAGCGCTGCGAGCGCTCGCCGACGCACTCGCGCGACGCGCCGCCGCGGCGCCCGGACCGAACCGTGCCGCCCGCGCCGAGCGCCTGCGACGGCATGTCGTCGACTATCTCGCACCCCGTGCCGCGAGCCTCGACGCGCCGATGATCATCGTGCTGCTCGGTTCCACCGGGAGCGGCAAGTCGAGCCTCTTCAACGCACTCGCCGGCGCGCGGGTCAGCCCGTCTGGCGTGCTGCGACCCACCACGCGGCGCCCGATCGCGCTGGCGCACCGCGACGACATCGGCCCGGAGCTGCTGCCGGGGCTCGCCGCCCGCGCCGCCGTCGACCTGCGGACCGATACCGGCGCGCGCCGCGGGCTCGTCCTCGTCGACGCCCCCGACTTCGACAGCGTGGAGCTCGAGAACCGGGCGCTGGCCATGGAGCTGCTCGAGGCCGCCGACCTCGTCGTGTTCGTCACGACCGCCACGCGGTACGCGGACCAGGTGCCGTGGGAGATGCTCGCCCGCGCGCGGAAGCGCGGCGTGCCGCTCCTGGCGGTGCTGAACCGGCTGCCGGCCGATGCCGAAGATGCCGGAGCGGTCGCCGCCGACTACCGGCACCTGCTCGAGCGCGGCGACCTCGCCGGCGCGGGCGCCTTCGGCGAACTCGAGGTGCTCGCGGTCGCGGAAGGCGCGCTCGATCCCGAGCGCGACGCGCTCGACGCGGAGGCGGTGGCGCCGTTGCGTGCCGCGCTCGACCGGCTGATGGCAGACGGCGCCGAACGCCGTGCCCTGGCGCGGCGCGGCCTCGACGCCGCACTGGCCGGGCTGCCGGTGGCGGTCGAGGAGGTCGCACGGGAGGTGGACCATGAGCAGGGCGCCGTGGCCGAGCTGCTCGCCATCGCCGATCAGGCCTATGCAGCGCGGCGCGCCGCGCTCGGCGAGGAGATCGGACGGGGCACGTTCATGCGCGCCGAGGTGCTGCGCCAGTGGCAGACGTTCGTCGGCGCGGGCCAGGTCTCGCGCATCCTGGCCAATGGGTTGGGACGCATCGCTGCCGCGGCGCGCGCCCTCGTGCGCCCCGGCCCCGCGGCACCGGCGATCGAGGTCCGCGAGGCGGCCTTCGCCGACCTCGTGGCGCTGGCCGTGCAGCATGCCGACACCGCAGCCCAGCGCACCGCGGCGGGCTGGTCCGAGGATCGGTATGGCAGCGTCGCGCTCGCGGCGGACCCGTCGCTGTGGGGCGCTGCCGCGGACCTCGGG
>JBBRWZ010000060.1:0-12848 GCA_038248895.1 Candidatus Limnocylindria bacterium | reverse complement strand
GGCGCACTGGCGGGACGGTCGATGAGGTGATGGACGAGGCGCACCTCGGGCCGGAGCACATCGTGGCCGCCATCGAGCGCTACGTCTGCGATCGCGAGCCGCGCCTTCACCGGCTGCGCGCGCTCGTCGATTCGGTCGAACGCGGGCATCCGGAGGGCGGTGGCTAGCGCATGCCGTCGTTCCGCCTCCCCAGCGCCCGCCCCACGAAGTACGAGCACACGCGGCCACATCGACCGAGCCACCTGGCCCGACGCCTCAGGCCGCCGCCGGATCGCAAGGCGGCGCCGGACCTGACCTGGTTCGCCTACATCGGCCTGGCGCTGGCCGTCGTCGTGGTGGTGCTCGTGGTGCCGTACCTCATCAGCTACGTCGTGGAGCTGATGAGCAGCTAGATCTGCGCGGTCCAGACGAGGATTTGGTCGTCCTCGACCTTGACGCGGGGTCGCGCGAGGGGTGGCAGCTCCAGCGGATAGGCGCGCGCGTCGCCCGGATAGCCACCGGTCACCCGCCACCTGGCCCGGCTGTTGGCGAGCACGCCGGTGAGGTCGAAGCTGGCGCTGTGACAGGCGCAGCGGAGATCCTGCCACTCCGGGCGGAAGTGGAGCGAGCAGCCCATGTGCGTGCAGATCGCCGACAGGGCGCGGATCTCGCCGCCGTCGTTCACCACGAAGCCCTCGAAGGCCGGGGTGGTGAACCGCACCGCGGTGCCCGTCGGGACATCGGCGACGGCCGCCACCGGCGCCCAGAAGCCGGTGTCGCCGACCGGATCGTCCCCGCCGGTGAAGGTGGTGCCGGGCAACGCCGGCCGGAGGACCGTGGCGCCGACGGCACCCGCGGCCAGGCCGGCACCGGCCACGAGGCCTGCCCGGAGGAGCTGACGTCGCGTCACGCGCACGCGGCGCGACGGCTCATCGGCGGCGCCGCGGCGGATCGGCAGTTGCTCGCGGACCGCCTCGACGCCGCTGTCCGCCTGCCGCATGAGCCGGCGCATCTGGTCCATGAACGCCGGGTCGGGCGTCGCCGCACCCGGATCCGCGGCCGCGCGCAACTCGGCGGCGAGCCTCGCCATCTCCGCCTCGTCGCCCTCGGCGATGTCGTCCGGCGACGGCCGCCCGTCGCGCAGCACCGCATCGACGTAGCGCTCGAACCGCTCGGCGGCCGCCTCGTCGGGCTCGTCGAGGCGCATGTCGCGCGCCGGGTCCGACCGCGGGTCGGGTCGATCATCCATCGGTCGGGTCTCCGAGCAGGGCCGCCTTCCGCAGCGCGCGGTACTGGAGCACCTTCGCGTTGCCGTGCGTGACTCCCATCGCCTCCGCCGTTTCCGCGACCGAGAGGTGCTGCAGGAACCGAAGCTCGAGGACGCGACGGTAGTGGCCCGGCAGCAGGCGCAGGACCGCCTCGACCCGCGCTTCGGACCGATCCTCGCCTCGCGGCGGCGTCGGCTCGGCCGCGGCCACCGGCTCCCAACCGGGCGCGAGCCGCTCCTCGGTCACGAGCGGCAGGCGGTAGAAGGCGCGCCAGTGGTCCGCGATCGCATTCTGGCTGACGCGATACAGCCAGGAGGCGATCTGGCCGGGGTCGCGCGTCACGTCGAGCTGCTCCACGGCGCGCATGAAGACGCCGGCGGTGAGGTCCTCGGCGTCGGGCCGGTTGCCGACGCGCGCATAGATGTACCGATAGATCGGCACCACGTGGGCGTCGTAGATCGCCTCGAACCGGCCGCGGGGTGGAGCGTCCATCGCAGCCTTGTTACGGGGCCGGTTACGATGCGATCCGAACGGCCGACGGCGGCTCGGCGACCGGATGGCTCATGATTCGCGCGCCTGGCACGCCGCCCGCGTGACCGGGCGGGACGCCGCGGTGGGGAGGGTCCCGGGGTTCATCAGGCGGCGGACGATAGCACCGGCCACGAAGGACGGTCAATCGAGGTATTTGACGCTCAGCAGGGGAGACCGCATAGTGGCCAGCGTCCCTCCTTCCGCCCCGTGCGTCGAGTCATGCCACCCACGACGATCTACCTGGCGCCCCCGCGCCGCGCACTCGAGGCACCGTCCGCCGCGGTCGTCACCGACCTTGCCCGCCTCTTCGGACGGAGCGCGGCGCTGGCCGGGGTCACGCTGGCCGTCGAGCCCGGACGCTGCGTCGCGCTGCTCGGTCCCAACGGGGCGGGCAAGACGACGCTCCTCCGCGTTCTCGCCACGCTGCTGCGGCCGACGTATGGGACCGCCCTGGTCGACGGCCTCGACGTCAGCACTCACGCGGGGCAGGTGCGTGAGCGGGTCGCCTTCCTCTCTCACGCCACCGGCCTCTACGCGGATCTCACGGCCCGCGAGAACCTGCACTTCGCGGCCTCGATGCTCGGCCTCCCGCGGGAGGAGGCTCGCGACCGGATCCCGGAGGTGCTCGACGCGGTGGGCCTGCGCAGCGCCGCCGACCACCGCGCCAGAACATTCTCCGCCGGCATGCGCCGCCGCCTGGCGCTGGGTCGCACCATCATCGGCCGGCCCTCGCTGGTGCTGCTCGACGAGCCGCACGCCGCCCTCGACGCGGATGGGATGAGCCTCGTCAGCCGGCTCCTCGCCGGGTGGAAGGAGGTTGGCGTCACGACGCTCGTCGCCAGCCATCACCTTGAGCGCCTCACCGACGTGGCCGATGGGACCGTGACACTGACCAACGGCCTCGTCAGTGCCATCGATGGTGCCGGCGTGCGGGGTGCCATTGGCCTCGGCACGGTTCCGGCGGAGCAGCCGCTCGCGCCGCCGCTGCACGGGGCGGTGGCACGCTGATGAGTCGCGACCTCGCGGTGGCGATCGCCCTCGCGCGCAAGGACGCGCTGGCGGAGCTGCGAAGCCGGACCGCCATCGGGACGACGCTGTTCTTCGGTGCCATCGTCCTGCTCCTCTTCGGCTTTGCGCTCGGCCCCGATGCGCGGCGGCTCGCCGATGCCGCACCGGGATTGCTGTGGCTGGCGATCATCTTCGCGGGGTTGCTGGCCGTGGGGCGCCTCCACGAGGCAGAGACCGAGGACAGTGCCCTGGAGCAGCTCAGCATCTACCCGGTGTCGCGGCACGCCCTCTACGCCGGCAAGGCCCTCGCCGGCTTCGTGGCGATGCTCGTGCTCGGCGCCGTGCTGCTGCCGGTCGTTGCACTCCTCTATCGGGTGGACGTCCTGGCGGCCGCGCCGGCGCTCCTCCTCACCCTCCTCCTCGGTGGCGCCGGGTTCGCCGCCGTCGCGACCTGCTACGCGGCGCTCACGGTCCGGATGCGCTCCCGCGAGGTGCTGCTGCCGCTCCTCGTGCTGCCGGTCGTGGCGCCGCTGCTCCTGGCATCGGTAAAGGCGACCACCGTGGCGCTCGCCGGCGACCCGTTCGGGGAGCTCGGCGCCTGGCTGGCGCTGCTCGTCGCGTTCGACGTGCTCATGCTCGCCGCCGGCGCAGCCACGTACCGCTTCGCCCTGGAGGATTGATGAGGACACGAATTCTGGGGTGGGTGGCGTTGCTGGCGGTGATCGCCGCCAGCCTCAACGCCCTGTTCCTGGTGCCGGCGGACCTCAACCAGGGAGATGCGCAGCGGGTGATGTACATCCACGTGCCGGCGGCCTGGCTGGCGTACCTCTCCTTCGGCGTCACGGCGCTGGCCGGCATCGGCTGGCTGTGGCGGCGTGACCTGCGGCTCGACTGGCTGGCGCACGCCGGGGCCGAGATCGGGGTGATGTTCACGGCGTTCACCCTCTGGGCGGGCGCGATGTGGGGGCGGCCGGTGTGGGGCGTCTTCTACCAATGGGAGGATCCACGGATTCTCTCGACCACCATCCTGCTGGCGCTGTACGTCGGCTACCTGCTGCTGCGCCGCCTGACGGATGACCCGATCCGGCGTGCCAACCGCGCCGCCGTCGTGGGGATCGTGGCGGCGCTGGACATCCCCATCGTCCACTTCAGCGTGGAGTGGTGGCGCGGCCTTCACCAGGCGCCGACCATCGGCTCCCCGGCGCGGATCCTCGACCCCGCCGCGCCCGATCTCTTCGTGCGCGCGCTGCTGGCCATGGTGGCCGCCTTCACTCTGCTCTGGCTGTACCTGATGGTCCGCCGCTACCAGCTCGCCCGCCTCCACGCGGCGGCCGATGAGGCGGCGCGTCGCGGCAGCCTCGCCGCGGCCCGCGCGGCCGCCGACCCGGGCATTCCCGACGTCCGTACCGCCCAACCGCCGGAGCCGGCGCGATGAACCCGCTCCCATTCATCATCGGTGCCTACGGCGTCATCCTCGGCGGCCTCGGCGTCTATGTCGCGTGGCTGTGGCGACGGCTGGCCGCCGCGCGCGCGGAGCTCGATGCCGCGCCGCCGGCCCACGACGCGGAGCACGACGGAGCGTGACCCTCGCGCGCCCGGTCCCGCCACCGCGCCCGGCGACGGGGCGGCGCTGGCCCATCCTCGTGCTCGTCGCGATCCTGGTGGCGGTGGTCGGCGCCGTGGCGCTGGCGAACGTCGGCAGCGCCCTCGTCTACTACCAGACGCCAACCGAGCTGGTGGCGCGCGGTGACGCGGCGTTTGGCCAGCCGGTGCGCCTCGGGGGGCTGGTGAAGGGCGGCACGCTCAGCTGTGCGAGCGGCGGGGTCGACTTCGTCATCACCGACAACCAGACCGAGCTGCGGGTGACCAGCTCGGACGGCCAGACCGCCTTCTGCCCGCGCGAGGGCGTTGGCGTCGTCGTCCAGGGCACGCTCGACTTCGAGAACGTCTTCCGGCCCGACGAGGTGATCGTCAAGCACGACGAGAACTACGTGGCACCGTCCGAGGGCGGGCTGCCGTCGCAGGTTATCGACCCGGGTCCCTAGATGCTGCCGACCATCGGGCATGCGGCGATCGTGGTGGCGCTCGCGTTGACCCTCTACGCGGCGCTCGCCTTCTGGCTCGGCGCGCGGCGCAACGATCGGGCGGCGGTCGCGAGCGGACGTGCGGCGATGACCGGCGCCTTCGCCCTGACCGCGATCGCCAGTGTCGCGCTCATGGCCTCGCTCCTCACACACGATTTCTCCATCGCCTACGTCGCGCGCAACAACGCGACCACCACCCCGCCGTTCTACAGCGTCATCAGCCTCTGGGCGGCGCTCGAGGGATCGATCCTCTTCTGGGCGCTGCTGCTCACCGGGTGGAGCGCGCTGCTGCTGCATCGGTACCGTGATCGGCATGCCGAGCTGATGCCGTGGGTCGGCCTCACCCTGGCCCTCGGCAGTGCCTTCTTCTTCGCCGTCATGACCTGGCCCGGCAACCCGTTCGAGCGGCTCACGCCGGTCCCCGGGGAGGGCAACGGGCCGAACGCGCTGCTCCAGAACAACCCGTTCATGGGGCTCCATCCGCCGCTGCTCTACCTCGGCTACACCGGCATGGCGATCCCGTTCGCGTTCGGCATGGCGGCGCTCGTCACCGGACGCACCGGCCCGGAGTGGCTGGCGATCGTGCGGCGCTGGACGGTGATCCCGTGGATCTTCCTCACCGCCGGCATCGTCGCCGGGGCGTGGTGGAGCTACGAGGTCCTCGGCTGGGGCGGGTACTGGGCCTGGGACCCGGTCGAGAACGCGGCACTCCTGCCGTGGCTCACCGCCACGGCCTTCATTCATTCGAGCATGGTCGCCGAGCGGCGTGGCGGGCTGCGGACGTGGACGATGGCGCTCGTCGTCTTCACCTACGTGCTGACGCTCGTCGGCACATTCCTCACGCGGTCGGGCGTCGTCGCCAGCGTGCACGCCTTCACCGCGTCCGCGATTGGGCCGTGGTTCGCGGTCGCGATCCTGGTCGCGCTGGCCGGCGGGCTGGGACTCCTGCTGTGGCGGCTGCCCAACCTCGCCGACCGCGACGTGGCCCCGAACGCCGTGAGCCGCGAGTCGGCGTTCCTGCTCAACAACGTCCTCTTCCTGGGCCTCACGTTCGTGGTCCTGTTCGGAACGCTGCTGCCGATGATCGTGGAGGGCGCGACCGGCGACCGGATCAGCGTCGGAGCGCCGTACTTCAACGCGATCAATGCCCCGCTCTTCGGGGCGCTCCTCTTCCTCATGGGCATTGGGCCGGCGCTGCCGTGGGGCGGTGCCTCGTGGCGCACGATCCGCGACCGGTTCGGTGGCCCGCTGCTGCTGGCGGTGGGTGCCGCGCTCGTCGGCGTGCTGCTCGGGATGCGCGGGCTCCCGCAGCTCGGCACGCTCTTCCTCGCGATCCTGGTGCTCGGCATCCTGGGCGACGAGCTGATCCGCGGTGCGCGGTCGCGGGGCCGGTCGCGCGGCGAGACGCCCCCCACCGCGGCGTGGCGTCTCGCGACGCGCAACCGGCGGCGCTACGGCGGCTACGTCGTCCACGCCGGCATCTGCGTCATGGCGATCGCCGTGGCGGTCAGCGCCACCGGCGCCAGCCAGGCCTCCGCCACGCTCCACATCGGCGAGTCGATGAAGGTCGGTGGCTACACGTTGACGCTGCGCGATGTCGTGGTCGAGCCGCTCCGCGACGATCCGCGCGTCACGGAGACGCGCGCGGAGCTCGACTACCGCGGGTCGCAGTCGGGGGCGCTCGTGACGGCCCAGCGCGACTATCCGAACTCGACGACCCCCATCGCCACGCCCGGCGTGCGCACCTTCGCCACCGAGGACCTGTACGTCACGCTCCTCCAGGCCGATGCGAGCGGCGGCACCGCGTCGCTCCAGGTCTTCCGCAACCCGCTGGTGGCGTGGATCTGGCTCGGCGGCTTCGTCGTCGTCGTCGGGGCTGTCTTCGCCGTCTGGCCGGACCGCCGTCGCGCGGTCGTGGTGGCTCCCGCCCCGGCGCGTGAGGCGCCGGCATCGGTCCAGGTAACAGGCGCCTGAGGCAGGCGGGCCGATGCGTTCCAACCTGCGCTGGCTGCTCCTCCCGGCGCTGCTGCTGCCGCTCGGCTGGCTGCTGTTCGTGAACATCGGCGCCGACCCGCGAACCATTCCGTCGCAGATCATCTGCCGCTCGCTGCCCGCCTTCAGCCTGACGACCCTTGACGGCGACACGTTCACCGATGCCGACCTCGCCGGGCGCCCGGCGGTGATCAACTTCTGGGCGAGCTGGTGCGGGCCGTGCGTCGCGGAGCACCCGGTGCTGCTCGACGTGGCGTCGGTGGCGGGAGGATCGGTCCAGCTGGTGGGCGTCGTGTACCAGGACCGGCCAGCGAGCGCGGCGGGGTGGCTGCGTCGCTACGGTGACGGTGGCTGGCCCGACCTGGTTGACGACGGCAACCTGGCGCTCGACTTCGGCGTGACCGGACCGCCGGAGACGTACTTCGTGGATGCCGACGGCATCGTTCGCGATCGCGTGGTCGGACCGCTGACGACGCAGTCGATGCGCGACGGGCTTCATGAGATCGGGGTGGACCTGTCGTGAAGCGTCTCGCGGTTCCCGTCGTCCTTGTCGCGGCGGTCCTGGGCGTGGGCCTCGTGGCGTTTCTGGCGGCGCCCTCGGCACCGACGAGCGGAGCTGCTGCCGCGGCCGGCATCGCCGCGGATCTGCGCTGCCCCGACTGCCAGTCGCTCTCGGTGGCCGAGTCGCGGACCGCAGCGTCGGCCGCCATTCGCGCCGAGATCGTCGCGCAGCTCGATGCTGGCCGAACGCCGGACGAGGTGCGGCAGCACTTCGTCGACCGCTACGGAGCGTGGATCCTCCTGCGGCCGGCGTTGCCGCTGGCGTGGATCGCGCCGCTGCTGGCGCTGGCCGCCGGCGTGGCATGGCTCGGCTGGTGGATCTCCGATCGCCGCACACGCCCGCTCCCGCCGGCGCCGCCAGCGCCGGATGCCGCAACGCGCCGTCGCCTCGCCGACGAGGCGGAGGCGCTCGATGCCTGATCTCGGGGAGCTGCTCGTCCTGGTCTTCATCATCGCCGGCGCCGGCGTCGTGGTGGCGCGGCCGCTGCTGATGCCTGGCGACGAGGCACCGCAGCGGGACGACCGCACCGACGAGCTCGAGCTGCGGCACCGGCTGGCACTGGATGCGCTGCGGGATGTTGAGGCGGATCGTCGCGCCGGCTCGCTGGACGGCGCGGCGTACGCCGCGGTGCGGGCGGAGGCGGAGGCGGCAGCGGGCGTCACGCTGCACGAGCTGGACGCGGCACGGGTGGCGACGCCGCTGCCAGCGTCGTCAACCGGTCGGTCACGCCGCTCGCTGCTGGCGGGTGGGACGCTCATCGCCGGCCTGCTGCTCGTCGCCTTCGCCTTGCCCCGGCCGGTCGGCATCGCCAACCCGACGCTCGACCCGCGGGCTGATCGGGTTGCATCCGCGCTCGAGCGGTTCAACGCCAACGACCGCGACCCGCAGGCCGTCTCCGACCTTGCCGATGCCTACCTCGCCGGCGACACGCTCGACGAGCTGCAACGTGCACAGGCGGCGCTGGTGCTGCTCATCAACCTCCAGCCGGCCAACGCGTCGGCGTATGCGCGACTCGCCACGGCGCAGCTGCGGACCGGTGACCTCGACGGGGCGACCGCGACGCTCGACCGGATGGGCACGGTGGCCGCGGACTCCCCAGACCTGCCCTTCCTGCGCGGGCTCGTGGCTCGCGCGCGCGGGGATGCCGACGAGGCACGGGCCCAGTTCGAGACGTTCATCCGGGTTGCGCCCGACGACCCACGGGTACCGATGATCGAGGCGCTGCTGGCGGAGTCATGATCAGTCGAGGACGCGCGCGAGCGTCTCCTGCAATTCCCGAAGCTCGGCGGCGGGGATGCGGTCGATGAAGTGCTCCGCGACACCACGCAGGTGGGCCGGCGTGACATCTCGCAGCCTGGCGTAGCCACGATCAGTGAGCTGCGCCCACTGGCCGCGCCGATCGGATTCGCAGGTGGCACGCTCCACGATCCCCTCGCGTTCGAGGCGATCGATGAGCCGCGTGATGCCGCTGCGGGAGAGAACGAGCCGATCGGCCAACTCGCCCATCCGCAGGCGTCGCGCCTCGGCATTTGCCAGCTGGACCATGACGTCGTAGTCGGCGAGGGCGAGCTGGTGCTCGTCGTTCAGCTCGCGCTCGAGCGCCCGCGTGATGCGGGCGTGGGCGCGCAGGAACGTCGACCACGCCTCGAGGCGTGGATCGCGGGCGGTGAGCTGTTCGGTGGCTGCCATCGGTGGGGGGAGGATCAATCCGTGCTAACTAGTTGCACATACAACGATAACGGTCTATCGTTGCGCAGACAACTATAGGCGTCGCGGTGACCCGTCGAAACCGGGTCCGCGGCCACAGGCTAGCACGGGGCACAACGAACCATGACCTGGCAGATCGACCGGGCGCACTCCGGCGTCACCTTCTCCGCCAAGCACATGATGGTCACCACGGTGCGCGGCACCATGACCATCTCGGAGGCGACCATCGACTTCGACGAGCAGGACCCGTCGCGCTCGAGCGTCATCGCCACCCTCGACGCCGCGTCGATCGACACGAGGAGCGCGCAGCGTGACACGCACCTGCGTTCGGCCGACTTTCTCGACGTGGAGCAGTACCCGACGATCGACTTCCGCAGCACCGCGGTGCAGCGGAGCGGCGAAGGCTGGGTGCTCACCGGCGACCTGACGATCCGCGGCGAGAAGCGCACCGTCGTTCTCGACGCCCAGCTGCACGGGATTCAGCCCAACCTCCAGGGCGGACGCCGCGCCGCCTTCACCGCCACTGCGGCGATCAACCGCGAGGACTGGGGCCTCACCTGGAACGTGGCACTCGAGCAGGGTGGCTGGCTCGTCAGCCGCGACATCCGGATCGAGATAGACTTGGCGCTGGTCGAACCGGTATCGACCGCTGCCGCCGTGGAGGTCGCCCCAGCCCGCTGACCTGGGCGAAGCGTGGCGGTCGCGACCGCGTCGTCGCCGCCTGGGCCACCTAATCGGCGACCGGGACCTCGATCCAGAAGGTCGACCCGACGCCCTCGCTGCTCTCGAGGCCCGCAGCACCGCGGTGCGCCTCCGCGATGTGGCGCACGATCGCGAGACCGAGGCCGGCGCTGCCGCTCAGCGCTGACTCATCGGTCCCGTCGCGGGCGCGGGCGCGGTCGACCTTGTAGAAGCGCTCGAAGATGCGCTGGCGGTGCGCCACCGGCACGCCGATGCCGTCGTCGGCGACCGCGAACCTCACGCGTCCGCCGCGGAGCTCCCAGCCGAGGCGCACTTCGCCGCCCGGATGGCTGTACTTCACCGCGTTGTGTGCCAGGTTGAGGATCGCCTGCTCGAGTCGCGCCGCGTCGCCGAGGGCGTGCACTCCCTCGCCCTGCGCCGCATCCCTGCTGCGCACCACCCGCATCCCGCGCCGCTGCGCGACCGGACCGATCCGGGCCGCCACCTCGTCGAGCAGCGCGTCGGGGTCGAGGGCCTCGAGGCTGAGCGTGGTCTCGCCCGACTCGATCATCGACAGGTCGAGGAGCTCGTCGACGAGCTGTGCCAGGTGGTCCGTCTCGCTCTCGATCTGGGTGATGAAATCGCGCGCCGTGTCGGCATCGTCCACAGCGCCGGCGCCGAGCGTTTCGGCCAGCAGCTTGATTGACGCCAGCGGCGTCCGCAGCTCGTGGCTGATGTTGGCCACGAAGTCGCGCCGCACGCGCTCCGCGCGACGGAGCAACGTCACGTCGTGCATCGACACCACGATCGCGTCGCGGCCGGGCACCGGCACGGCATCGATGGCGAACGTTCGCTCGCCGGCGCGGCTCAGCTCCGACTCCCCCGACGCGCTCAGGCCGGTCGCCGCCGCCTCGCGGCAGATGCCGTCCAGCGCCGCGCTGCCGAACGCGGCGATGAGGCTCATCCCGGGCAGGATGCCGGCTTCGCGCTCGGCGAGCTCGGCGGCGTCCGGTCCGGCGTCGATGATCCGCAGCCGGTGGTCGACGAGCAGGATGACCGATCCGCCACGCCAGCCGAGCAGTGCGGTGAACGCGGCCGCGGCGAGCGGATCGGTCATGGCCGGGCGGGCGGCGTGAACGCGTATCCCACGCCACGGACGGTGCGGAACCAGTTGTTGCCGTCCGCCGCCCGCAGCTTGCCGCGCAGCCAGCTGACGTGGACGTCAACCGTCCGTGCCTCGCCCTCGTAGTCGTAGCCCCAGATGCGCGCGAGCAGCTGCTCACGGGTGAAGACGCGACCCGGATGCGTGGCGAGGTGCGTGAGCAGCTCGAACTCCTTGGTGGTGAGGTGAATTGGGGCGCCATTGAGCGTCACCACCCGTTGCGCCACGTCGATGTGCACGGGACCGATCTCCAGCTGCTCGACCGGCGTCGCCGCGTCCGCATCGTCGGCCTCCTCGCGCCGACCACGGCGCAGCATCGCCTCGATGCGTGCCAGCAGCTCGGGCCGGCTGAACGGTTTCGTGACGTAGTCATCGGCGCCCACCTTTAGGCCCACGACGCGATCGATCTCGTCGCCCTTGGCGGAAAGCACGATCACCGGCGTCGTGGTGCCATCCCGCCGCAGGACGCGGAGCAGCTCGACGCCGCTCATCCCGGGCAGCATCACGTCGAGCAGGATGAGGTCATGGCCGCCGCCCCGCACCATCCCGAGCGCCTGCTCACCGTCGACCGCGGTCTGGACCTCGTATCCCTCGCGGGTCAGGTTGAAGGCGAGGGCGGTCCGAAGGGTGCGGTCATCCTCGACGACGAGGATCTTGCGCCGCGCCATGCCGATCGTGCCGCCTCAGCTGTTGAGGTCTTCGACGCGCCCGGTGGCGACATAGACGACGTCCTCGCCGATGTTCGTCACCCGGTCACCGAGTCGCTCGAGGTGGTGCGCGGCGAAGAGCATGTGCGTGGCCTGGCGCACCCGCTCCGGATGCGCGGCCATGAGATCCATCGACTCCTCGTAGACGCTGCTGTAGAGCGCGTCGATCTCGTCGTCGCGCGCGCAGACGGCGCGGGCATCTGCCTCGCTGATGTCGACGAGGGCGCGCATGGCGTCGCGGAGCTGCGCGCGGCAGAGTGCGCCCATCTGCGGGATCTGCGGCAGCAGCGGCATCTCCGGCTCGCCGCTCAGCTGCTGCGCGAGCTTGGCGATGTTCACCGCGTAGTCGCCCATGCGTTCCAACTCGGCGGCGGCATGGAAGAGGGCGAGCAGCTCGCGCAGGTCGCGCGCCATCGGCTGCTGCAGCGCCATCGCCGTCGTCACCTCCTGGTTCACGCGACGCTGCAGCTCGTTCACGTCGGCGTCGTCCCACCGCACCTGGTCGGCGAGGGCCGTATCGCGCTCGCCAAAGGCCCGCGTCGCCCGCTCGAGGGCCACGTCGACGAGTGATCCGAGACGGAGCACGTCGTCCTTGACGATCGACATCGCCTCGTCGAAGACGGAGCGGAGGCGACCGTGGTCGCGCGGTCCGGCCGCCATCGCATCGGTATCGGCGTCCATCGGTCCCGTCCGTGCGTCGCTCATCCGAACCGTCCGGTGATGTAGTCCTCGGTCAGCTTGTTGCCGGGCCGGGTGAAGATCATGTCGGTGCTGCCAACCTCGACGATGTAGCCGGCGCGGCGCTCGTTCATGCTCATGAAGACGGTCACGTCGCTGACGCGCGCGGCCTGCTGCATGTTGTGCGTAACGATCACGATGGCGTACTCCTTCCGCAGCTCGCGCGCGAGCTCCTCGATCTGCAACGTCGCGAGCGGGTCCAGCGCCGAGCAAGGCTCGTCCATGAGGATCACCTCGGGATTCACCGCCAGCGCGCGGGCGATGCAGAGGCGCTGCTGCTGTCCGCCGGAAAGCGACGCCCCCGACCGCCCGAGCGAATCCTTCACCTCGTCCCACAGCGCCGCCTGGCGCAGCGAGCGCTCGACCAGCTCGTCCGTCTGCGGCCGTCCTCGCACCAGGCCGTTGAAGCGCGCCGGCGCGGCGACGTTG
>JBBRWZ010000059.1:0-13130 GCA_038248895.1 Candidatus Limnocylindria bacterium | reverse complement strand
TGCGCGTCGCGGTCGGGGTAACGCCGGCGTGGATCGATGCCGCCGAGGGCGAACGCCCCGCGGCCGTCCCGGTCGCTCTCCGGCGCGCGCTGCCTGACTCGAAGGGATCAACGGTTCGCGCGTGCCACCAGCATCAGTCACTGCTCCTCCACCTGCCCGCCGTCGCGGCCTGACGTCGCTGTGGCGCCTGCGCGGCTACCTGCGGCCATTCGCCTCGTCGATCGCGGTGATGGGCGTCGCGGCGGTGACGGCGACGCTCGCATCGGTCGCGATTCCGCTCGTCATCAAGGCCATCATCGACGGCCCCATCACGAACCACGAGCGAGACGCTATCCTGCCGCTCGTGGGCCTGGCCCTCGGCCTCGGCCTGCTCGAGGCGTTCATGATCCTCGTCCGGCGCTGGGTCCAGGCGGCCGCCGTACTGGGTGTCGAGACGGCCATCCGCAACGACCTCTACGTCCACCTCGACGCGCTGCCGATGGCGTTCCACACGCGATGGCAGAGCGGCCAGCTGCTCTCGCGGGTGACGACCGACCTGTCGACGATCCGCCGCTTCTTCGGCTTCGGGATGCTGTTCCTTGTCGTCAACACGATCCAGCTCGTGGTGGTGACCGGGCTGTTGCTGAACCTCTACTGGCCGCTGGGGCTGGTCGTGGCGATTGCGGCGGTGCCGCTCATCGGTCTGTCGCTGTCGTTCGAGCGGCGCTACGTCCGCGTCTCGCGCCGCGTCCAGGACGAGCAGGGCGACGTCGCGACGCAGGTCGAGGAGTCGACGCTGGGCATCCGCGTCATCAAGTCGTTCGGCCGCGCCGAGCACGCCTTCGCCGCCTTCGACCGTCGCGCGACGCGCCTCTACGACTCGCAGCTCGACAAGGTCCGTCTCGAGGCGCGCTTCTGGACGTTCCTCGAGATCCTGCCGAACCTGGCGCTGGTGGTGGTGCTGCTGCTCGGCGCCATCGCGGTCGGGGGGGCGGGGCTCACGCTGGGGACGCTGGTCGCCTTCATCACGCTGATGCTCCAGCTCGTCTGGCCGGTGGAGTCGCTCGGCGTCATCCTGTCGATGGCCCAGGAGGCGATGACGGCCGCGGATCGGGTGGTCGAGATCTTCGACACCACGCCCGCGATCGTCGGCGGCACGCGGACGCTCGACGCGCCGCGCGGACACCTCCGCTTCGAGGGCGTCACGTTTCGCTTTCCGGACGCCCGGACCGATGTGCTGCACGACCTCGACCTCGAGGTGCTCCCCGGCGAGACGGTGGCCGTCGTGGGCGCAACCGGGAGCGGCAAGACGACGCTCACCGCACTCGTGCCGCGTCTCCACGACGTCACCGCTGGCCGCGTCACGATCGATGGCATCGACACGCGCGAGCTGACGCTGCCCAATCTGCGCCAGATCGTCGCGACCGCGTTCGAGGACCCCACCCTGTTCAGCATGAGCGTGCGCGAGAACGTCACGCTCGGCCGCCCCGACGCGAGCGACGACGATATCCGCGACGCGCTGCGCATCGCCCGGGCCGGCTTCGTGGACGAGCTGCCGTGGGGGTGGGAGACGAGGATCGGCGAGCAGGGCCTGGCGCTCTCCGGCGGGCAACGTCAGCGGCTCGCCCTCGCGCGGGCGGTGCTCGCCCGGCCGAAGATCCTCGTTCTCGACGACACGCTCTCGTCGCTGGACGTGCATACCGAGGCGCTCGTCGAGAAGGCGCTGCGCGCGGTGCTCGCGCGGGCCACCGGGCTCATCGTCGCGCACCGCGCCTCGACCGTCCTCCTCGCCGATCGGGTGGCGCTGCTCCAGGGCGGTACGATCACGCACGTCGGCACGCACGCGGAGCTGCTCGAGACGGTGCCGGCATACCGCGAGCTGCTCGCCGGCGACGTTGAGCCGGAGCCGCTGCCGGCGGATGCCCGGGTGGCGACCGCATGACCGCCGATTGGCGCGGCGTCGCCGCTGAGCAGCAGGACGAGCTCTCGGAGGCGGTCGGCATTCGCCTGCGCGACCGGTCGCGGCGGCTGCTCGTCTCGCTGCTGCGCCCGCATCGCGGCTCGATCGGCGTGCTCGCGCTCATCGTGGTCGTCGAGAATGCGGCGCGTCTGTCGATCCCCTTCCTCGTCAAGGAAGGCATCGACCTTGGCATTCCACCGATGCAGCGCGGCGACGGCCCGCAGGTGCTGCTCGCCATCGCCGGCCTGACGCTGCTGGCGGTGATCATCCAGGCGGGCACGCGGCAGGCGTTCCTGCGCACCGCGGGACGCATCGGCCAGGCCGTCCTGCTTGAGCTCCGGCGTCGCCTCTTCCGGCATTTCCAGACGCTGTCGACCGCCTTCCACGACCGCTACACATCCGGCCGCGTCATCTCGCGCTCGACGTCGGATATCGACGCCATCGAGGAGATGCTCGACACCGGCTTCGACGGCATCGTCACCGCGGTCCTGACGCTCGGCGGCACGGCGATCGTGCTGCTGCTGCTGGACTGGGAGCTCGGCCTCATCGCCCTCGTCTCGTTCCCGTTCCTCTTCCTGCTGACGCGCTGGTTCCGCATCGAATCGGCGCGGACGTATCGGTGGACGCGCGAGACGGTCGCGGTCGTGATCGTCCACTTCGTCGAGTCGATGGGCGGGATCCGGGCGGTCCAGGCATTCCGCCGCGAGCGGCGCAACGAGGAGATCTTCGCCGCGGTCAACGATGAGTACCGCCTGGCGAACGAGCGCGCGTTCCGGCTGGTGGGCCTCTTCATGCCGGGCATCAAGCTCATCGGCAACATCAGCATCGCGCTCGTCCTGCTGGTGGGCACGTACCGCGCCTTCGACGGCGCGGTCACGATCGGCACGCTGGCCGCCTTCCTCATCTACCTGCGCCAGTTCTTCGAGCCGATGCAGGAGATCAGCCAGTTCTTCAACACGTTCCAGTCGGCCGGCGCCGCGCTCGAGAAGCTCTCCGGCGTCCTGGAGGAGGAGCCCGACGTCCCGCCACCGTCGCGGCCGCGGCCGCTGCCCGCAGCGCACGGCGAGATCCGGTTCGAGGGAACTGCCTTCTCGTACGTGACGGGGCGTCCGGTCATCCCGGGCCTGGACCTCGTCATTCCGGCGGGGCAGACCGTGGCGCTCGTCGGCGAGACGGGGGCCGGCAAGACGACCATCGCCAAGCTGCTCTCCCGCTTCTACGACCCGACCGCGGGCCGCGTCACGCTCGATGGAGCCGACCTGCGCGACCTCGACGACACGACACTGCGCCGCGCCGTCGTGATGGTCACCCAGGAGAATTTCCTCTTCGCCGGCAGCGTCGCCGACAACATCCGCTTCGGCCGCCCCGCGGCCACCGACGCAGACGTGGAGGCGGCGGCCACCGCGATCGGGGCGGACGCGTTCATCCGGGCGCTGCCCGACGGCTACGCGACCCAGGTCGAATCGCGCGGCGGACGCCTCTCGGCGGGGCAGCGCCAGCTCGTCGCGTTTGCGCGGGCGTTCCTCGCCGACCCCGCGGTCCTCATTCTCGACGAGGCGACGAGCTCGCTCGACGTCCCCAGCGAGCGACTCGTGCAGCGCGCGCTGCGCACGATTCTCGCCGAGCGGACGGCGATCATCATCGCCCACCGCCTCTCGACGGTGGAGATCGCCGACCGGGTGCTCGTTCTCGAGCATGGCCGCGTCGTCGAGGACGGCAGCCCCGCGGCGCTCATCGGCCGCGACGAAGGGCGCTACCACGACCTCCACGCCGCATGGGTCGCCTCACTCGCCTGACGGCCTGCGGCATCATGGGAAACATGGATCGAGCCGACGAGGGGACCGCTGCCGACGCTTCAGGGTCGGTCCGAGCCGGTGTCGGCGCCGCGGTCCCGCTGGCGGTGGCGGTGGGCATCTTCGGCGTCAGCTTCGGTGTGCTGGGCGTGAGCGCCGGCGGCATGGGCGCACTGCCGGCACTGGTGATGTCAGTCACGACCTTCGCCGGCAGCGCCCAATTCGCAGCGGCGTCCGTCCTGGCCGGCGGTGGCGGGCCCGTAGCAGCGATCACCGCCGCCGTGCTCCTCAACCTGCGCTACGGACCGATTGGCGTCAGCGTCGCCCGCTTCCTGCCTCGCGACCGATGGCGGCGGCTAGCGGCGTCGCAGCTCGTCGTGGACGAGTCATGGGCCATCGCCTCACGCGGTGACGGGCGCTACGACCCGCACCGGCTGCTCGGCGCGGGGGTCCTTCTGTACGCGGTGTGGGTCGGCGGCACGCTCATGGGCGTCATCGGTGGTGAGGCGCTCGGCGACCCGGAGACACTTGGGCTCGATGCCGCCTTCCCGGCGCTCTTCCTGGCACTTCTCGTGGGACAGCTGCGAGGCCGTGGCACCGTGCCGGTCCTCGTTGCCCTGCTGGGTGCCGCCATCGCGATCGCGCTCATCCCGGTTGCACCGCCCGGCGTGCCGATCATCGCCGCTGCGCTCGCGGCGCTCGTGGGACTGCGCCGGTGAGCGACGCCTGGATCACGGTGCTGGCGGTGGGCATGGGGACCATCGGCATCAAGGCTGCCGGACCGATGCTGCTCGGCGCACGCCCCCTTCCGGCGCGAGCGCTTGGCGTGGTGGCGCTGCTCGCACCCGCCCTGCTCGCGGCGCTGGTCGCCACGGCGGCACTCGCCGACGGGCAGCGGATCAGCCTCGACGCCCGGGTCATTGGACTCGCCGCGGCGGCCGTGGCGATCGGTGCGCGCGCTCCGGTGCTGCCGGTGGTGCTCGTCGCGGCGGCGGCGACCGCCGTGGCGCGCGCGCTCGGAATGCCCTGAGGCGCCACGCGTCGCGGGAGGACGTCACGGCGTCGTCGCTGGCAGCCGCCCGGCCGGCGCGTCACGATATGCCGATGCACCACCGCCCCGCCCGTGCCGCTGTCGCTGCCGGGCTGCTGCTCGGCGTGCTCGCCGGCTGCGCACCCGCCCCGCAGGCCGGTTCGCTCGCCGCGACGCTCACGATCATCGATCCGGACGGTGCGTCGGTGGCGATGCAGGCGGGAATTCCGGTCCCGACCTTCGACCCGCAACCGCGCCGCGTCATCCCGCTCGACGGGACGTGGCGCATCGAGCGGGACGAGCTCGACGCCGACGTGTCGCTCACCGACCGGTCGGTGGCGCTGGAGCGCATCGTCGCCGACGCCGGCGGCCGCGAAGGGGCCGACTATCCAGACAGGGGCTGGGAGATGGCGACCGTTCCGGGGACCCTCAACCCACCGCCGGGTCGCGAGGAGGGCAGTGGCTGGTTCCGCCGCACGTTCCGCGTCCCCGCCACGTGGGACGGGCTCGCCGCGACGCTGAAGATGGAGGCGGTCAACTACATAGCCGATGTATGGGTCAACGGCACCTGGGTCGGCTATCACGAGGGCGGCTACACGCCGTTCGCCCTCGACCTCTCGGCGGCGCTGGTCGCGGGAGCGGAGAACACCATCGCCGTGCGGGTCGACAACCCGCCGTGGGGTTCGCGCAACGACATCGTGCCGTGGGGACTCGCCGATTGGTGGAACTACGGTGGCATCACCCGCTCGGCGTGGATCGAGGCGACGCCGCCGCTGTCCATCGCCCGCGCGGACGTGGTCCCGCACCTCGACAGCGTCGACGTGCGTGGCGTGGTCCAGGTCGCCCGCACCGTGGTGGGCTCGACGACGAGCGATGGTCCCGCCGACACGAGTGACGGGCCGGCGGCCGACCCCGAGGCGCCGCCGGCCCGATCGGTCCGATTCCGCATCTATCCGGCCGAGGTGACGCCCGCCAACGTCGCCAGCCCCATCGCGACCGGCCTCGTGCCGGCCGGCGCCGAGCCCATCGTCACCGAGGACGTGGAGCTGGGCGACGTCAGCGTCGACATGCCGGCCGTCGTCGACGCGAGCTTCCTGATGGGCGGACCCGACCTGTGGTCACCGGAGCAGCCGGCGCTCTACGTCCTCGAGACCAGCCTCATCACCGATGGTGCAGAGGGTGACGGCATCTGGTCCACATTCGGGCTGCGGCGCGTCGCCGTCGACCCGGCCACCGGCCAGCTGCTGCTCAACGGCGAGCCGCGGATGTTCACCGGTGTCGGGCTGCACGACGAGGCGCTCGAGCCCGGTCGTGGGGAGCGCGACACCGCCGGCCACCGCATCAGCGTCGCCACGGAGGCGCTCGCCGCGCTCGAACGCGCCGCGGCGGTCGACGCCACGCTCATCCGGACCGGTCACACCCCCGCCAACCCGTTGATCCTGCGGCTCGCGGATCGCCTCGGCTTCGCGGTGTGGGAGGAGATTCCCCTCTACCATTACACCCCGCTCACATTCGGGATCGCGTTGGATCGTGGCATCGGCGTGCAGATGCTGCGAGAGATGGCACTGCGGGACATGAACCGACCCTCGGTGCTCTTTCACGGCCTCGCCAATGAGTCGACCGGCATGGACGAACGAAGGGAGGCACTCCAGATCCTGCACGACACCGACCGGGCCATCGACGGCACGCGACTGACCGGGCAGGCCGCCTATGGCTTCGCGCCCGACGACCCGACGCAGGCGCCGCTCGACGTGGCCGGCTTCACGTTCTACCACGGCGTCTTCTACGGGACCGATGCGGCGAGTGGAACCGCCGCCGCGCTCGAGACGGCGCACGCCACCAATCCGGGCAAGCCGATCATGGCGCTCGAATTCGGGCGCTGGTCCGACGATCGCAACGGCCGGCAGCGGCAGCGCGAGGTCTTCGACGAGACGTTTCCCGAGCTCGCACGCCACAGCGCCGCCAACCCGAACGGCTACGTCGGCGCGAGCGTGTGGTGGACGCTGCAGGACTACGCCACCGAGGCGCCGGGCATCCGGGTCGAGCACTTTGGCCTCTACGACGAGGCCAGCGCGCTGCGACCGGCGGGCGAGGCCGCGGTCCGTGGCTTCGCGGGCTCGGCGGGCACAGGCGACGAGCAGCAGATCGAGTCCGGGGTGCGTGACGCAGCACCGGTCGCCGAGCAGACGTCGAGTCCGGCGCTCCTCCTCTACCTTGGCTACGGGCTCGGCGTGGTCGTGGCGGTGCTCGGCGGCGGACTGGCGCTCCTCACCCGCGGACGTGGCCGCAGCACCGGCCGGCGGCGGCGGCCCGCAGCCTGATGCTCGTCCGTGGCCGGCTGGCGGCGGTATCGGTCCGCACCTCCGTGGGTGCCGGTGGGTGGGTCGGCTTTGCGCTCGGTCTCGTCGCCGGTGCCCTCATCGGTGCCCTCGTGGCGTGGTTTGCCGGCACCGTGCTCGACTGGCAGCGCGACCTGAGCTTCACGCTGGGTGTGACGCGACGTCTCCTTCCATTCGGCGACCAGGTTGGCGCGCTGCGCTGGATCAGCTCGACGTGGTACGCGGTGATCCCGGCGCTCGCGATCGGCGTCGCGGTCGTCGGCGCGGTCGTGGGTGGCCTGGTGGGCGGCCTCCTCGCCGCCGCGTACAACCGATCTCCCCGCCACGCCGATGTGGTGGTGGAGCTGCCCGACAACGTGCCGGTGGCCGGCACGGCGGACGAGCCGTAGGATGGCCACATGAGCCAGCACGAACCACCGCCCGCCGACGACCGCGTGCCAGCGTTTGCCATCAGTTGGCTCGTCCTCGGCTGCATGGCGGCCATGATCGTGGTTGGCCTCTTCCTCATGGTGCGCACTCCGTAGATCGGCGGCGCGGTCATGCCGCCCCGTCGATACCCGCTTCGGCGTACGATCGCTGCCGCTGCTGCCCGCCCACCACGCCACATTCACGAGGACCTTCGGCGCATGCGCCTCCCCTTCATCCCCCGCGAAGAGAAGTTCTTCGAGCTGTTCATCGAGGACGCGGAGAACATGCTTGCCGGCGCCCGCATCCTCGAGCAGCTCTTCCGCAACTACGGCGACCGCGAGCGCCTCGCCAGCCAGCTGCGGGACGCCGAGCACCGCGGCGACCAGCTGAGCCACGAGATCGGTCAGCGGGTGAACTCGACGTTCGTGACGCCCATCGACCGCGAGGACATCCACGACCTCATCTCGCGGCTCGATGACGTCATCGACCTCATCGAGGAGATCGCCGACACGTGCCTCCTCTACGGGATCGAGGCGCCCACACCGGAGACCATCGAGCTGGCGGTGATCATCGTGCGGCAGTGCGAGGAGCTGCAGCGCGCCCTCACCAAGCTCTCCCGCTTCGAGGGCGTAGAGCCGCACTGGATCGAGGTGCATCGGCTCGAGAACGAGGGTGACCGCATCGGTCGCTCGGTCGTCGCGGCCCTGTTCAAGAACGGGCAGGACGCGATGGAGGTGCTCAAGTGGAAGGACGTCTACGACCTGCTGGAGCAGGCGATCGACGCCTGTGAGGATGCCGCCAACGTGATCGAGGGCATCGTGGTCAAGCATGCCTGAGGGGCTCACCCTCGCGCTCGTCGCCGTCCTCGCCCTGGCAGTCATCTTCGACTACATCAACGGCTTCCACGACACCGCCAACGCGATCGCGACCAGCGTCAGCACGCGTGCCATCAAGCCGCACTGGGCGATCCTCATGAGCGCGGTCGCCAACTTCGCGGGGGCGCTGACCGGCACGGAAGTCGCCAAGACCATCGGCAACGGCCTCATCAGCGCCCAGTTCGAGAGCCAGACCGTCATCGCGGCCGCCCTCATCGGCGCCATCATCTGGAACCTCCTCACCTGGCGGCTCGGGATCCCGTCGTCGTCAAGCCACGCCCTCATCGGCGGGCTGCTCGGGGCGGTGGCGATCTCCGGCGGGTTCGGCGCCTGGCAGATGGACGGGATCGTGAACAAGGTGCTCGTCCCGCTGATCGGCTCGCCGATCGCCGGCTTCTTCATCGGCTACCTGCTGCTCGCGCTCATCTTCAACGTCTTCCGACGAGCCAACCCGAAGCGCATGAACGACCGATTCCGGCGCCTCCAGATCCTGTCGGCGGCGTACATGGCCTTCAGCCACGGCAGCAACGACGCGCAGAAGACGATGGGCATCATGACGCTGGCGCTCGTCACCGCCGGGGTGATCCCCGATTTCAAGGTGCCGCTGTGGGTGATCGTGCTCGCCGCGTCGGCGATCAGCCTCGGCACGGCGGCCGGCGGCTGGCGAATCATCAAGACGATGGGCAGCAAGGTGGTCAAGCTCGACCCGGTGCACGGCTTCGCCGCCGAGACGACGGCCGCCACCATCATCTTCGGCGCCTCGCATTTCGGGATGCCGGTCAGCACCACCCACGTCATCAGCTCGGCGATCATGGGTGTCGGCTCCACCGGCCGGCTCTCCGCGGTTCGCTGGGGGGTCGCCCGCAGCATCGTCATCGCCTGGGTCCTCACCCTGCCTGCCGCCGGCCTGGCCGCCGCCGCGGCCTTTTTGGTGCTCAGGCCGATCCTCGGCTGACTCCGCCGGGCGTCCCGCGCTCCGGCGGCGCCGATGTTTGACGCTCCCTTGACGTTGCCTTGGGCCAGCGTTGTGGCGCACCCCTGATGCTCCGTGTGGACATTGCTCGACATGGCGCGCCGACGCGACGTGCCTCGACGCAGATCGGACAGTACGAAGGAGCATCGATTGCATCTCGACCGACTCACCTGGCGACCGGCCGCTGCCATCGCCCTGGCCCTCGGCGTCACGCTCGGCGCGTGCTCGAGCGGCGGCTCGTCGGCGTCCCCGACGACGCCAGACAGCTCGCAGGCCGCCGGCGTCGTCGACCTCGACCAGGTCCCATCGGCGCCTGACTACGGCACGCCCATCACCGCGTCGGGTGCCACGTTCCCGCAGCCGGTCTACGAGACGTGGGCCCAGGACTACGCGAACCAGACCGGGATCCAAATCTCGTATACCGGCGGCGGCTCCGGCCAGGGCATCGCCGACATCACCGACAACGTCGTCGCCTTTGCCGGCTCCGATGCACCGATGAAGGACGAGGAGCGCCAGGCCGCCGCCGACGCGAATGGGACCGAGGTCATCCACATCCCGACCGTCTTCGGCGCCGTCGTGATGGCGTACAACCTCGAGGGCGTCGACACGATCAACTTCACGTCGGACGTCATCGGCAGAATCTTCACCGGCGAGATCACCAACTGGAACGACCCGGCGCTGGCCGAGGACAACGCGGGCCTCCCGGACCAGGCGATCACCGTTGTCCACCGCAATGACGGCTCGGGCACGACCAGTGCCTTCACGACGTGGCTCTGCTCGGTGAGCGATTCCTGGAAGAGCGCGCTCGGCGCGGAGCGGTGCAAGGGCAAGGAGATCGAGTGGCCGGTGGGGCTCGGGGGCCAGGGCAACCCCGGTGTCGCCTCGACCATCACCACCACCCCGGGCGCGGTCGGCTACATCGAGCTCGCCTACGGGGTCCAGAACGAGATCCCGTATGGCAATGTCGAGAACGCGGCGGGCAACTTCATCGAGCCGACCCTCGCGAGCGTCTCGGCTGCCGCGAACTTCGACACCATCCCCGAGGACCTGACGTTCACCGCGTCGGGCAGCGAGGTCGAGGACGCGTACCCGATCACGGCCGCGACCTGGATCCTGGTGTACCAGGAGCAGGACAAGGTCGCGCCGGACGAGGGACAGGCGCAGGCCGTGGTCCACTTCCTCCTGTGGGCCCTGAACGACGGCGGCGATGCCGCCGAGGGCCTCGACTACGCCACGCTGCCGGACCAGCTGCGTGAGGCGGCGCTCGCCAAGATCGGCACCATCACGTGGGATGGGACGCCGGTCGTCGACAGCCTCTACTGACGGACCCGAGTCGACCGTGACCGTTCGTACACTGCATCCCACATGACCCCACCCACGACGAGCCCGAGCCCGAGCGAGCTCATCCGCCGGCGGCACCTCGGCCCGGGTGATCCGGTCCTGGCGTGGTCCGTTCGCCTCCTGTCGCTCGCCGCGCTCGCCGCAGTGGCGCTGATGCTGCTCGACACCATCACGCGCTCCGCTGACCTGCTGCAGGTCACATCGGTCTGGGACTTCCTGGTGGGCCAGCGCTGGGCGCCGGCGAGCGTCGTCTTCGGAGCACTGCCATTCCTGTACGGCACGCTCGTGACGTCGCTGCTGGCCCTCGTCATTGCCGTCCCGCTGGCGCTCGGCGCCGCCCTCCTTATCAACGAATACCTGCCGCGCCGCATCGGGGGCCCGTTCTCGTATGCGATCGAGCTCCTCGCCGCGATTCCATCGGTGGTCTACGGGTTCTGGGGCATCACGGTGCTCGTGCCGCTCGTCCGTCCCGTCCAGGATGGCATCGCCGGTTCGGCACTCGGTGCCCTCCCGCCGTTCGCGGGCCCCGCCCCGGGCCCGAGCTACCTGGTTGCCGGCGTGATCCTGGCGATCATGATCCTGCCGATCGTCACCTCGGTGGCGCGCGACTCGATCGCGGCCACGCCCCGGCTCCAGCGCGAGGCGGCCCTCGCCCTCGGCGCCACGCACTGGGAGACGATTCGCCATGTCGTGCTGCCGTTTGCGCGCGGTGGCGTCTTCGCCGGGATCATCCTGGGGCTGTCGCGTGCCATCGGCGAGACGATTGCCGTCCTGTTCGTGATCGGCAACCTGTCCGAGGTAAACGCCTCGATCTTCTCGCCGGGCTCGACGCTGCCCTCGGTCATCGCCGCCCAGTTCGCGGAGGCAACCGGCGCCTTCCACCGCGAGGCGCTGGTGGCGTTGGGCATCGTTCTCTTCGTCCTCTCGTTCGGCGTCAACGTGCTGGCCCGCGTCGTCGTTGGGCGGTTCGAGCGTCAGGCCGGAGGAGCCGATGTCCGCTGACACGGCCACGCGCCTGCGCGGGACGGCCGCTCGCCGACGCACCACGGATCGCGTCATCCTGGCCGTCTGCGCGCTGGCCGGCATCGTGGCCATCATTCCCCTCGCCGCGGTCATCGGTTTCCTGGTGGTGGAGGGGCTGAAAGCCTGGACCCCCGCCTTTTTGGTGGAGGCGCCGCGCGGCGTGACCACGGCGGGCGGCGGGGCGCTGCACGCCATCATCGGGACGCTGCTCATGACCGGGCTGGCGCTCATCATCGCGGCACCGCTAGGGATCGCCGTCGCGCTCTACGTGGTCGAGTACCGGGCCGGTCGGCTCGCGATCGCCGTGCGCACCGCCGTCGACCTGGTGGCCGGCATCCCGTCGATCGTCATCGGTCTCTTCGTCTACTCGCTGGTGGTGCTCACCATGGGCACGTTCTCCGGCCTCGCGGGCGCGATCGCGCTATCGATCATCATGCTGCCGATCATCGCGCGGACCTCCGAGGAGATGTTCAAGATCGTCCCTCGCCGGCTGCGCGAAGGCACGATGGCCCTGGGCATGCCGCGCTGGCGGGCAGTCGCGCAGGTGTACATCCCGACCGTTGCGACCGGGATCATGACGGGCATCGTCCTGGCCGTCTCGCGCGCCGTCGGCGAGACGGCACCGCTCATCTTCACCGCGCTCGGCAGCAACTTCGTCTCGACCGACATCAGCCGCCCGATGAGCGCCCTGCCGCTTTACATGTTCCAGAATGCGCTGAACATCGGCTTTCCGGCCGCCCGCGAGCGCGCCTGGGCCGCCGGCCTGACGCTGGTGGCGATGGTGCTGCTCTTCAACGTGCTCGGACGCTGGCTGGCGGGACGCACGGCGCTGCCGACGAGCCGCCGCTGATGGAGGACCGGATGCAGACCGCCGACGCGGGTACCATCGGCATCCCGGTGGGCGTCCACCCCCGGGAGACGACGCAGACCGAGGAGGCCACCACGGAGCTCGCCCAGCGGGACGCCGCGATCGAGGTACAGAACCTCTCCGCCTACTACGGCGAGAAGCTGGCGGTCGATGACGTCTCGTTCGATGCCAAGCAGCGAGCGATCACGGCCATCATCGGTCCGTCCGGGAGTGGCAAGAGCACCGTCCTGCGGGCGCTGAATCGCATGCTGGAGGTCGTTCCGGATGCCCGCATCACCGGGTCGGTGACATTCAATGGTGTTGATCTCTACGCCCGTGACATCGAGCCGGCGGCGGTCCGCCGCACGATCGGGATGGTCTTCCAGCAGCCGAACCCGTTCCCGACCATGTCGATCTACGACAACGTCGCCGCGCCGGCGCGCTTCAACGGCCTGGTGCGAGGACGGCCGCAGACGGACGAGCTGGTCGAGCGCTCGCTGCGCCAGGCGGCGCTGTGGGACGAGGTGAAGGATTCGCTCGGGCGGTCGGGGGCGTCGCTTTC
>JBBRWZ010000058.1:0-13143 GCA_038248895.1 Candidatus Limnocylindria bacterium | reverse complement strand
TCCAGGGCGGCCATCCTGTCATCGGCCATCGGGTTCACCTCTTTCGACGTCGGTACCTACTCCAACGTCGTGAGAATGACTCGGTGGCCGACTGCTTCGTCGGCCGATCCGCTGTTACACCAACTCTAGGGACACCAACCGAGATAACCGGTCGGGAGCGGTATCGAATCTACATCCCGACGGGGGTCCTCCGGGTTCCTCGAGATGGATCTGCGTCGAGACGGCGATCAAGGGCGTCGAGCAGCTCCCGCTCAAGCTCGACCGGGCGGGAGATGGGGAAGTCACTGTCTCGCCTGGCGGGTAACACACTGACCGTCTTGGGGCGTGTCGAAGGAGCGGCGGGGGGTCAACGCGGGCGTCAAGCCTATGTGCGCAAGCCAGTTCGGTCGGCTTCGCAGGGGCGATTCGCGCTCGAGTGTGTGGAGCCGAAGGTGGGATTCGAACCCACGACCGTCGGTTTACGAAACCGATGCTCTACCCCTGAGCTACTTCGGCGCGGTCGCGAGGCGCGATTCTAGCACCGCCCCGTGGCACGGCCACCGAGCCGCTCCCTTCCCGATGTGCCCGCGATCTGCGCATCCGGACCGAGGACACGCCTGAATTCGGTCGCTTGATTGCAATTCGGGGCACGTCACGGGGAGACACGCCGAGCGACATCGGCTTTTCGGTCGGGATGCGCAAATTCCAGGCAGCGGTACGGGTGGGGACGGCGACGGACTGCTCCCCCGGGACGCGCCCGCCGAAGGGCACCATCGGCGCGGCCGGTCAGGCGGTGGTTCCGGACGGCGAGCGCGCCAGGCGGGTGATACCCAACGCGCCGAGCAGCACGGCGAGCAGCAGCACGGTCACGAGTGCGGCGATGGGCGCCACGCCGAGCCCCGGACCTGCTGTCGTCGCCGATCCGGCGCTCACGGTCACGTCGTAGATCGAGGCATCGTCGATCGTGAGATCCGAGTGCCGCGCCGTCAGCGCCCACGCACCGGCGGCCGGGAGCGTGACGCTGGCGACCCAACGGCCGCCACCCAGCGACCTGGCGGTGGCATCCACGGTCGGCTGGCCGGGAGCGGCGAAGGCGAGGGTGACGCTGCCCGAGTCCAGTGGTGTCTTCCCGTGCTGGAGGAGCGTCAGGGTGACGTCGTGCGGCACGCCGGGCTCGAAACCTTCGAGCGACGCGGCGTCGGGGACGAAGGTGGCCCAGCCACCGGCGAGGACAGCCGGGGCGGCGAGGGCGGCGAGCGCGGTGGCGATGACGAGGCCGCGCATGGCTACAGCGAGGTGACGCATGGGTGGTGGAGCTCCGCTACGGGTGGTGTCTGTGAGCGGTACCCCGGGGAAGCCGGCGCGGTTCCTTGCCGTCAGCGGCGAACCGGCATCATCCCGTCGGCCAGCGCGATGGTCGCGTCGCGCCCCAGGCCTGACTCGACCCGGTACAGCGTCGTCCCGTCGCTCCAGACGAGTGCGTCCCCGACGAGCCGCGACGCCTCGTCGCCATCCGCGCCGGCGTGACGGAAGCGCAGCACGTGCGGCCCGTGGATCCAGAGTCCCGGCTCGCCGCGGACCGTCACGTCCTCGATCGTGACGAGGCCGGCATCGACCAGCTTCTCGAGCCAGGCCCGATCCATGTCGCCCGAGATCGCCATCACGAGCAGACCGATGTTGCTCGCTCCGGCCGGCGGCAGCTCCGCGGTCGACCCCCAGACGAGCGATGCGCGCGCGCCGTCCGCCGACACGTATGCCTGGGGCACGTCGAGATCGGGTGGCGCCAGCAGCGGGACGCCAATGGCTGGATCCATCAGGGTCGTCAGGCGCCCGAGGGCAAGCCGTGATGCCGACGCGGGTGGGGCGAGCTGCTCCGGCGGCTGGTCCGTGAAGATCACGCGCAGCGGACCGATGCCGAGAGCCCCGGCCGCGACGCTCGCCGCGGCGAGCGCGACGAGGATACCGAGCGCCAGGGCCACGACGAGCCGCCGCGACGCCGATGCGCGTCGCGCGGGAAGCGCGAACGTCGGCGTCGGCGGGAACGCGAATCCGTGGCTCGCATCGGCGAGGAGCCGATCCAGCGCCGCGTCATCGAGGCGTCGATCATGCATCCGTCACCTCCACGCCCGCTCTCGTCAGCTGTTCGCGGAGCCGGGCACGGGCGCGGGAGAGGCGCGACTTCACCGTGCCGCGGGCCACGCCGAGGAGCGCCGCCGTCTCCGCCTCGCTGAGCTCGGCGAAGTAACGCGCACCAATGACCACGCGGTCATCGCGGCCGAGCTCCTCGATTGCCGCCAACACCGCCTGCCGTCGTTCGAGGTGGAGCGCCATCGCCTCGGGCGACGGCGAGGCCGCCGCGCGCATCGGTTCGGCGGCAGCACGCCCGGTCGCGCGCCCACGGCGCCCCGCGGCACGGAGGTGGTTGCGCGCACGGTTGCCGACGATGCGCAGCAGCCACGGACGAAACGGCTCACCGCGCCGGAAGCGATAGAGGGAGCGGTGGATGCTGATGATCGCCTCCTGGACGGCGTCGCGTGCGTCATCCGTGTCTCGCAGCACGAGCCACGCCGCGCGAAACGCGGCGTCGGCGTGCCGATCGACGAGCGACGCGAAGGCCACGTCGCTGCCATCGGCGGCCGCCGCGATCAGCTCGTCATCGGTCGCTGCCGAGTTCGGGTTCGCCACGCATCGGTTCTACACCGACAGGCGCCCGATGGTTCCTCGCGCTGCGGCATGCCCGGCATTCGCGCATCCGGACCGAGGACGGATCAGCCCTTCGGTCGCCAGGTCGTGTTTCCGGGCACGCCACGCTCGGCACGACCGTGGATCGTGGCCATTCTCGGTCGGGATGCGCGGAATTCGGGCACCGGCCCCGTTTGGGACACGCGCATCGGCGCGCTGCGGATTACCGGTCGGATCACCGCTCCGGCGGGAGCCAGCCGTGGAGCAGCTCGTCGTGGAACTGGCGCTCGGCGGCCGCGGCGCGGCGCGGGACGGGAGCCATGGGCGCCTTGCCCTTGACCGCCCGGGGGTAGTAGGCGCACACATCGGTCAGCGGGCAGAGGGCGCAGATCGGTCTGGGCGCGCGGCAGGTGTCCCGACCGTGGCGAATCGTCTCCACGTGAAACGGGTACATCTCGTCCGGGGCGAGCGCCGCCTCGAGCAGGTCGTGGGCACGGTCGAGCGGCGTCTTCGGCGGCAGCAGCCCGAGGCGCGAGGTGACGCGGTGCACGTGCGTGTCGACCGGCATCGCCGGCCGCCCGAAGTTGAAGAGGAGAATGATGGAGGCCGTCTTGCGACCGATCCCCTCTAGCCCCAGCAGCCACGCCCGCGCCTCCTCGAGCGGCCACTCGCCCAGGAACCCCAGGTCCCACGTGCCCACCGTCGTGTCGTGGACCTCGGCGAGGACGTGCTGGATGCGGCGCGACTTCGTGGGTGCCAAACCACCGGGCCGCAGCACCTCCTCCAGCTCGTCGGTGGGGCTGGCGAGCACGTCGTCCCACGATGCGTATCGGTCCCGCAAGGCGGTGAAGGCGCGGAACGAGTTCGTGTCGGCGGTGTTCTGCGAAAGGATGGTGAGGATCAGCTCGCTGACGGTGTCGACGCGTGGTCCCGCCCATGTCGGATGGTCGTAGCGCTCACCGAGCCGCTCGAGGACCACGTCGGCAAGGCGGCGCCGCCGGCGCCGGTCGGCGGCGAGCTTCTGCGGGCTCGGCCCGCGGCGCGGCATCAGGTTACGTCGTCAGCGCGCGAGCGACTGACCGATACCGATCGCGCGCGCCATGCGCGCGGCCGCGTTGGCGACCAGGCGCTCGGTGTCGGCCATCGCGGCGCCGAGCTCCATCGGTCGGTCGGGAATGGGCTGCACCAGCGACAGCGCCATCGCCGCGTCGAGCGCCTCGGCACCGGTGCCCAGGCCGCCGGCGAGGAGGATGACCGGCGTTCGACGCGGGCGGGCGAGCGTGGCGACGCCCATTGCCGCCTTCCCCGCGAGCGTCTGCTCGTCCGCCCGACCCTCGCCGGTGATGACGAGGTCGGCCGTCTCGAGCGCACCGGCGAGGCCCACCAGCTCCGCCACGACCTCGACGCCGGGCCGCACGACGGCGCGGGTGAAGCCCAGGAACGCCGCTCCGGCACCGCCGGCCGCTCCCGCACCGGGCAGGTCCGCCACCAGTCGGCCGGTCGCGGCCTCGATGGCGCGCCCGAATGTGGCGAGGGCAGCGTCGAGCTCGGCGACGCTCGCCGGGTCCGCGCCCTTCTGCGGCCCGTACGTCGCGGCCGCGCCGCGCGGTCCGCAGAGCGGATTGGTGACGTCGCTGGCGATGGTGAGCTGGACGCTGCCGAGGCGGGAGTCGAGCCCGGATGCATCGATCCGATCGAGCTGGGCCAGCGCTGCGCCGCCCTCGGGGATCTCCGTGCCGCGCACGTCGAGGAGGCGCATGCCCAGGGCGCGGAGGATGCCGGTGCCGCCTTCGTTGGTGGCGCTCCCGCCGAGACCAATCGTGATCTTCTCGGCGCCGGCGTCGAGCGCGGCCAGGATGAGCTCCCCGGTGCCGCGCGAGGTGCCGCGGCGGGCGCTCTCCGGCGTGCGCTCCTCGACCGCCAGCCGCGCCAGGCCCGAAGCGGCGGCCATCTCGATGAATGCTCCGCGGCCCTCATCGACCAGGAGCCAGGTTGCCTCGATGCGTCGTCCGAGCGCGTCAGTCGTCTCGAGCATCCGCACCTCGGCCGCGTCGCCCAGTGCCTCGCGCACCGCGGCGAGCGTTCCCTCGCCCCCGTCGGCCATGGGCCGGGTGTCGACCACGTCGTCCGGACGGACGCGTGACCAGCCCGCGGCGATGGCGCGCGCCACGCCCACCGAGTCGAGGGCACCGCCGTACGAGTCCGGCGCAACGAGGACGTGGAGGGTTCTGGTCACCTCTCAAGGATAGCGGTGGTCCGCCGGTCACGGGACCACCCGCCTCCCCGATGAATGGTTGGATTGACGCCTGGCGGGTCCGCGCGGCGTCGCCTCTTCGATTCATCGGTCTGGACGACGCCCAGCGCGCCCTGCGGACCGCTCCAGGCGCTTGGCACACCGATGAATCGGCGACCCCATCGCTCCGGCGGGTGGCCTGGTGTCAAACCGACGATTCATGGGTCGCGGCCGGTCAATTGCCGCCACGGTTCGCATTAGCCGGTGAGCCGCGCAGGATGGCGGGCCAACGCGGTGAGCGTGAGCGTGAGCGGACCCGGGTCGGGCTGCGAATGCTGTGGGCGGCCCGCTAATGCGCGTGCCGCGAGCGTTAGACCATCGGCACGCGCCGCCTTGGTCAAGCGCACACCGAGGGAGCAATTTGGCAGAATGGCTTCGGACGCTAGGCGCCGCCAGGCAACGCCTCCAGGGGATCAGGCACGGCTCAGCCCTTGAGCTCCTTGCGCCGCTCCAGGTAGGCCGGGATGGTGCGGATCGGCGGTCGCAGCTCGTCGCCGATCTCGCGCACGTTCAGACTGAATCGGTCCTTCTCCTGGGTGATGACCTTCATGCCACGGCCGACCTCGGTGAGCAGCTCGATGCGGTGCCGCTCCTCGAGCTTGCGGATCGCGGCGGCGAGGATCACGTACGACATCTGCGACAGGTTGCCGAGCGGCTGGTTGCGGTGGATGCGCCGCTCGAGGTCCACCTGGCCGATCGACCGCAGTCCGTGCGCCTCGATGATGTCGATCAGCAGACCGATCTCGACGGCGTAGCCGGTGAAGAACGGGACGCTCTCGAGCAGCGCGCGCCGCCCGGCGTACTCCCCGGAGAGTGGCTGGATCATCCCCGACAGCTCGGGGAAGAAGAGGTTGATGAGTGGTCGCGCCATCAGCTCGGTGACCCGTCCCCCGCCTTCCGACACGAGCTTGTCGCCCTGCCGGATGGGGCGCTGGTAGAAGCCCTTCACGTACTGGATCCGCGGCTCGCGCAGCAGCGGCCCCAGGAGGCCATACACGAACCGCGGCTGGATGTTGCTGATATCGGTGTCGATCCAGGCGACGATGTCGCCGTCGAGCACGTGGAGCGACTTCCAGAGCGCCTCGCCCTTGCCACGGTGGCTGCCGAGCTCGGGCAGGATCTCCGCATGGCGATGCACCGGGACGCCGAGCTCGGTCGCGATCTCGACGGTCCGGTCCTCGCTGTCACTGTCGACCACGACCAGCTGGTCGATGAGGGGGAAGCGATCCATCAGGGCGGACTTCACACGCTTGATGACGAGACCGATCGTCTTCTCCTCGTTCAACGTCGGCAGCCCGACGCTCACCGTCACGCCGGCGCGCTCCTTGAGCGCCACCAGCTTGCGGATGTCGCTGAACTCGCTGGCGTGGAAGGTGTTCTCGGCGAACCACTTGTCGACCACCGAGGGAAGCGCCTGGCTGCGCTCCGCGAAGGCATCCGCGTGCGCCAGCGTCCCCTCCGCGGCGCGCAGCTCCTCGAACGTGGCGGTGCCGAACGTCTGCTTGGTCTTGACGACGATGACGGTCGAGCGCGCCTTGCTGACAACTGCCTCCGGCACGGAGCCGAAGAGGTAGCGTCCACCGTCGACCGTGTCGGCAGGCTGCGTGCCGGCGCCCATCACCACCAGGTTGTGGTGCGCCGCCTCGCGGATGATGGTGGTGCGGACGCTGGCGCCCTCGCGAAGCAGCCCTTTCACGCGCTTCCCACCGCCGTGCTCCCTGACAAATGTGTCGAGGGCAGCCTGCTCGCGGGTGATCGCACGCTCCCCGATGCCCTTCGGGACGATGTGCATGACGACGACCTGGGCCCCGAAACGCTTGCCCAGGTCGCGCGCCAGCCGGATCGCCAGCTCGGCATGGGGCCCGCCGCGCACCGGCACGAGGATCGACGCCACCTGGTCGAGCCCACGCTGCTTGACCACCGCGATGTCGCACGGCGACTCGCGGACGACCGCGTCGATGGTCGGTGTGAAGACCGATGGCGGCCGTGGCTCGACGCCGGCGAGGAGCGCCTCGGTCGCCTCCGCCTCCGCGCGAGCGGCCCTGGCGGGCGTCGGCGGCCCACCCCAGCCGAAGATGACGAGGTCGGTGCCCTCCTCGCTGACCGCTTCGATCACCCCATCCGACGCGCGGCGACCGATGCGGACCATGGTGCGGATCTCGACGCCCTCCTCGTCGCCGAAGTCGAGCACGCGTTGGAGGAGGCGACGCGAGGTCCGCGCCTGGTGGGCGCCCTCGGAGAGGCTGACGCCCTCCGGCACCTCCACGATGCCGAGCGCCGTCATCTCCGTCGGCCGTCCACCGGCGATCCCCGACCCGATGCGGACGAGGTCACGGGCGGTCCGCGGGTTGGCGAGGGGCAGGAGGATGCGGTATGGGCCGCGCCGACGGGGCGCCATCAGTCGGCGGTCGACTCCGCGCGCATCGCCCGCCAGCGTGCCGCGAGATACGGCTTGAGCTCCTCGAACTCGAGGGCCTGGTCATTCACAACGCGCTCGGCCTGGTCGGTCGTCATCTCGAGCGTCTGGCTGATGAAGCCGGCGGTGCGGCCGAAGTAGAGCGGTGTCAGCGCGGCGAGGACACGCTCGCGGTCGATGCCGGGCCGGTGGAACGCGACCAGCGTGTCGTACAGGCAGCGCACCCACAGTTCGGCCGGGAAATGGAACGCGGCCGGGTCCTCGCCGATCTCGAGCGACATCACCCGCTCGAGCTGCTCATCGGCCAGCATCTCCGCCCACGTCTCGCGCTGGGTCAGCCGCGCCTGGTCGAGGTGGTCGATCAGCTTGGCGTGGTTGACGCTGATCTCCTCCGGCGCGACGACCCGCTCGAAACCGTACTCCGGGATCGGGTGCGAGCCGCGGACGCGCAGCCATCGGTCCTCGTAGTGCCCGGCCAGCCGGAAGAGGGTGCCGACAACCTGCCGGAACATCGGTCCGAGGTCGGACGCGGGATCCTTCGCGTCGTGGATCTTCGCGCCAAGCCGTGCCTGGCACACCGCGAAGCCCTCGTTGATCGCCGAGTGCGTCATCCAGATGTCGATCCCGAAGCGCGCCGTCAGCTCGTCGAACGTGTCGAGCTCCAGGTAGCGGCTGACGAGGTCGCCGCTGACCGCGAAGTCGCCGCCGATCGGCTGGCGGATCCGGGTGCCGTACAGGGCGCGGGTCAGCGGGTAGCTGATGTTGTTGGTGATGGTGCCGTCGTACTTGTAGCGGCTGTAGAGCGGCGCCACGAAGTCGTAGCCACCCTTGAGGATCGGTCCGGCCAGGAGCTCCACCCACTCCGGGACGATGGAGCGCAGGTCGGAGTCGACCATCACCATCGCCTTCACCTTGAGCTCGCGCGCGACCTCGAACAGGGCGCGCACCGCGGTCCCCTTTCCGCTCGTGCCCTGGTACGTGAAGCTGATCCGCTGCAGCTTGTGCCGCGGGCTGACGAGGATGATCTTCTCGATGTAGTCGGGGCTCTCGGTGCTGATTGCGACCCGGGGCGTGTCGTCGGGCGAGCCACCGTCCGAGTTGACGAGGATCGGCTTCAGGTCGGGGAAGTACTGCACCATGCCGGCGGTCGCGGCACGCACCACGTAGCCGATCGTCTCGGCGTTGCCGAAACTCGGGATTCCCACCATCAGGTCGGCGCTGCCCACGCGTCGCACCTCGGCGAGCGCCTGCTCGTCAAGCGCCGAGTCGGGTAGGGCCGGCGTGTGGGATGTCAGCGGTGGCCTCCTCGCGGCTGCGTTCGGCGTGCGCTCGTCGGCGTGCGCTCGGGGAGAGTGCGCTCGGGGAGTGCGTCAAGGGTAGCACGGCGCCCACGCGGCGAGGTCGGGGCAGGCCCCTTCTGGCGACCGGTCAGCGCGATCGCGCCGGACGCCGGTTCCACGTGCAGTTCCGCCGATCAGGAGGCGCCGGGCGAGCGTGACCGATGCCCAGCCGCGCGCCTCGTGCGGTCCGGCCGCCGACGTGTCACCGGAACAGCGCCCGAAGCGCCCTTCGCACGCGATCACGCCGATCTGTCAGCGGCGGACCGTCGCCGCGGGCCCGGTCGCTGATCCATCGGCGCAATGGCACCGGACGGCGGCTCTGTGCGCGGTTTCGCTGATCAATCGGCGCTGGATGAGCGTGACCGACGCCGGGCCGCGCGCCTCGTGCAGCGCAGGCGCCGACTTGTCCCCGGAACTGCACCCGAAGCACGCTTCGCGCGCGATCACATCGATCTGTCACCGCCTTCGGGGATGGCTCGTCAGCGGCGTCGAGGGCGGTCGGTGATATGTCGCACCTTGCGCGGCCGAGCACCGAAGAGGCGCGAGAAGATGGTGGGCGGCGCCTCCGCCTCGTTCGAGATGCGGATCCAGTCATCGGTCCGTTCGCCGGGCCGGTAGCGGCCGTTCTGGTGTTTCGCGACGTGATGCGTGAAGCCAGCGGTGCGCCATGCCGCGACCCAGTGCTCGACCGGGCGGGTGACCGATGGTGTCACGCGCACCTGGGAGGTCTCCGTCACCACCGACTCGAGGAGGCGCCGGCGCTCCAGGTACGGGACGTCATGGAGCGGCTCGTCGTCGAGCTGCAGCAGGTCGATGGCGATGAAGGCTCGCGCCCGCTCCGTCGTCCGCGGATCGGGAACGTCGTCGGCGAGCCCCTCTTCCTCGATCGCCTCTGCGAGATGGGCGGCAGCGCTGCCGACGCCGATGAATGGCTGGGCCGTCCAGACGCCGTCGAGCACTGCCACGCTGGCGTCGACGGCCGCGGGCAGCACCGAGGTGAGCTCGTGCAGCTCCACCTGCTCCCCCTCCCGATCGGTCAGCTGGACCGATCCGGGGGCGATGCGGGCGATGAGGCGGTCACCGTTCCAGCACGGCTCGTAGAGCCACTCCACGCTGGAGATGACGGCGTAGTCGTTCGACGCGACCTGCGGCGTGATTGCTGGCGGGCGCTCGTCGGCTGGCATGGCGCGTACGGTACCCCGGCAGTGCCCGATTCGGTTCAGCCGCGCCCGGCCGCGTAGAGGTCGAGCTGACGCTCCTCCACCGTTGCGCCCACCGACTCGCGCATCTGGTCCCAGACATCGATGTCCCATTCGCCGACGAACGTGATGGCGGTCCCCTGCTTGCCGGCGCGTGCGGTGCGCCCGACGCGGTGGACGTAGGTGTCCGCATCCTCGGGAATGTCGTAGTTGAGGACGTACGGCAGGTCGGTGATGTCAAGGCCGCGACTGGCCACGTTGGTGGCGACGAGGTACTGCACCTCGCCCGCCTTGAACTCGGCCAGCGTTCGGTCGCGCTCGCGCTGTGACAGCCCGCCGTGAAGGGCGGCCACGTTCCGGCTGCGGCGCTTGAGGGTGGCGGTCAGCCGATCGACGCCGATCTGCGTGTGGCGAAAGACGAGCAGCCGGTCCACCTTGAACTCCTTGGTCAGCTCGAGCAGCGCCGCCACCTTGTCGCGCTCGGCGACGAAGACGACCAACTGGCGCACGGTCTCGACGGTGCGCTGCTCCGGCTTGACGCTGACGCGGGTCGCGTTGCGCTTCATGAACCGATCGCAGATGCGGAGGATGGCGTACGGCATGGTGGCGCTGAAGAGAGCCGTCTGCCGGTCGCGCGGGCAGCGGGCCAGGATCGTCTCCACGTCGACGATGAAGCCCATGTCGAGCATCCGATCCGCCTCGTCGAGGATGACGGTGTTGACCCGATCGAGACGCAGCTCGCCGCGGCGGATGAGGTCGAGCACCCGTCCCGGCGTGCCGACCACCACCTGCGCCCCGCGCTTGAGACCGGTGATCTGACGGTCCATGCTCGAGCCGCCGTAGATCGCGACGGTGTGCACGTTGCGGAAGCGACCGAGCTTCTCGATCTCCTCCGCGACCTGGACGCACAGCTCACGGGTCGGCGTGAGGACGAGCGCCTGGACCCAGCTCGCCGACGGATCGATCTTCTCGACGATGGGGATGCCGAAGGCGGCCGTCTTGCCGGTGCCGGTCTGCGCCTGCCCGATGAGGTCGTCGCCGCCGCGCAGCGGCGGGATTGCGCGCGACTGAACCTCGGTCGGTGTGACATAACCCATCTGCTCGAGGGCGCGCGCGACGGTGACGGGCACCTCCACGTCGCCGAAGCGGTACTGGCTGGAGCGGGCGAGGACCTCGGCGAGGAGGGGCGAATCGGTCAGGTCAGTGGTGGTGTCGGCGGCCGGCTCGTCAACGGGGCGAGCGCCAGTGGCGCGCTTCCGGGCCCTGGGGCGCCGGGCACGCTCGGCCGTCTCGGCGGCCGCGGTATCGGTTGGGGGCAAACGGTTCTCCAATGGCTCAAATGATGACCGCGCTCGCTCGAATCGGTTCCGGGAGGGCGCGCGCTCGCGCCCGTCAGGCGCGGTGGCGCGCGGCGCATATCGCCCCCGGTGCGGCGTCGCGGCTCGCGCGGATCGTACCACGGGACGCGTCGCACCCAGCGGTGCCCTCTTCTCATCTGATACTGTATCTCATCTAGAAGCACACGGACCAAGGGAGCCAGCCGGTGCCGATCACCGCCATCCTCGTTTCAGCCGGGGCATTCTTCTCGGCCCTCGCGGGCGGCGTCGTCGCGCTGCGCGCGACGCGCCAGGTGGGCATCATCATTGCGCTGGGTGCTGGAATCCGGATCGGAGCCGCCTTCTTCGACCTCATCCCCGAGGCGATCGATCACCTCGGCGGATCGCTCGACGCGGCGATGATCAGCACCGCGTTCGGCTTCCTCGCCTTCTACGCCATCGAGCAGCTGACCGCACTGCACGTGGGCCATGAGACGGCCACCGAGATGCGCCATGACGAGGCGGCGCATCGGCACGTGGGCGTGGTTGGCGCGGTCGGGATGAGCCTGCACAGCTTCCTCGACGGCGTGGCGCTCGCGGCGAGCCTGGCGGTGGGCGGTGGACTCGGCCTCGTCATCGCCGCCGTCGTCATCATCCATCGCTTCAGTGACGGCATCGGCATCGTCAGCCTCCTGCTCGCCAGCCGCTTCCCGCGTGCACAGGCCTACCGGTGGGTGAGCTACGTGGCGGTCGCGCCGGTCATCGGTGTCATCGTCGGCCTCCTCCTCCCGCTTCCCGACGAGGCGCTCGGGGCAATGCTGGGCACGTTCGCCGGCTTCTTCCTCTACATCGGCGCCGCCGAGCTGCTGCCCGAGGCGCATCGGTCCGATCGCTCACGAATGGTCGTCGTCGCAACGCTCGTCGGCGTCGTCGCCATCTACCTCTTCTCGGTGTGGGCCGGGACGGTCGGTGGCGGCTGATGCACGACCCTCGGATGGCGGATCGGCTACGGCACGCCGGCGAGCGCGTCACGCCGCAGCGGGTCCGGGTCGCCGCGGCGCTCGAGGCGGCGCGGCGCCAGGTGACGGCACAGGAGCTCTGGGAATCGTTGCGCGGCAGCGACCCGTCGCTCGGCCGGGCAACCGTCTTCCGCACGCTGGAGACGCTCGTGGCTGCCGGCGCGGCGCGGCGATTGGAGCAGGACGGGCACGTCTACGGCTACATCGCCTGCCGTCCGGAGCATCACCACCACCTCTCGTGTGTCGGATGCGGGCGGGTGGAGGAGATTGACGAGGCGTTCGTGGCACCGGTGGCGGAACGGGTCGAGGCAAAGAGTGGCTTCAAGATCGATGACGCGCGGCTTGATTTCTACGGGCGCTGCGCCCGCTGCGTGGCCGCAGCCGCGTCCTGAGCGTCCTGCCGCTCCCGGGGAGGTCGGCCACGATCGTCACCGTCACGCCGTCGTCCACCAACACCGCATCGATCTCACGGTCGTCGAAGGTCGGCACGGGACCGATGCCAGCCCAGGCGGGCGCCGCATGGCGGTTGGCGGTAGGCGGTCGGCATGGTGTCGCCCCGTGACCGACCGGGCGGTGCGGCGCCGGGTTGCAGGCTGGCGCATGCCAAACGGGGCGTCGGGGCGGCTGTTGGCATGGTGTGAGTCACCGTGCTGGGGTGCAGGCCTCCGGCGGTTGCACCCAGCTACCAGTGCCCCGGGCCGCGGCCGTGCCGTTGGCCCCAAGCCGCGGCCCGCCCAGGCGCGATGCCCCGGCGACCGGCGACTCGTCAACCGCGCGCCTGAACGCGCGTTAGCCGGCCACGGGCTCCGCAACCGATGCGTGATGAGCACGAATCAACGGCTGGGGCGACCATCCGCGCGGCTACTGCGTCGCCGCGCGCGCAGTTGTCGAGTCGCGGC
>JBBRWZ010000057.1:0-13259 GCA_038248895.1 Candidatus Limnocylindria bacterium | reverse complement strand
TCGACTTCACCATCAACAGCGACAGGGTATCCAGTGGCCCCTTCTCCATGGCCGCGGTGTCCGGCTTCACCGTGGGCTGCAAGCACTAGGGAGCCGGCGGTGGGACAGCGCGGCCCGGGTTGAGGATGCCCTTCGGGTCCAGCGCCACCTTGATCGCCTGCATGACCTCCACCGCCGCCAGGCCATGCTGCTCGACGAGGAAGGGGAGGCGAGTAGCACCGATTCCGTGCTCGCCGGTGACGGTACCGCCGAGGCTGAGGGCGATGCGGTAGAGCGCCTCGCAGGCGGCCTGGACGCGTTCCGCGGCGGCGGCGTCGCCACGGTCCCAGACGAACGTCGGGTGCAGGTTGCCGTCGCCGGCGTGGCCGAATGTGCCGCAGCGCACGTCGTGGGCCGCGGCGAGGCGCTCAATCTCAACGAGCAGCTCGGCGAGGTGCGAGCGCGGGACGGCCACGTCCTCCATCCGAGCGACCCCGACGCGTTCGAGGGCGCGATAGGCGAGGCGCCGAACCTGGCGCAGCCAGTCGGCCTCTGACGTGTCAGTGGCGTGTACCAGCTGCGTGGCGCCCGCAGTCGAGCACGCATCCTCGGCCACGCCGAGTTCGGCTTCGGCAGCCGCGCCCGGTGAATCCGTCTCAATCAGGAGGAGCGCCGCCGCCGCGCGGTCGAGGCCCAGGGCGTGCCAGTCGTCGACCGCGGCGATGGTGAATCGGTCCATCAGCTCGAGCGTGCACGGGACCACGCCGGCGGCGGTCATCCGCTCGACCGCGTCGCCGGCCGCCTCGAGTGTTGCGAAAAAGGCGAGCATCGTCTGCTTCGGGGGCGGCGCGGGAGTCAGGCGGAGCGTCGCCTCGGTGACGATCCCGAGCGTGCCCTGCGAGCCCACGAACAACTGCGTCAGGGCGTAGCCGGCGACGTCCTTCACGCTCCGCCCGCCGGTGCGAATGACGGTTCCATCAGCGAGCACAACCTCCAACCCCGCGACGGCGTCGCGCGTCACGCCATATTTCACGCAGCAGAGGCCACCCGCGTTGGTACCGATGTTGCCGCCGATGGTGCAGAACTCATAGCTCGCCGGATCAGGTGCGTAGCTGAGTCCCTCGGCCGCGACCGCCGCCTTCAGCGACGCGTTGATGACGCCCGGCTGCGTCACCACGATTCGGTCGGCAGGGTCGATCTCGAGGATCCGGTTCATCCGCGTCATCGCGATCGTCAGCGCGCCGTCGATCCCGGCACTGCCACCGGAGAGGCCGCTTCCCGCGCCGCGCGGGACCACCGGGACGCCGTGGGCATGCGCGACCCGCAGGATGCCCGCCACCTCGTCCGTGGCGCCGGGGAGCGCGACAGCGAGCGGCAGCCCCGGCTCGAAATGCACCGTCTCGTCGCGGCGATATGACTCGCGATCCACCACGTCGGTGAGAAGCCGCAGCTCCGGCAGCGCGGAGCGCAACGCGTCAAGGAACGCCGTGCGTGTGGCACGGATGGCCGGTTGGTGCCGTCCCCGATATCCTCTGCGCATGGCCCTATTGTCGGACGATCTCGCGCGGATCGACGCCTGCGCCGCCGCAGGTGAGCCGGTTGCGCTGGCAACCATCGTCGCCGTGCGCGGTTCGAACTATCGGCGCCCGGGCGCGCGGATGATCATTCCCGCGCACCACGAGGCGTCCGGGGTGCTGTCGGGAGGGTGCCTGGAGGCCGATGTGGCGACCGCTGCTCGGGAAGCAATCGTCACCGGCCGGTGCGCGGTGGTCGAATTCGACATGTCCGTCGGTGGTGAAGAGATCTGGGGCTACGGCACGGGCTGCCAGGGCGTCGTCGAGGTCTTCATGGAGGCCGACGCGCGACTCGCCGGCGAAGCATTCCGAACTGGAGTCGAGGGCCGCGAGGCCAGCGTGCGACTGGTTGCGGTGGAGGCGTTCGCGGGCGTGGCGGCCGGCGCCCAGGCAGAGTTGCGCGGTGACTCGCTGACCGGAGCACTCGTCGACGCGATGGGGGGTCACGACGCCGCGCTGCTGGCCGTGGCGCGGCGGGCGCGGAGCAGCGGCGCGCCCGTCCTCGTGTCGCTCGGCCCGGGCGACGGTGCCGCGCGGATCTATGCCGAGCGCCTCGAGCCGCCGCCCCGCCTTCTCGTCATCGGTGCCGGGCGCGATGCGATCCCGCTCGTCCGGCTGGCGGCGTCCATGGGGTGGCGCGTCATCGTCGCCGACATGCGTCGTGCCTTCCTCAGCGCCAATCGGTTCCCGGAGGCGTCCGCCTTCGTCGACGTCGACGCGCGCGCCATCGCGACCGCGTTCGCGCCCGACGGGCGGACATCGATCGTGCTCATGACGCATAACTACCTGCGCGACGGCGAGTACCTCGCCGCGCTCCTGGACGCGCCGTGGGCCTACTTCGGGGCGCTCGGACCGCGGAAGCGCACCGAGCAGCTCCTCCGCGAGCTGGGACGGGACGACGCCCTGCCGCGGATCCACGCGCCGGCCGGCCTGGACCTGGGGGCGGATGGGCCGGAGGAGGTCGCGTGGGCCATCGTCTCCGAGATGCTTGCCGTCCAGCGCGGCCGCGCGGGCGGACCGCTGCGGGATCGTGAGGCGCCGATCCACGCGTGACGCATCGGCGGCGTCAGCCGCCGATGAAGCTCATCTCGACCTTCGGCAGCTCGACGGTGGCATCCGAGCGCAGCTCGCTGTAGCGGTCGGTGCGCACCCGCCAGACCGATGCGATCGCGTCCCGCAGCTCGTCGTCGCTGGCGCCTCCGCGGATCAGGGTCCGGAGATCGTGGCCGCGCATCGCGAAAAGGCAGGTGTAGAGGCTGCCGTCGGCCGAGAGGCGCGCCCGCGTGCAGTCGCCGCAGAAGGGCTGCGTCACGCTCGAGATGACACCGACCTCGCCGGCACCGTCGACGTACCGATAGCGCTGCGCAACCTCGCCGCGGTAGGCGGGGTCGATCGGCTCGAGCGGCCAGCGGGCGTCGATGGCGGCGATGACGGCGGCGGCCGGGACGACCTCGTCCATGCGCCAGCCGTTCGAGTGCCCAACGTCCATGTATTCGATGTAGCGCACCGTGGTGCCGCTGCCACGAAAGTGCTCGGCGAGAGCGAGGATCGCGTGCTCGTTGACGCCCCGCCGGATGACGGCGTTGATCTTGATCGGTCCGAGCCCGGCCGCCTCGGCGGCGGCGATCCCATCGAGGACGCGCTGCACCGGCACCTTCGCGTCGTTCATCCGCATGAACGTCGCGTCGTCGAGTGCGTCGAGTGAGACGGTGACCCGCTGCAGGCCGGCGGCCGCCAGTGCCGCGGCGCGCGGAGCGAGCAGCGAGGCATTCGTAGTCAGCGTCAGGTCGCCGATGCCGTCGATCGTCGCCAGGCTCGCCACCAATCGGTCCAGGTTCTTGCGCACCAGCGGCTCGCCGCCGGTGAGCCGCACCTTCGTCACGCCGTTGGCGACGGACGCGCGCGTCAGCCGCTCGATCTCCTCGAAGCTGAGGATCTCGTCGCGCGGCAAAAAGGCGTGATCGGGGCCGAACACCTCGCGCGGCATGCAGTACGTGCAGCGGAAGTTGCAGCGGTCGGTGACGCTGATGCGGAGGTCGCGCAGGGGGCGTGCCCGCGTGTCGACCACCGGCAGCTGGATCGGATCGGTCATGGGACCACTCATGGTCGCACGCTCAGCCGGATCCCACCAGCCGGCACGCCCAGAGGTCCAACGCTAGCGCGTCGCCAGATCGGGATCGAGCGGCACTCGCAGCAGCCGAGCGGTCAACAGCACCGCCACCGCCGCCACGACGAGCACGGCAGCGGCGGCGATGGCGTCATCGAGGCTGGTCTGGAAGGCGCTGTAGACGAAGAGGGGGAGGGTGCGCGTGGCGCCGGCGATGCTGCCCGCGACCATGATCGTGGCGCCGAACTCGCCGAGCGCCCGTGCCCAGGCGACCACCGCGCCGGACGCCATGGCCGGTGCGGCGAGGGGCAATGTCACGTGGCGCATGACGGCAACGTCGTCGGCCCCGTCGATGCGGGCGGCCTCCTCGAGCTCGCGCGGGATCGACGCCACCGCGGTGCGCACCGCCCGCACGAAGAACGGCATGGCGACAAACACCTGCGCCAGCACCACCGCGGCAAGCGAGAACGAGATGGACAGACCGATGTCGTCGAGCACCGCGCCGAGCGGTCCGCCACGGCCCACGACGAGCAGGAGCGCAAGACCGGCGACCGATGGCGGCAGCACGATCGGCAGGTCGATGAGGGTCTCGATGGCCGCCATCCGTCGCCCGTGGCGCCGTCCGACGGCAAGCGCGAGCGGCGTGCCCAGCGTCACGATGAGCACGAGCGAGATGGAGGTCGAGAGGAGCGAGAGACGGAGCGCATCGCCCACGGCGGGCTCCGCGAGGCTGGCGAGCAGCGTGCCGTCGAGGGCGGCGCGGGCCACCACCGCGAGCACCGGTACCCCGAGCAGGAGCGTTGCCATGATCGCCACGACGGCGAGGAGCGCCTTCACCTCACCCGCCGAAGCCGTGGCGTCGCCAGGTGGCCACCGCAGCGGGGCCGGCCAACCAGCTGAGGAAGCCGGCCGCTGGCGTGGCGTTGACGGCGTCGGTGACGACGGCCCCGGCATAGGCGACCGCGACCCCGACCCCGGCCGGCAGCGGGACCTCCATGACGTGCGTGCTCGTCAGCAGCTCGGTCGCGTACACGATCGCGGCATCGGCCTCGCCGATCTCCACCTTGGCGAGGGCCGCGCGCACGTTGTCCTCTTCGGTCACGACGTTCGCCCCGTACGCGTCGGAGAATGCCACCGGCGCGTCCGGTCGTGCGGCGAGCGCATCCACGAGCTGGATGGCATACCGAGTGATCGGCACCTCGGTCCCGGCGGCGGCGACGCGGACGCCGGCGCTCGCGAGATCGGTCCAGGCGGTGACCGGCCCGTCGAGGCGCGCAGCGATCGCCAGGCCGTTGGTGGTGAACACCGTCGGATCGGTCGCCAGGCCGTCCGCGACCAGCAGGTCGATGTTGCGCTCGTCGGCGGAGAGGAAGAGGTCTGCCGGCGCGCCGGCCTCGATCTGCGCGCGCAGCGCGCTCGAGGCGTCGAACGTCAGCTGCAGCTCGACGCCGGTGTCGGCGCGGTATGCGGCGGCGATCTCGGTCACCGCATCGGTCAGGCTCGCGGCCGCGAAGACGGTGAGCGGCGCGGCACGTGCGGCGGTGCAGCCCGTGGCCGTGACGACGAGCACCAGCAGCGTCGTCGCCCCCAGGCGATTCACTCGGGGATCTCCACCACCACGTTCGTCGCCTTCACGGAGCAGACGACCCGCCGTCCCGGGGCGAGGTCGAGGTCGCGCGCCGCCTCCGCGGTCATGAGGCTCACGAACCGATGCGGACCGGCCATCACCTCCACCACCGCGGCCACCCGATCGGCCTCGACCGCGGTGACGACGCCCTCGAATCGGTTGCGCGCCGACGCCGCCTTCGTCGCCCCTGGTCGGGCGGCGCGCCGCTCACCGAGCAGTCGCGCCACCTCTTGCAGTGGAAGGAGCCGTTGTCCGCCCGGACTGCGTCGCAGCGTGACGCGTCCATCGGTCGCCCAGCGGCGAACGGTGTCCACCGACACGCCCAACAACTCGGCTGCCTGGCCGATCCGAATCTCGTCCATAACGAGGATTATGGCCCATGATGTCTAGGTATGGGGCTCATCGCCTCACGGCGGGCTCGTGTGTGTCTGTCTCGCGAGCGCCTAGAGCTCGCGCTCCGCCTGCACGAAGAGGCCGCCGGTGACGCGCGCCAGGGTCGGGAAGGCGTGGATCGTGTCCGCCAGGACGTCAAGCGGGATGCGCGCCCGAACGGCGAGGACGCATTCGTGGATCGCCTCGCTCACCGCCGGGCCGGCCATGAAGGCGCCGACCAGAACCCTGGCGCCGCGATCGACGACGATCGTGACGTGGCCCTGCGACTGGCTCACGTAGCCCTTGGCCGACGTCGCCACGTCGGCGGTCAGCTCCACGGCGTCGATCCCACGTTCGCGGGCCTGCTCGACGAGCAGCCCCACCGAAGCCGTCTCCGGATCGGTGTAGGTGGCGCGCGGGATGGCGTCGAGGAACGGCGCCACGTCGTCGCCGAGCGCCTGCCGTGCGGTCAGCTCGCCGCTGTAGTGCGCGAGATGCGTGTGCAGCTCCGGGCCGGCGACGTCGCCCGCGGCCCAGACCTGCTCCGCAACACGCAGCCGGTCGTCGACGGGGAGTCGGCCCCGCTCGGACGTGACGCCGATCGCCGCCAGGTTGAGCCGCTCGAGCGGCAGGTCGCGTCCGATGGCGAGTATCACCTCGTGCGCGTCGACGCCGCTCCCGTCGGACAGGTCGACGCGATGCGCCCCGTCCGCTCCGCCGCTCGCCGCGATGCGCGTGGCGCGCAGGCCCAGGCGCAGCGTGACCCCGTCGCGTCGCAGGCCGTCGGCGAGGAACTCCGACGAGCGCGGATGGTCGCGGTCGTTCACATGGTCGCGGGGATGGACGATCGTGACTGGGACGCCGTAGCGCGCGTACACCTGCGAGAGCTCCACGCCGGTGGGGCCACCGCCGAGGACGAGCAGCGAGCGCGGCAACGTGCGTGTGCCGGTGCCCCCGCGATTGGTCCACGGCGTGATGGCGTCGAGGCCGGGCAGGTCGGGGATGCGCGGAACGGACCCAATCGCCAGGATGATCGCGTCGGCCTCGAGCTCGAGCTCGGCGTCGTCGGTCGCGACGCGCAGCCGACCGGGCGCGGCGAATGCGGCCTCGCCGCGGATGACAGTGGCGCCGGCGCCCTCGAGGGAGGCGACGTGCCCGTGGTCGGATGGCCAATCGGTCCCCTCGCGGCTGATCATGTAGTCGCGGAAGTCGCTCGCCCTTGGCCAGGGGTAGTCGCCGCCGGCATGGTGCACGGCGGCGGCGTGGAGCAGCGACTTCGACGGCATGCATGCCCAGAACGGGCAAGATCCGCCGAACAGCTCGCGGTCGATGACCACGACGCTCGCGCCACGCGAGCGGGCGTAGTGCGTTGCGGCCTCGCCGGCCGGCCCGCCGCCGACGATGGCGATGTCGTATCGGTCCATGTCGCGAGTGTACGCGGAGCACCTCGATCGGTGAACGAAGCGTAACCGGCCTCTCATCCCGGTCCCAGAATCGGGGGCCAGGCTGACGTGCATGGATGAGCAGCACACAACGTCCGCGCCGCGGCGGCTTCCCGCGGTGGCGGCAGTACTGGTTGGGGCCCTCCTTTCGGGCGCGATCGCCGGCGGCGGCATCGCGGTCGCGGTGGTGAACACGGCCATTGGCACGGCGTCCGCGTCCGCGGCTCCGGCAGCCGCCGCGACCACGGTGAGCGTCGATGCAGCCTCGACCGAGGCGACCGTCGTTGCTGTCGTCGCGCACGCCTCGCCCGCCGTGGTCACGATTCAGTCAACGATCCGCGGGACCTTCGGGCAGTCCGGCACCGGCAGCGGCTCCGGCTTCGTCTACGACGCGACGGGGCTGATCCTGACCAACAACCACGTCGTGGAGGGTGCCACCGCGCTGCGCGTGATCCGTGCCGACGGCACGACGTATGACGCGACGGTCGTGACCACCGATCCGGCGCACGATCTCGCGATCGTGAAGGTCGAAGCGACCGGGCTGCCGACGCTGCCGCTCGCGACCGGCGACGCGCAGCTTGGCCAGGCGGTGATTGCCATCGGCACCCCGCTCGGCGAGTACGCGCAGACGGTCACCACGGGGATCATCAGCGGCCTTGATCGCACGCTCACCGCGGGTGGCGGCGGTCGGTCGTCCAGCGAGACGCTCCACGGGGCGTTGCAGACCGACGCGGCGCTGAACCCCGGCAACTCCGGCGGGCCGCTGCTCGACCTGGCTGGCAACGTGGTGGCTGTCAACACCGCCGTCGCCGGCCACGCGGAGGGCATCGGATTCGCCGTTCCCATCAGCCAGGCCACTGCGCTCATAGCGGAGGCGCGCAGCGCCTGACCATCCGGCTCGCGCCATCGCGCACGAAGCGAAACGACGGTGGACGCGTCACTGCGATCCACCGTCGTTCGATGTGGCATGTGCCCCCCGCCGGGCGGGGAGCGGGGTTGATCGGCCTAGCGGAACCGGCCCCGGCCGAAGTAGCCGAGCAGGGCGAGCACGATGAGCACGATCACGATGATCCAGATGAGATCCATAGGTACCTCCTTCGAACCCCCACCCTTGCAGATTCTGCGCCGCTTGACCAGCCCTGCGCCCGCCGAATCGGCGAGCAGGCACCAGGTCCGCTACCAGACGAACGGGACGAGGCGCGCCCGCCGGCGGGCGAACGCGCGGTACGTGTCGCCCAGAGCGGCGGCCAGCGCTGCTTCTTCGACACGGATCCGGATGAGAATCGCGACGGCGATCGCGGCGAGCGAGCCCACCATGCCCACCCAGTTGCCCAGCATCACGCCGCAGCCGACGAACGCCAGGAGGAGCCCGGCGTAACTGGGGTGGCGCAGGTACCGATACGGACCCGTCTCGATGACCGGCTGGTTGTCGCTCGTCAGCACCACGGTGGTGAAGTACCGGCCCAGGGTGCCGATCGACCACCACCGTAGCAGCAGTCCGAGCCACCCCAGCGCAGCGCCGAGCGCGAACGTCCAGGCTCCGCCGTCGATCACCGCCGATGGCACCAGCGCGCGACCGGCCGCCAGGGCCAGGATGCTCAGCACGAACAGCACTCGAAACTCCGCCTCGGCCGCGACGTTGGCCGGCGATGCATCGGGTCGCCGGCGTAGCGCCGTCGCGAGCTCAGCGAGCGCAAACGCGGCAAGGGTCAGCTCGAGGACGACGCGTGCCAGTCCTGCGTGTTCGACGTACGGCGTCACGATCGCCGCCCAGTATGCGACCGCGCGGAGGGCTGCCGGCGTGGTGCGGCGTGGTATAGAATCGCGCTTCGTCGCGCCTGGTGCGCGGCACCTATCACGAGTGGCCCGAGAGCCCTGGCTCGACGACGGCCCGGCAACCGACCCGTTCACCTCAGGACGGAAGCGGTGCCCCAGCCAGGACCGATAGGCAAGGAGGTTGCCCGTGCCACCCACCCGCGTCCATTTCAACGGCAGCATCGCGCTGCCCGACACCGATACGGTCTTCCGCGAGCTCGGCGAGCGCATCGGTCCATTGGCCGCCCGCTATCCCGACGGGGAGACCGGGGACCGATCGAACTGGATCTGGTTCCAGCTCCAGCGGTTCCTGGAGACGCCGGGACTCGAGCGGGCCGCCGATCCTGACACCCAGGCGAAGTACCGCGGCATGACGAAGCTCCGCCTCGCCGCCGGCGCCGATCCGGATGCCATCGACTGGCCGAACCTCGGCTACGCCGATGCCTACCTCGCATCGTGGGAGCGCTTCGTGGCACTCCGCGCGGAGGGGGTCATCCCGGCCGGGACGCGCTTCCAGGTGCAATACCCGACCCCCCTGGCGAGCATCAACACCTGGATCGTGGTCGATGACCAGGACGCCCTGGAGCCATCGTACGAGCGCGCGCTGCTCGACGATCTCGAGCGGCTCCTGGCCGCGCTGCCGCACGACGAGGTGGCCGTTCAATGGGACGTGGCGGTGGAGTTCGCCGTCCTGACCGGCTCGTTTCCGACCAGCGGCTCGCCCACCTTCGACAACGTGGTCGAGCGGCTGGTGCGCTGCGTGGACCACGTCCCAGCCGACGTGCCGGTTGGGCTGCACCTGTGCTACGGCGATTACCAGCACCAGCACTTCACGCAGCCGGAGTCACTGGAGCTGCAGGTGCGGGTCGTGAATGCGCTGACGGCAGCGGCGGCACGCGAGATCGACTGGTTCGCATTCACGGTGCCCCAGGACCAGGCTGGGGCCGGGTACTTCGCCCCGTTGCGCGAGCTGCTGGCGGGTGACGCGTCGCAGCTCTACTTCGCGCTCGTCCCGTACCACCCCGACGCGCAGGCTGCGGGCGTGTCGGAGCGCCAGGTGCGCTCCATCGACGAGGTGCTCGGTGAGCGTCCGTGGGGGGTCTGCACCGAGTGCGGCATGGGCCGTGTCGACCCGGATGACACGCGGCGCCTGCTCGACATTCACCGTGAGCTCGCCGCGGGAGTGTCGGCCTAAGTACCTGCGACGCGGCCACGGGCATGGGGCGCTCTGGCGCTGCCTGGCTGCCAGGCTGCCGGGCTGCCGCGGCTCCTGCCATGCGGTCCGAGGGTCGCCCAGGGCGCTGGCTACGGCGCCCAAGGGTGAGGCGCGCGCCGCCAAGGGCAAGGCGCGCCGGCCGCCCGGGCCCGCCCGTGAATTCGACATCGCGACCGGGAAATACTCCGCGGTCGGCGGATCACACCGTGAGCTGCCCTGAAAACGTGCGCAGCGACCAAGGATTGCGTCGCCACCGGTCCGGATGTTCGTTTCCCGAGCACGCGGTCGATCGCGGTACGCCGCCAATCCCGGTACGCCCCGCCCGTCCGGGCGTGCCCGGGAATGCGACATCGCGACCGGGAAAGTGCTCCGCGGTCGGCGGATCACACCGTGAGCTGCCCTGAAAACGTGCGCAGCGACCAAGGATTGCGTCGCCACCGGTCCGGATGTTCGTTTCCCGAGCACGCCGCCAATCCCGAGCGCGCCGCCGATCCCGAGCGCCGCCAATCCGCCAATCCCGAGCACGCCGCCAATCCAGGCGGGGTGGCAATGCCGCCGCCAGCTCAGGAGTCGGGTGGCGGCGGCTCCGCGGCGAGCAGGTCGGCGATCTCGCGCGCGTTGGTGGTCCCGTAGTTGGCGTAGCAATTGTTCATGAGCACGTGCAGCTCCGGCACCTGGGCAGCCGCCTCGCGAATGCGCGGCACCCACTCGCCGAGCTCCGCCTCGTCATAGAGATAGCGGAACCGTTCCACGACCGGGATGCCGCTCGCCTCCCACGTCTCGGTCCGGCGGCCGTGGAAGCGCACCACGGCCAGCTGCGGCGAGGTGACGACCGTCATCGGCGGCAGCGAGGACTTCGTGCCGGGCGGCGCGTCGACCATCACGAACGGGATCTCGTGGCGCTCGAGAAAATCAATCGTGCGCGCCGCGTTCTTCTCGTTGAACCACGACGCGTGGCGCAGCTCCACCGCCATGGTGACGTCGCGCAGCCGCTCGCGCGCCTCGAGGATGAGGTCGCGCGACTCCGCCGTCGGGAAGAACCAGCGCGGGTACTGGAGGAAGACCGCGCCGAGCTTGCCGGCGGAGTGCAGCGGCGCGATCCCGTCCAGGAAGCGTGCCCAGACCTCGTCCCGGATGTCGGCGGGCAGGTCGCGAGCGTAGACCCGCTTCTTGTCGAGCAGCTCCGTGGGCAGCGCTTCGCGGAGGTCCTTCGGCAGACGCTTCACCTCCGACGGCTGTCCGGTCATGAGGGCGTGGGCCTTGATGTCGAAGGTGAATTCGGGCGGCGTGCGCTCCAGCCACAGCTCGCCGGTGCGGCGGGACGGGAGCGCGTAGTACGTCGCGTCCACCTCCACCACCGGGAACTGGTTGGCGTAGTAGACGAGCCGATCCTCGGCGGTCGACGCGTCGGGCGGGTAGAAGACGCCCGGGGCCGTCATCGTCGGGTCCGTCCACGACGCGGTACCGATGCGGACGCTGGCGCGTCCGACCCGCAGCGGTGCACGGGCCGCTGCGGCGTGGGCCTCGGCCCGCTCGCCGGCGGCCTCGGGTCCGGGATCGTGGCGCGCCTGGTCAGCCATCGCTCCCAGCCTAGTCGCTGCCGCTTCCCGGCGGAGACGCGTGGGCTGCGCCTAGGATGCGAGCCGCATGGAAGGACGCACCGCGACGCTCGTGCTCGTGCGACCGGACGGAGAGCTACTCGGACAGCTGCCCCCGGTCGACCTCGCGCTGCCGTGGTGGCCGGAGGCGAGCGACGTCGCCGCCGCCGTGCGCGAGCGAGACCGAATCGAGGTCACCGTGCTCCGCCTGCTGTCGGCGGATCGCGCGACGCCGATGGGCGGCCGGGTGATGTACCTCGCCGAGACGCGCGACCCGCTGCCGTCGCTCGTGCCGTGGCGGGGCTCGCTCGAGGACCATCCGCTCCGCATGCCGTGGGCGCGACCGGGCGGCCCGGCAGCCGACGTCGCGTGGGCGGACGAAGAGATCGCCCGGCTCGGCCGCGCGCGAGTCGGTGCACCGCAGCAGATCCGCACGTGGAACCTCTCGAGCCTCTGGCGCCTCCCACTGGACGATGGGTCGGCGTGGCTGAAGTGCGTGCCGCCGTTCTTCGCCCACGAAGGCGCGCTGATCGAGCGGCTGGCGGCATTCCGCGTGCCCCGCCTGTTTGCCCGCGAGGCCCATCGCATGCTCCTGGCGGAGATCCCCGGCGAGGATCTCTATGACCCGACGCCGGACGAGCTGCACGCGCTCGTGGCGTCTCTCGTCGAGATCCAGGCGGCGCAGCGAACCACGGTTGACGAGCTCCGCTCGCTGGGATTGCCCGACTGGCGCGCCGCCACGCTCGAGGCGGCGATCCGCGACGTCGTGGCGCGCACGGCGCTCGAGGCCGGTACGGCCACGCGGCTCCACCAACTCGCGGACGCCCTGCCGGACCGGTTCTCGGCGGTCGACCGCTGCGGTCTGCCGGCGACGCTCGTCCACGGCGACTTCCACCCCGGCAACGCCCGTGGCAGGGGTGGTCCGCTGACGCTTCTCGACTGGGGCGACGCCGGGATCGGCCATCCGCTGCTTGACCAGCCGGCGTTTCTCGATCGGGTCGCGCCGGAGCTCGTCCCGGACCTGGTGGCGACATGGACGACGGCATGGCGGCGGTACGAACCGCGGGCGGACGTCGCGCGCGCGGGGGAACTCCTTGCCGCCGTCGCGGCGGCGCGGCAGGCGGTCATCTACCGCGGCTTCCTGGATCGGATCGAGCCGTCTGAGCGCGTGTACCACGCCGCCGACCCGGCCGCATGGCTGGAGCGCTCCGCCGCGCTGGTCTGAACCAGCTCTGGGCCAGGGCACGGCCGGCCCTGACCGATGCGCGCGCCGCCGTCATCGAGCGCCACCTCGCGTCGCAGAACCGCGACTATCATGGGCTATGCGCGTCAACCCGCGTTCATGGTGCCGATGGTCCGCCTCCACGTCCGCGGCAGCGGAACGGTGTGGCCTGGCGGTGGCGCCCGCCTAGCCGGCCGGCGGGCTCGGGAAGAGAGGCTGCACCGATGCCTGTCCGCCTCGCACCGAACGAATGACGAAGCCGATGTGGAGGGCGATGGTGGCGGCGAACGCGAGCACGCCCAGCGCG
>JBBRWZ010000056.1:0-13756 GCA_038248895.1 Candidatus Limnocylindria bacterium | reverse complement strand
GGTCGGCGAGCTTCTTCTACCTTGCCAACCGCGGCATCCTGCTGCCGCCCGGCCCGGACGACCAGTGGACGCTGTCGGTGCAGCACAGCGAGGCCGATATCGACCGCTACGTAGATGTCTTCGCGGCGTTCGCCGGCGAGCTCAGCGGCTGATGCTGGAGCGTCTGGCGAAGCCGCTCGGCGGGATCTGGAACGGCGCCGCCACTGCCGTCAACGCGTTCTTCCGCGTGCTCGGGACGGCGGGAAAGCTGCTCCAGGACCTGCTCAACGGCGTCTGGCTCGGCCATCCGCTGCACCCGGTCCTCACCGATGTCGTGGTGGGGGCCGCGACCGCCGCCCTCTTCCTGGACCTGCTGCGCCTGGTGTTCGGCATCGACGGGCTCGCGGCGGCGGCAACGTGGACGCTGCTGCTGGCGTGGCTCGCCGCGGTGGGCAGCATCCTGAGCGGCCTCACCGATTTCAAGGACACGGCGCCGAAGAGCGCCTCCCGCAACGTTGCCGGGCTGCACGGCCTGGTCAACATCGCGGGCACGGCGCTCTTCTTCGCGTCACTCACCGCGCGCTGGGCGGCCAACGACGGTCTTGGCTTCTGGCTGCTGCTGGTCGCCTTCGTCCTGATCGGCACCGGCGCCTTCATCGGCGGGCACATCGTCTTCACGTACGGGGAGATGGTCAATCACAACGCGTTCAGCCGCGGCAAACGCGCGAAGGAGTTCACCCCGATCCTCCCGGCGGCCGACCTCCCGGACGCCGCGCCAACGCGAGCCACGCTCGGTGCCACCGCGCTCGTCCTCGTGCGCCGTGGCGACGTGGTGCACGCGCTGAAGGACACGTGCTCGCATGCCGGGGGCCCGCTGTCGGAGGGATCGCTCGACGGCGACGCCATCACCTGCCCGTGGCATGGCTCCGCCTTCCGCCTCGCCGACGGTGCGGTGCGCCATGGCCCGGCGACGACGCGCCAGGTGGCGTACCGGGCGCGCATCAACGACGGCCAGGTCGAGGTCTCCGGTCCCCGCGGCTGAGATCGTCGGTCGGCGCTTCCTACAATGTTCCTCGTCAGCAAGCCGTTGCGCCCACGCCCGCCGGCTCCGCAAGTTGGAGGGATGTTCGTGTGACTCGCATTCGCCGCCTCGGCGTCATCTCGGTGGCCAACGTGTCCGCCGCCATCGTGTTCGTCATCTCGCTCTTCTTCGTGGTCCTCGTTGCTTTGGTCGCGCTGCCGCTCGCCAACAGCGCAGGCGGCCTGACCCAATTCGGCATCCCGGCCGGTTCGGGCGTGATGGTGCTCGTCATCGCCCCGTTCCTGTACGCCGCGCTGGGGTGGATCTCGGGCGCGATCAGCGCCCTCGTCTACAACCTGGTCGCGAGACTTACCGGCGGCATCCGCCTCGAGCTCGACGGCCTACCGCCCACACGCTCGGATTCCATTTCGGCGAGCGCGGGGGCGCCCCTCGAGCCCGGGGGGCGCCCGCCCGACGGGCCCTGAGGCCCATCCGGCGGGCCCTGAGGGCCCATCCGTCGCGCCAGCCCCCGGCGCCCGCGGCGGTGCCCGGATTTGCAGCATGCGGACCGAGGAAGCCGGGCGGCGTCCGGTCGCCCCTCGTGTCGTGCCCGCAATCTGGGCCAAGCGACCGAACTGTGCCGCTTCCTCGGTCCCCATGCGCAGATTCCGGGCAGTGGCCACGAGGCCGCGGACGATCAGGAGGCTGACGGCGCAGCCGCGCGCCCCGGCAGGGCGCCGCGGTAGCCGCGCGGCCGTTGGTCTCGCGTCGCGGTCACCCGTGGCTCTTGAGCGGTCCGGCGCCCGCAGCGTCGCCGCCCCTCGATCTCGCCGCGCGCACTCCCGGCGGGGGCTGCGGCGCCCATCCGGCGCGCCTTCGGGTAGACTCGGTCATGGCCCGCCCAGGCTTCCGGCGCGGCCATGCACGCCCCAGCGCCGAAGGGACCCGCCGCGTGACCTACCGCCTCACCGATGACCACCTCGAGCTGCGTGCGCTGGTGCGCGAGCTCGCCGAGGAGCGCATCGCGCCGCGGGCCGCCGAGATCGACCAGAGCGGCGAGTTTCCGTGGGACCTCAAGGAGTTGCTCGCAAAGCAGGACCTGCTGGGCGCCGGCCTGCCGGCGACGTACGGCGGCACCGAGCTCGACACGCTGGGCCAGTCGATTCTCGTGGAGGAGATCGCGCGGGCCGATGCCACCACCAGCCTCATCCCCATCGTGCAGAAGCTCGGCGCGCTCCCGATCCTGCTCGCCGGCAGCGAGGAGCAACAGCAGCGCTACTTCCCTCGCCTCGCCTCCGGGGAGTGGCTGATCGCCTTCGCCCTGACCGAGGCCGCCGCGGGCAGCGACGTGGCGAGCAATCGGATGCGGGCCGCGCGCGATGGCGACGCGTACGTGCTCAACGGCGGGAAGCGGTTCATCACCCACGGCTCGGTGGCGAATGTCCTCACCGTGTTCGCCCTCACCGACCCGGGCGCCGGCGGCCGCAGGGGCATGAGCGCCTTCATCGTCGAGACCGATAGCCCCGGCTTCGCCGCGCCGCGGGTCGAGCACAAGATGGGGATCCGCGGCTCACCGACTGCCGAGCTCACGTTCGACGACGTTCGCGTGCCGGCCGAGAACCTGATCGGCGCGGAGGGAGAGGGATTCAAGATCGCGATGGCGACGCTCGATCGCTCGCGGCTCAGCATCGCGGCCCAGGCGGTCGGCATCGCCCAGGGTGCACTCGACGTCGCGATCGGGTACGCGGCGGAGCGCCAGCAGTTCGGCCAGCGCGTGACCGACTTCGAGGGGATCCAGTTCATGCTCGCCGACATGGCGAGCCAGACCGAGGCGGCGCGCCAGCTGACGTACGCCGCCGCCGCTGCCGTCGACGCGGTGGCACCGGACCTGCCGTACTGGACGAGCAGCGCCAAGCTCGTCGCCGGGGACACCGCCATGCGGGTCACCACCGACGCCGTCCAGGTCCTGGGCGGGTACGGCTATATCACCGAGTACCCCGTGGAGCGGATGATGCGGGATGCGAAGATCACGCAGCTCTACGAGGGCACGCAGCAGATCCAGCGCCTGATCGTGGCGCGCCAGGTCCTGGCTCGCGCCGGGGTCGGCAAGCGGCGCTGAATGCGCCGTTACCCACCAACCGCAATGGAGCGCGAACTGAACCGCACGTGAAGATCGTCGTCTGCATCAAGCAGGTCCCGGCCACCACCGCCGAGAAGCGGTACACCGATGACCTGCGCCTGGACCGCGCCTCGACCGAGGCGATCATCAACCCGCTGGACGAGTACGCCATCGAGCAGGCGCTGCGCCTCCTCGATGCCGGCAGCGTCGATGCGGTGAGCTACCTCTCGATGGGCCCCGACCAGGCCGCCGAGGCGCTGCGTCGTGCACTGGCGATGGGTGGCGACGACGCCACCCTCGTCACCGATTCGGCGCTCGCCGGGGCCGACGAATGGACCACGGCCACCGTCCTCGCCGCCGCCCTCGACAAGCTCGCCCCGGATATCGCGCTGATGGGGATGGCGTCCGACGACGCGCGCGGCTCGCTCGTCCCCGGCGCAGTGGCGGCGAAGCGTCACCTGCCGCTGCTCAGCTACGGCTCGGAGCTCGCGATCGGGGAGGGCACGGCCCGCGTCCGCCGCCTGTCCGGCACCGGCTTCGACTGGATCGAGGCGCCACTCCCGGTCGTCGCGACCGTCACCGACCAGGTCGGCGAGCCCCGCTACGCGAGCCTGAAGGGGATCATGGCGGCCAAGCGCAAGCCCATGGAGACCTGGTCGCTGGCCGATCTGGGCCTCGGCGAGGGTGACCTGCGTGGCGGCGCGCTGACCCGCGTGACCGATGCCCGCCCACCCGAGGCGAAGCCTCCCACCGAGCGCATCGAGAACGTGGGCGCGGACGAGGCGGCGACGCAGATTGCCGACTGGCTCGCCTCCCGGAAGTTGATCTAGGCGAGGAGCAACGACATGAGCAACGACATCTTCTTCTTCGCCGAGTTTGCCGCTGGCGCCCCGGAGCGTTCCGCGCTTGAGCTCGCGGCCGGCGCCGCCGAGCTGGCCGCCGCGGGCGGGGGTGACACGGTTGCCCTGGCCTATGGTGCCGGTGCCGCCGATGGCGCCGCGGGCCTCGGCGCGCACGGCGTCGCGCGTGCCGTCGTCCTCGGTGACGACGCTCCGGCGATCACGTTCGGCCCCGCTGCGGCCGTGGCCGTGGCGGACGCTGCGCCGCTGGCCGTCCTGGCGCCCGCGACGCCGAACGGGCGAGATCTCGCCGCCGCGCTGGTGGGCATCGGTGACCTGCCTGCCTTCGGTCCGGTCCGCGCCGTTCGGATCGCCGACGGCGCCGTGGAGTCCGAGCAGGCGACGCTCCAGGGCAGCGTCATCACCACCTCGCGCCCCGTCGAGGGCGCCCCGCAGCCATCGGTCGTGCTGGTCCTCGCCAATACGTTCACGCCGGTCGAGGGCGGAAGCGGCAGCGCGACGGTCAGCCAGGCGGCGGCATCGGACCATCCGTTCACGCGTGCAACCGTTGCCGAGCATCACGAGGCCGAGGCGAGGGTGGTCAACCTGGAGGAGGCGACGATCATCGTCGCCGGTGGGCGTGGCGTCGGCAGCGCGGAGGGCTTCGAGCAGCTCAACGAGCTGGCCGCGGCACTGGGTGGTGCCGTTGGTGCGAGCCGCGCGGCCGCCGATGCGGGCTGGGTGCCCTACCAGCTGCAGATCGGCCAGACCGGCAAGGTCGTCAAGCCGTCGCTCTACCTCAGCGCCGGCATCAGCGGCGCCATCCAGCACCGCGTGGGGATGCAGACTGCGGAGCACGTCGTCGCCATCAACAAGGATCCTGATGCGCCAATCGGTGAGTTCGCGGACCTCTTCGTGGTCGGCGACCTCTTCCAGATCGTTCCGAAGCTGACCGACGAGATCCGTCGCCGCAAGGGGTAAGTTACGCACCGATGCATCCGCGATTCCTGCTCACCCTGACAGCTGCCACGGCGATGGTCGGCGTGCTGCCGACCTGGTTTCCGGGCCGGCGCAAGCGCGGCGTCGTGCACCACGGCAAGGAGCTGCGCGAATACCGGTCGCACCTCGTCGAGCGCACGACACGCATCGACGGCGTGCTCGGTGACGTGGCGGACGCGATCGAGGGACTGCGCCGGCGCGACCTCGATATCGACGACGCGATCCTTCGCCTGGCGTACGCGGAGGACGAGCTCGACGCGGCGGCGGAGGAGTTCCGCGAGATGCTCGCGCCGGAGGAGCTGCACCATCTCCACGTCGAGTACGACGGCAACCTGGAGCGGGCGCTGCGCGGCATCGTCACCGCCGAGCGCGGCTGTGGCATCACCAAGATGCCGCACCGTCCACCGGAGGACGAGGAGCCGTTCACGTACTGGAAGCGCGGCGCCGCCAACGTCACGCATGCGCGGATGCGAATGCAGGAAGTCGCCGACGTCCTCGTCCACTGGGAACCGGGCCGCGTCGCCGATGTCAACGTCACGGCTCGCCTCAACCGCGACGAGACCTGACCAAACGCCGCCTCAACCGGCGAATCGCGGCAGGTGAGCACTGTGCGCCTCGAGGAGCGCCTCGAGCAGGCCGCGCACGTTGCTCACCCGCGGCCCGACGAGCGGATGGGTTGTCAGCGCCTCGAGCGCGAGGTCACGGTCGCCGCTGAGCGCGGCCCGGATCGTGAGGCGTTCATAGCGCTTCACCGCACGGAGCAGCGCCATCTGGGTTGGGGGAAGCGGCCGCTGCGGGATCGGGTGGGCGCCGGTGGCGTCGACCGTGGCGGTGACCTCCACCACGTCATCGTCGGCGAGCCCGGGCAGCGCTCCCACATTCCGAACATCCACCACCTCGCGCGCCCGGCTGTCCATCGTCAGGGCGGCAACCAGCCGCATCGCCGCCTCGCTGTAGTGGGCGCCACCTCGCGCGGCGAGCTGCTCCGGCTTGCGGTCGAGCGCCGGATCGGCGTACGCGGCGAGCAGCTTTTCCTCGAGCGCCCGCACCGTGGCCGCGCGCGGCGTGGCGTCACCCTGCTCGGCCAGAACGGCGTCGAACCCCTCGTAGTAGCGCAGGTACGACGAGGGAACCATCGCGAGGGCGCGGAGCGAGGCTGGCGTCATGCCCGCCTCCGCGGCCCACGCCTCCGCGTGCGTCTGGATCAGCTCGGGGAGCCGGTCACGACCCCCCACGCGGGCCGCGCGCTCCCAGCTGAGGTGATTGAGGCCGGCGTGCTCGATTTCCACGCTGTCGTCAGGCACGCCCAACGCCGCGGCGAAGCGGTGCTGCATCCCGATGCCCATGTTGCAGAGGCCAATGGCGCGGTGCCCGGCGTCGATGAGCGCCTGGCTGACGATGCCCACCGGGTTGGTGAAATCGATGATCCAGCATGCATCGGTGGCTTCGGCGCGCACCACCTCCGCGATCTCGAGCACGACCGGCACGGTCCGCAGCGCCTTGGCGAACCCGCCGGCTCCCGTCGTCTCCTGTCCGATCGTGCCGAAACGGAGCGGCACCGTCTCGTCGACGAGCCGGGCCGCCTGGCCCCCAACCCGGAGCTGGACGAGGACGATGTCCGCGCCGGACACGGCGCGCCGCAGGTCCGTGGTCCGGACGAGTTCGCCGTGCCATGCGGAGCGCCGTGCCATGCGATCTGCGAGGTCGCCCACGATCCCCAGGCGCCGGGGGTCGCGATCCTGGAGCACGAGCCGGCCGACGTCGATCGCGGCCGGTCCCACGACGCCCTCGACGAGCTCCGGCGTGTAGGTGCTCCCGCCGCCCACGACGGCCAGTGTCAGCCCCATCGATCGCACCTCCAAGCGGCACGCGCGACGCGCGTGGCACGCACAGCGTAGGGGACCCGAGATGGACGGGGCGGCTGACACGGGGCATCTGGTCGTCGGCGTCGACGGCGGCAACTCGAAGACACACGCCGTCGTTGCCACGCTCGCCGGCAAGCCACTTGGCTGGATCACCGCCGGCAGCGTCGTCGGTGCGCTCGCCGGTGGTGACGGCGGCGCCGCATCGCTGCGCGCGCTCATCGATGCCGCGCTCGAACGGGCCGCTCAGCCGCCCGGTGCCCGCGACCGGGTCCTCGCCGCTGCGCTCTGCCTCGCCGGCATCGACCTGCCCGGCGACGCTCGCCGCATTCGCGCCGCCCTGACTCCCCACGGCCTGGCGGCGCGGCTCGTGGTCGAGAACGATGCACTTGCCACACTGCGCGGGGGCACGGCCACGGGCCACGGCATCGCCCTCGTCTGCGGTGCGGGGATCAACGCCCTCGGCGTCGCAGCCGACGGGCGGCGCGCCGGCTTCCCGGCTCTCGGCGAGCTATCCGGCGATTGGGGCGGTGGCGCGGCGGTGGGGATGGCGGCCCTCGCTGCCGCGGTCCGGTCCGCGGACGGTCGTGGACCCGCAACCGCGCTGGAGCGCCTGGTCCCGGAGGAGCTGGGGCTGCGTCGGCCGCTCCACGCCGTGCGCGCCGTCCATCGCGGCCGGCTGCCGCAGGCGCGGATCGCCGAGTTGGCCCCGCTGGTGGCCGCCGCCGCGCAGCATGACCCAGTAGCCCAGGCGATCGTCGAGCGACTTGCCGACGAGCTGGCCGGCATGGCACGTGCCATTGCGCGGCGGTTGCGCCTCGTGCGCACGCCCACCGAGATCGTGCTCGGAGGCGGGATGCTCGGCGATGCCGCCTCGCCGCTTGCCCCGCTCGTCATCGATCGCCTGGCGATGCTGCTGCCCGTCGCAACGCCGCATGTGCTCGCCACACCACCGGTGGCCGGGGCGGTGCTGCTGGCCCTCGATGCCCTCGGCGGTGCCGCCCGTAGCGACCCACGCGAGATCGGCCGGCAGCTGGCGACGCTCGGGGCACCCCAACATGTTGTGGTATGATGTCCATCGGTACCACTACTGGTATGGCCCCCATCGGAGCTGCGCATGCGTTGTCCACGGTGTAACGAGGTCGGCACGCGCGTCATCGACAGCCGCGACCTCGAAAACGGGAGCACGATTCGGCGGCGGCGCGAGTGCGAGGCCTGCGCGCATCGGTTCACGACCTACGAGCGTCCCGAGGGGGCGCGACTTGCCGTCGTCAAGCGTGACGGCCGCCGCGAGGACTTCGATCGCGCCAAGCTGCTGAACGGGCTGCTGCGCGCCCTCGAGAAGCGCCCGGTGACGCTCCAGCGCATCGAGCGCGCGGTGGACGACATCGAGTCGGGGCTGCGGGCGCGCAACGAGTCGGAGGTGCCCTCGACGGAGATCGGGCGGCTCGCCACCGATGCGTTGCGGGACCTCGACCAGGTCGCGTACATCCGTTTCGCATCGGTCTACCAGGGCTACGAGGACATCGACACGCTCAAGCGCGAGGTGGATCGGCTCGTCCGCCAGCGGCAGGGGATGGCAGACTAGCCGGGTGATCCTCTCTGACCGCGACATCCGCGCCGAGATCGAGGCGGGGCGGATCGTCATCGACCCGTACCTGGCGGAGTCGGTCCAGCCGTCGAGCGTTGACCTGCACCTGGACAACAAGTTTCGCGTCTTTCGCAACAACCGCACCGCGGTGATCGATGTGCGGACGGAGCAGCCGGAGCTGACCGAGCTGGTGCAGATCGACGGCGACGAGCCATTCGTCCTCCATCCCGGCGAGTTTGCGCTCGGGGCCACGTTCGAGCGTATCGGCCTGCCGAAGGACCTCGTCGGCAGGCTCGAGGGCAAGTCGAGCCTCGGGCGCCTTGGCCTCCTCATCCACTCCACGGCCGGCTACGTCGACCCGGGCTGGGAGGGGACGCTGACCCTCGAGCTCTCCAACGTCGCCAACCTGCCGATCATGCTGTACGACGGGATGAAGATCGGCCAGATCAGCTTCCAGCGCCTCAGCTCGCCGGTGGAGGTCGCCTACGGCGATCCGAAGCTCGGCTCGCGCTACCGCGGCCAGACCGATCCGACCGCCTCCCGCTACTTCGCCGACTTCGACCGCACACGGGTGCATCGGTGAGCGAGGAGCCGCTGCATCTCCTCACCGAACCACGGCGCTTTGCGGGCGACGTCAGCGTGCGGATCGTGCGATCCGGCTGGTTCCGACCCGATGCGGGTGGATTCTTCGGCGTCGTCCCCAGGCCACTCTGGAGCCGGTTCGTCGAGACCGATGCGCGCGGCCGGCTGCTCTGCCGCCTCAATCTCCTGCTCGTGGAGGTTGGCGGGAAGCGGATCCTGGTCGAGACCGGCACCGGGGTGCGGATGAGCGACAAGGATCGCGACATCAAGGGCGTCGAAGGTGGCGATCCGGCCGAAGCACTGCGGGCGGTCGGCGAGGACCCGGAGGCGATCGACTTCGTCGTCGTCAGCCACCTTCACTACGACCACGCCGGAGGGATGATCGGCACCGACGGGCATCCGGCCTTCCCGCGCGCGCGCTACGTCGTGCAGCGTGACGACGTGGAGGCGGCGCGCTCCGACGAGCTGCGCCAGCAGGGCGTGATGGAGGGGGAGCAGGTGGAGCTCGTCCGCGCGGCCGGCCAGCTCGCCGAGGTGAGCGGCACGGTGGAGCTCGTGGAAGGGGTGACGGTTACGCGCACGGGCGGCCACACGCGGGGTTCGCAGGCAGTCCTGCTCGGCTCGAGCCGCCCCGGCGGCCGTGCCGGCGACCCCGTCGACCGCGCGATCTTCTTCGGCGACCTCATCCCCACGCGCTGGCAGTTGCCGATCCGCTGGACGAGCGCCTACGACGACTACCCGATCGACGCGATCGAGATCCGGAACGAGCTGGTGCCGCGCGCCGCCGCGGAAGGGTGGTGGTGCTACTTCACCCACGACCCCGGCGCGCTGCCGGTGCAGATCGAGGAGACGGACAAGGGGAGCTTCCGCGTCCGCGAGTGAGGGCCGGTATCATGCAGGTGCCCACGCTTCAGCGCTGCACGCAGGAGCCCTTGCCTCACCCATGACCTTCCAGACCGATGGCGCGCGTCCGCGCGCTCGCTTCCTCGCCGCCATCGCCGCCGTGGCCGTCCTCGCCGCCTGCTCGGGCGGTGGCGCGACGCCGGATCCCTCCGCCCCGTGCATCACCGCCGATGCCGATAACGTCGTCCAGCTCTCGGCCGAGAACATTGCCTTCTCCGCGTCGTGCATCGAGGTGACCGCGGACGAGCCGATCACGATCGAGTTCACGAACAAGGAGGCGACGGTGCACAACGTCGCCGTCTACCAGGACAGCACCAAGGCGACCGAGGTGTTTCGCGGCGACTACGTCACCGGGCCGGACCAGACAGTCACGTACGACGTGCCGGCGCTCGCGGCGGGGGACCACTTCTTCGACTGCTCCGTCCATCCCGCGATGAAGGGGACGCTGCGCGCCGTGCCGGCGGCAGCAACCTCGCCGGCAGCCTCCTAGACCGGATCCAGGCTGATCAGCTCGCGGACGCGGTGCGGTAGCCTGGCCGTGGGCCGCCGGGCGCCTCAGCTCGGCAGGGGGCCGATGAGCTCCTCGAGGATCCCCACCATCCGCGCCGGCTCGAGCGGACCGATGATCTCGCGCACCACCGCGCCACTCGCGTCGATGAACCAGTGGCGCGGCATGCCCGGATCCAGCGACCAGCGATTGCTGTTCACCAGCGCGGGGTCCAGCAGCACGGGGTAGGTCACCCCGTAGCGAGACGCGAAGTCGGCGACGCCGTCGGCCGCCTCGCCGCGGTCCAGGCCGAGGATGAGGAGCTTGTCGCCGTAGGCTTCGGATAGGCGCTCCATGGCGGGGAGCTCGGTGCGGCACGGCTCGCAGCTCGTGGCCCACAGATTGACCCACGTCACGCGGTCGCGGCCGTCGGCGAGCGTCCACGTCCGCCCGGAGAGGTCGCTCGCCTCGATCACCGGCGCCGGCCTCCCGATGAGGGCCCCCGCGTCGCCGGCCGGCGCCCGCGCCAGCGGCACGAACGCGAGCACGGCCAACACCGCGCCGAGGAGGGCGATGCCAATGAGCCAGGCGAGCGACCGGCTCCGGCGCATCACAATTCGACGGCCAGTGAGCGCACGTCCGGCGCGGTGATGACGAGCTCGAGGCGCTGGACGCCATCGACGGTCACGACGGGGATGTGGTGGGCGTATCGCAGCAGGAGGTCGTCATCGGTGTCGATGTCGACGCGGCTGTATCGGTCTGGTCCGAGCATGTCGTCCAGCAGGACGCGCGCGTCCTCGCAGAGGTGGCATCCGTCGCGCTCGTAGAGGACGATCTCCGGCTGCGGCATGCGGCGGATGATACGCTCGCACATGGCGCCGCCCCCGTAGCTCAGTGGATAGAGCGCCGCCGTCCTAAGGCGGGCGTCGGGGGTTCGAATCCCTCCGGGGGCGCCATAGCCACGCGCTCGAAGCGTCGGCCTCGCATCATGAATGGCGCCCAGCGTGTTGCATGAAGCCGGGCTTGCTGCCTAGCATCGCCTCATGAGCGAGAAGCGAACGACTGCTCGGGCATTCCACGCCGCGGCCGGGGTCGAGGACTGGCGGGTCCTCTTCTCTGGCGCCCACGCCTACTTTCGCGTCGGATCCTTCACGGAAGCAGCACGGTTTGTGGCGGCGATCGCTGAAGCTGCGGAGATCGTGGGCCAGTTCCCCGACGTGGACGTGCGACCCGAGGGAGTTACCGTCCGGACCGCCTCCGGTGAGTACGGAGCTCTGAGCCAGCGTGATGTCGAGCTGGCCCGCCGCATTTCGGCAGAGGCTCGGAAGCTGGGAATCGAGCCGGACGCCTCCCAGGTCCAGGTCGTGGGCATTGCGGTGGCACAGGATGCAGGCAGCGACGTGGGTCCGTTTTGGGCCGCAGCCCTCGGGTATAGGAGCCTTGGACCGAACGAAGACGTCGTCGATCGGCACCGACGTAACCCGCACGTGTCGTTCCAGGGCCTCCGCCCTCCCAAACCGGGGCGTGGCCGGACCCACATCGACGTCAGCGTGCCGGCCGATCAGGCCGAGGCACGAGTCGCGGCAGCACTCGATGCCGGTGGACGCCTGGCGGACGATACGCATGTGCCCCAATGGTGGACGCTGGCGTCGCCGGAGAACCACAAGGTCGACATCGCGGCTTGGCCGGACGTCGAGGACGACGAGGAAGACTGAGCCAGGGCGGCATCCGTCCTCAACTCGTCCGCGCGTCGTGCCCTACGGCACCGGGCCATCGGTTCCCATCCGTGGCCGTCCAGCGCCGAAATATCGAGCGAAATGAGCGGATGCACCGTGGGCCGAGCGGTTTGACCGATATATCGATCGGCGCTGCGCACGAGCCGCGCGCAACCGTGCGCCTCACGCTCGCCGGTGAACGATATGTCGGGCATATCGCACCACCTGTCACGTTCCCGGGTGGATCGTTCGAATTATCGAACGGGCATCTCGCACGCGGCCGAGCGGGCGGCGATGCCGGACCCCGGCGTGATCCCGTCCGCCTGGGACAGCCGCGACCCGACATGGCAGGATCTTCGCGTGACTGCCAGCGCCGTACCTCAAACTCCCATGCCCAGGTCGACGCCGCACGTTGCCGATACCCATGACCTGATCCGCGTTGTCGGCGCCCGCGAGAACAACCTGAAGGATGTCTCGGTCGAGCTCCCGAAGCGCCGCCTGACGGTGTTCACCGGTGTCTCCGGCTCGGGCAAGAGCTCGCTGGTCTTCGACACCATCGCGGCCGAGTCGCAGCGACTCATCAACGAGACCTACAGCGCCTTCGTGCAGGGCTTCATGCCGACGCTGCCACGACCCGACGTCGACGTCCTCGAGGGCCTCACGACCGCGATCATCGTTGACCAGGAGCGAATGGGCGCGAACGTGCGCTCGACGGTGGGGACCGCCACCGACGCGAACGCCATGCTGCGGATCCTCTTCAGCCGCCTCGGCATGCCGCATATCGGTCCCGCCAACGCGTTCTCGTTCAACGTACCCTCCGCGCACGGCAGCGGGGCGATCACCGTCGAGCGTGGTGCCCGCCGGGCGACGAGTGCGACCTTCACCATTACCGGTGGCATGTGCCCACGCTGCGAGGGGATGGGATCGGTCACCGATTTCGACCTTACCGAGCTCTACGACGCGGACCGATCGCTGCGCGAGGGCGCCCTCAAGATCCCCGGCTACAGCATGGACGGCTGGTACGGCCGCATCTTCGCCGGCAGCGGCTTCGACATGGACAAGCCCATCGGTCAGTACACCGACCGGGAACGCCAGGATCTGCTCCACAAGGAGCCCACCAAGATCAAGGTCGAGGGCGTCAACCTGACCTTCGAGGGCCTCATCCCGAGGATGCAGAAGTCGTTCCTCTCCAAAGACGTGGAGGCGCTGCAGCCGCACATCCGCGCGTTCGTGGAGCGGGCCGTGACCTTCACCACCTGCCCGGATTGCGACGGCACCCGTCTCAACGACGGGGCCCGCTCGTCGAGGATTGGCGGCGTGAGCATCGCGGATGCCTGCGGGATGCAGATCAGCGACCTCGCGGGATGGGTGCGCGGACTCAACGAGCCGTCCGTGGCGCCGCTGCTCGCCAAGCTGGGCGCGACGCTCGACTCGTTCGTCGACATCGGTCTGGGGTACCTCTCGCTCGATCGCCCGGCGGGAACGCTGTCGGGCGGCGAGGCACAGCGGACGAAGATGATCCGCCACCTCGGCTCATCGCTCACCGATACCACCTACGTCTTCGACGAGCCGACGATCGGGCTGCACCCGCACGACATCCAGCGCATGAACGAGCTCCTCCTCCAACTGCGTGACAAGGGCAACACCGTGCTCGTGGTC
>JBBRWZ010000055.1:0-13773 GCA_038248895.1 Candidatus Limnocylindria bacterium | reverse complement strand
GGGCGCGGGCGTGCGCCTTCGAACCGGGTGGTGACCACGCACCGCGCGAGGTGGTCCGCGGCGCCATCAACTATGCGGCCGCAAACGCGGACGAGGTGATCCTCGTCGGCGACGTCCCCCGCATCGAGCGCGAAATCGACGAGTATGGCCACGGCCGTCCCGCGAGCGTCCGCTTCGTGGACGCGCCCGAAGTGATCGAGATGGGCGAACACCCGGCCGCGGCGCTGCGCGCCAAGAAGCGCTCTTCCATTCGTGTCGCCACCGACCTCGTGCGGGACGGATCGGCGGACGCGGTCGTGAGCGCCGGTTCAACCGGGGCGACCATGGCAGCGGCAGTGTTCCGTCTCGGGCGCATCGAGGGCATCGACCGCCCGGCGCTGCCGGCGCACATGGTGACTGCCAGTGGGCCGATCATGATCCTCGACGTCGGCGCCAACGTCGACAGCACTGCGACCAACCTCGTGCAGTACGCCGCCATGGGCGCGATCTTCGCCGAGCGCGTGCTGCATGTCCGCAGCCCGCGCATCGGTCTGCTCAACATCGGGGAGGAGGTGGAGAAGGGAGATGCGCTGGCCCGCGCGGCGCACGAGCGTCTCGCGGCGGCGGACCTGAACTTCGTCGGTAACGTCGAGGCGCACGAGATGATCGCCCACCGCGCCGACGTCGTGGTCTGCGACGGTTTCGTTGGCAACGTGGTGATCAAGCTGTTCGAGGGTCTGACGAGCTACATCTTCCGCTCGCTGCGTGCCGACCTGCAGCAGGGTCCGGTGGCACCGATCGCGCTGCTCGCCCTCAAGCCGGGCTTCGACCGGATCCGCCAGCGATTCGACTACGAGCGCTACGGGGGCGCCCCGCTGCTCGGTGTCCGGGGCGTGAGCATCGTCACCCACGGCCGCGCGAAGGCACGAATGATCGAGCACGCGCTCCGCGTCGCCTCGGAGGCGGCCGAAGCTCGCGTCCCCGACCAGATCGCGGAGTGGACGCGCTCCCACCCCGCCCTGCGCGCGGACCCATCCGAGCGCGCCAGCAACACGGCCAACGCCACCGTGCCGATCGGCCCCGGGAGCGAGGCCTGATGGGCACCGCCACCCCTACCCGCCCCGCCACCGATCGTCCCGGCATGCGCGCCCGGCGGCTCGCCCTGATGGCGCTCTTCGAGGCCGACTTCGGGGTCGCCTCGGCGCCGGTCGCGCTCTCCCGCCTGGGCCGCGAACGTGGCACCACCGCCGCGGTCGGGGAGCATGCCTCGCGCATCGTGGTCGGCGTCCTCGCCGAACGTGGGTCGCTCGACGCCGAGATTGCCCGCCGAGCGCCGGCGATTCCGGTCAGCGAGCTCGGAAAAGTCGAGCGTGCGATCCTCCGGAGCGCACTTTGGGAGATGCTATACTCCGCCGCGACCCCGGTCGGGGAGACCATGAACGACGCGGTTTCCCTTGCCCGGATCTATGCCGGAGACGCAGCGCGACGACTCGTGAACGGTGTCCTGGGCAGCGTCTCGAGATCAGCCGGTGCAGGAGATTAAACGCGTGACCGACGGAACTACCTTCGACCGACTCAAGAAGATCATCGTCGAGCAGCTCGGCGTCGACGACGAGGAGGTCACGCCACAGGCCTCGTTCGTGGAGGACCTGAACGCGGATTCGCTCGACCTGGTCGAGCTGATCATGAGCCTCGAGGAAGAGTTCGGGATGGAGATCTCCGACGAGGATGCCGAGCGGATCCAGAAGGTCTCCGACGCGGTCGAATTCATCGAGGAGCACCAGCAGTAGCGCCGGAGGCGCGATGGCCACCAGTCCGCCGCCGAGCCTCGACGAGCTCGGCGCCCAGCTCGGGATCGAGCTGACCGATCCGGAGGCCATCCGCCAGGCATTCGTCCACAGCTCCTACTTCAACGAGAACCCGACCAGCGCGGCCGGGCACAACGAGCGGCTCGAGTTCCTCGGGGATGCCGTCGTCGGCCTCGTCGTCTCCCGACTGCTGTACGAGCGCTACCCCGACGAGGACGAAGGCTTCCTGACCGCGCGCCGGGCAGCCCTCGTGAACCGTGACGCCCTGGCTGGCCTCGCGCTCCAGCTCGGCATGCACCATTTCCTTCTGCTCGGTCGGGGCGAGGCCGAGGCAGGCGGGGCAACGCGCCCATCACTCCTGGCCGGCACGTTCGAGGCCGTCGCCGGGGCCGTCTTCCTGGCCGAGGGCCTAGAGCGGACGCGCACGTGGCTGCGCGGTCTCTTCGGTGAACGACTCGACCTGCGCGGCGATGGCGACGTGCCGCTGAAGTCGGCAAAGAGTCGCCTCCAGGAGTGGAGCCAGCGGCAGCGTCACATGCGGCCGCACTACCAGCTGCTCGGCACCGCCGGGCCCCCGCACGACCAGCAGTTCACCGTCGCCGCCGTTCTCGGCGGGGAGCAGCTCGCCGTCGGCGAGGGGTCGAGCCGGCAGCGGGCGGAGGAGCACGCCGCGACCGCCGCGCTGCGCATCCTCGACGACGGGTCGACGTGAGCCGCCTCCGGGAGCTGCGCCTCCACGGCTTCAAATCGTTTGCGGACCCGACGCGATTCGTCTTCGAGCCGGGCGTCAACGCGGTCATCGGTCCGAACGGGTCCGGCAAGAGCAACATGGCCGATGCCGTGCGCTGGGTGCTCGGCGAGCAGTCGAACCGCTACCTCCGGACGCGGCGCGCGGAGGACGTGATCTTCGCCGGTTCGCAGGCCCGGCGCCCACAGGGCATGGCAGAGGCGATCCTCACCCTCGACAACGCCGACGGGGGCCTGCCGATCGAGTTCGGCGAGGTCTCGATCGGGCGGCGGGCGTATCGGTCCGGCGAAAGCGAATACCTCATCAACGGGGCGCGCGCCCGCCTGCGTGACATCGTCGATCTCCTCGGCGAGGGGCAGCTCGGCGCGAATGCGCTCGTGGTGGTGGGACAGGGGACGGTCGACAGCGCACTGTCGCTGCGGCCCGAGGAGCGCCGGCAGCTGTTCGAGGATGCCGCCGGCGTGAAGTCGCTCCAGGTACGCAACAACGAGGCGCTGAGCCGGCTGGTGCGCTCGCGCGACAACCTGAGCCGGGTTGCCGATGTCGTCGGCGAGCTGAAGCCACAGGTGCGCCGCCTCGCCCTCCAGGCGCAGCACCAGCAGGAGCGGGCCGCCACCGGCCAGCGGGCCAGGCGACTCGTCGTGGAGCAGCATCGGCGACGCGAGCGTCAGCTGCGGACCGCGCTCGGCGAGGCTCGCCGCGCCTCCGCCGGTGCCGAGTCGGCCCTCGACGCGCACCGGTCAGAGCAGGCCGCCGGCCGGCGTGTCGTCGAGGCTGCCGAGGCAGCGTACTGGGACGCCGAAGCCGCGGCGCGCAAGGCCGGCCTGCGCCGCGCGGAGACGCGCGAAGCGATGGTGCGCACCGAGGGTCGAGCCGAATCGCTCGAGGCGCGCGCGGTGGAGCTGCGGTCGGCGATCGACGCCGCCGACGCGTCGCTGCGCACGGCACACGCGTCGCTCGCCGCGCTCGGCGACGCGGACGGCCTCGAGGCGGAGATTGCGCCGGCGCTCGCGGAAGTCGCGGCGGCGGAGGCGCGCTGGCAGGCGGCGATCTCGTCGCTGGCCGCCGCCGACGCAGGGCTGGTCGACGCCGAGGAGCGCCTCGCCGGAGCGCGCGCCGCCGACGCGGATGGCATCGCCGCCGCGGCACGTGCCGCAGAACGGCACCTCGCCGCTGCCGAGCGCGTCACCCGCCTCGAATCCGAGGTGGCCGAGGCCGAGCGGCAGGCAGCCCAGGCAGCGGACGCCCTCGGACCACTCCGCGCTGCCTCCGGCTCCAGCACTGCGGCGCGCGACGGAGCGCGCGATCGCCTGCGCGTCGCCACCGAGCATGTCGAACGCGCCACCGGTGAGGCCCACGACGCGGAGGCGGCCGCGCGGGCGTTCGAGACGCGCGTCAGCGGCCTTGCGGGTGAGCTCGCCGCCCTCGACGAGCGGATGGCGCGCGGCGACCAGCTCGGCGGCCGGCTGGCGGCTGCCGGCTGGCCACGCTTCGTCGACGCCGCGGAGCCGCCACGTGAGGCGTGGGCGGCACTCGAAGCCGTCCTGGGCGGTGGGCTCGACGACGTCTTCATCTGGGATGGGGAGGATCCCGCCAGCATCGCGGCCGAGAGCGGCGGATCTGCGCGGCTAGCCGCGGCAGCAGTCGCCCCGGACGACGATAGGCGGGTCGCGGCGCTCGCGGCGGTGGGCGGCACACGCACGCTGGCGGAGTGGGTCGGCGGGACGGTTCCGCTGCCGCTGCAGCGGGTGGCCGTCGCCGGTTCGTTGGGAGCGCTGCTCGGGGGCTGGCGGTCGCTCCCGCCCGGGTGGGCCGCCGTCACCGACGCGGGAGATCTCGCCGACGGACGCGGCATCGTGAGCGTCCGCGGGCGCCGCGATCGCCATGCCGGCGAGGCTGCACGGCTGCACGCACGGCACCGGGAGCTGACCCGCGATCTGGCACCGGCGCACCGCGACCGCGAGCAGGGGCGAGCCGCGGCCGGGGCGGCCGCGGCAGAGCTTGCGGAACGCGAGTCGGCGCGACAGGCAGCCCGGCGCACCGCCGACGTGACCGAGCAGGAACATCGGGCAGCGGCGGAGGCGACCGCCACCGCGGAGGTCGCCGTCGCTCGCGTCACTGCCGAGCTGGCCAGGCTGCAGGGCGATCTCGACGATGCGCGGACGGGACTCGCCGCCCACGCCAGTCCACCGCCCAGCGCGGCATCCGCGGTGATCGAGACGCTGGCATCGGAGGCTCGCACGCGGCGGCAGGTGCGCGATGCCGCGTCGGCGGAGCGTGACGAGGCGCGGGCGGCATGGCAGGCGGCCCGCGGCGCGGCCGAGAACGCCGAGGCGCGGAGCGCCGGTCGGCGCGGCGAGCGGGCGATCCTCGCGGCCCGGATCGCCGGGATCGAATCGACGCGCCCCGGACAGGTGGCTGCGCTTGAAGGGGTCGAGGCCGAGCGCGGCATCGCCGTCGACGCGGCGCGCGAGGCCGCCGGCGCGGACGCTGCCGCCGCAGCGGCGCAACGCTCGGCCGAGGAGGCACGCGAGGCGCGGCGGCGCAGCCTGCTGGAGCTGGAGCAGGGGACCGGTGCCGCCGCAGCGCAGGTCGACGAGCTGGAGCGTGCCGCCCAGGCGACGGCCATCGACGCGTCCCGGGCCGAGGATGCCCTGGCGGCGGCCGGTCGAGAGCGTGAGCTGGCCCTCGAGGGCCTCGCCATCGAGGGTGCCGCAGTCGCGGCAGCCGATCCGGACGAGGAGCTCGCCGCCCTCTCGGCCGACGACCTTGACGTGGAGCTGCGTCGGGTCCGTCGCACGCTGGGCCAGATCGGGTCGGTGAACCCGTTCGCCGTCGAGGAGCATCGCGAGCTGGCCGCGCGGCTGGACGGCATGACGTCGCAGGAGCGCGACCTGAACGCGGCGATCGCCGCCACCGACGAGCTGATCGCCACGCTGGACACGCAGATCAACGAGCGATTCAACACCGCGTTCACGCAGATCGCCGCTCGGTTCGACGAGTTCTGCCAGCTCCTCTTCGCCGGAGGCTCCGCCTCGCTGCAGCTCTCCGACGGGGAGGACGGTGAGGCGCCGGGGGGCATCGAGATCGTGGTGCGGCCGCCAGGGAAGCGGCGGCAGCGACTTGCGATGCTGTCCGGTGGCGAACGTGCGCTTGCCGGCGTGGCGCTGCTCTTCGCCATGCTCAGCGTCAACCCGGTCCCGTTCTGCATCCTCGACGAGGTCGATGCCGCCCTCGACGAGGCGAACATCGGCCGCTTCGCCGATGCGCTGCGGAAGCTGAGCGAGGCCATCGACTTCGTCGTCATCACCCATAACCGGGCGACGATCGAGGTGGCCGATACGATCTACGGTGTGACGATGACCGATGCCGCCGTATCGCGCGTCCTCTCGCTCCGCCTCGCCGACCTGCCCTCCGCGGTGACCGCCTGATGTTCAGGCGACGGCGGGACGAGGCGGGACCAGTCCCCGACGCCGGTGAGCATGCGATCCCGCCGGAAGAGCCCGACGCAACGCCCGAGCCGACAACCATGCCGCGCCCCGCGCGCGCCGCAACCGGCATGGCCGGCATGGGTCTGCGCCCTCGACCCTCCGGCTTCGGGTCGCGCCTCCGTTCGATCCTCGGTGGTGGGACGCCCGCCACCGATGCCACGTGGGGCGAGGTGGAAGAGGCACTCATCGCCGCCGACGTCGGTGCGACGACCACGTTGGCGCTCGTCGATGCTGCCCGGGAGCGATACCGTCGCGAGGGGGGTCGCAGTGGCGACGACGTTCGTCGCGCGCTGGCCGCGGAGGTTCGAGCGCGTCTCGTGGCCGCGGGATCGGGCGCCTTCGAGCTGGGGCCGCCTCCGGCCATCGTCCTCTTCGTGGGCGTCAACGGCACGGGAAAGACGACGACCGTCGGCAAGCTGGCGTACCGGCTCCGGGCGGAGGGCCGTTCCGTCGCGCTCGCGGCGGCCGACACGTTCCGTGCCGCGGCGATCGAGCAGCTCCGAATCTGGGGCGAGCAGGTGGGCGTGCCGGTGGTCGCGCAGCGCGCGGGGGCCGATCCCGGCGCGGTCGCCTTCGACGCCGTCGCCGCCGCAGAGTCGCGCAACCTCGACGCTGTCCTCGTCGACACCGCCGGCCGCCTGCAGAACAAGACCCAGCTCATGGCGGAGCTGGCCAAGATTCGCAATGTCATCGCGCGGCGGCTCGAGGGACAGCCGCGTCACGTCCTGCTCGTCCTCGACGCCACGACCGGTCAGAACGGCCTGCTCCAGGCGGAGGCGTTCAGCCGCGAGGCTGGCGTCACCGGCATCGTGCTGACGAAACTGGACGGATCGGCGAAGGGCGGCGTGGCGGTGGCGGTGGCGGAGCAGCTCGGTGTGCCGATCGTCTTCGCCGGCATGGGCGAGGAGATCGATGCGCTCGCGCCCTTCGATCCGGACGCGTATGTCGAGTGGCTGTTTGCCGCCTGAACGTGGGGTAGAATGGGTGGCCGTTCGACGCGCCGCGGGCGTGTGAGCGCGCACCCGCATCGGTCTTCATGATGTTCGAATCGCTCTCCGCGCGCCTGCAGGCGGTCACCGCGCGCCTGCGCGGCACGGCCCGTATCAGCGAGGCTGACCTTGACGTCGCCCTGCGCGAGATCCGCCTTGCCCTGCTCGAGGCGGACGTCAACTTCAAGGTCGTCAAGGACTTCGTCGCCCGCGTCCGCGAGCGTGCGCTGGGCCTCGAGGTGCTCAACGGGCTGAACGCCGGACAGCAGGTCGTCAAGATCGTGCACGACGAGCTCGTCGCGGTCCTGGGTGGGGAACGCCATGAGCTGGAGCTCGGCGCGCGTCCCGCCGTGCTCATGCTCGTCGGCCTCCAGGGCTCGGGCAAGACCACCACCGCCGCCAAGCTGGCGGTCCGGCTGCGCAGAGACGGGAAGAAGCCGCTCCTCGTCGCCGCGGATGTCTACCGCCCCGCCGCCGTCGACCAGATCGTGCAGCTCGGCGACCAGATCGGCGTCGAGGTGCACAGCCGCCCCACCGGCACGCCGGCGCTGGAGATCGCCCGGTCCGGGTACGAGTTCGCGCGCCAGAAGGCGTTTGACGTGATGATCCTCGACACCGCCGGTCGACTCCACGTCGACGAGCCGATGATGGATGAGCTGGTGCGCATCGCCGGCACGGTCACGCCGTCGGAGACGCTGCTCGTCGTCGATGCGATGACGGGGCAGGAGGCGGTGAAGGTCGCGGAGGCATTCCACGCTCGGCTGCCGCTGACCGCGCTGGTGCTGACCAAGATGGACGGTGACGCCCGTGGCGGCGCCGCGCTCGGCATCCGCAGCGTCACCGGCCTGCCGGTGGCGTTCATCGGTACGGGGGAGCGGACCGACGGGCTCGAGGCGTTCCATCCGGACCGGCTGGCGCAGCGCATCCTGGGCATGGGCGACATCCTCTCGCTCGTCGAGCGGGTCCAGGAGACCGTCGACACCGATGAGGCGGAGCGCGTCGCGGAGCGCATGATGCAGCAGCGCTTCAGTCTCGAGGATTTCCGCAGCCAGTTGACGCAGATCAAGAAGATGGGCCCCATCGGCCAGGTGCTCTCGATGATCCCCGGCGCGGGCCAGATGGCCGGTGCCGCCCAGCAGGCCGTCGACGACGGACAGCTGAAGCGGATCGAGGCGATCATCGACTCGATGACGCCACACGAGCGGCGCAACCCGGAGGTCATCAAGGCCAGCCGCCGGCGGCGCATCGCGCTCGGCAGCGGGACGCAGCCGTCGGACGTGAACCGTCTCCTCAAGCAGTTCGCGGAGATGCAGAAGCTCATGAAGTCGCTCGGATCCGGCCGCTTTCCGGGCCTGCCCGGCGGCGCCGGCATGAAGGGGCTCTTCGGGCGCTAGCCCGAGCCGATGCATCGCCTCGTCATCGCGCTCACCACGTTGCTGGCACTCGTCGGCGCCAGCGTCGTCGGCGCCTATCTCCTCCTCGGCGGCGTGGCCAGCGATCGTGCAGCGGCGCTGGCACCGTCGAGCAGCGCGTTCTACATCACCGCCTATCTCCAGCCCTCGGCCGGACAGCAGGCGCAGCTGGGCAGCATCATGGGGCGGCTCCCCGGGTTCGAGGACACCGCAGCGCTCGACACGAAGATCGACGAGCTGGCGCAGCGATTCCTCGGCGATGCGGGCATCGACTATCGAGCGGACGTGAAGCCATGGCTCGGCAACCAGGTCGCCGTCGCGGGCGGAGCACCCGACGCGGACGGGAATCCGACGGACGTTCTCGTCATCGCCGATGTCAAGGACGCGGATGCGGCGCTCGCGTCGCTGAGCGATCTGCTCCCCGGCGCCGGCTCGGCGACCGAAACGACGTACCAGGGTGTCACCGTCGCGTCGACGCCGGACACCGTCTACGCGATCGTGGAGGGGATGCTCGTCGCCGGTGAGACCGATGTGCCGGTCCACGGCGCGATCGATGTGGCGCAGGGTCGCGGCGAATCGCTCGCCAGCCTCGCCGCGTTCAGCTCAGCCATGAGCACCTTGCCGTCCGACCATCTCGCAAGTGCATGGGTCGACCTGCGCCAAGCCGCCTCGACCGTCGACGCGCCGGCCGGCGTCACCGACATGAGCGGGCTCAGCACGCTCGCCATGGCCCTCGTCGCGGAGGATGCCGGCCTGCGCCTCGTCGCGCAGCTGCCGGTGGACCCGGACAGCATCGGGGCGGCAATTCGCGACGCGCTCGCCGCCGGGGCCGAGACGCCCCAGCTCCCCGCCTCGATGCCCGGCGACACCGAGGTATCGCTCACGCTCTTCAACCTGCGCGCGGCACTCGAGCGCACCGAGAGCGAGCTGCAGAGCCAGGCGCCCGACGTGGCCGGCACCGTCGACCAGCTGCGCGCGCTGGCCGGCTTCGGCCTGGGCATCGACATCGACAAGGACCTCCTGCCGCTCCTCGACGGTGAGGTGGGGGTGGCCGCCAGCGGCATCGCCGACGGTGCGCCGACCGGTGCGCTGCTCCTGCGTCCGACCGACCCGACGGCGGCTGCGGCAGCACTCGACCGTGTCGTCTCGGCGCTCGAGTCGCGCGGTTCGTCGGCGGATCGGACCGATGCGGCGGGCGTCGAGATCGTGACGATCGTCATCCCCCAGGTCGGCGCGATCAGCTGGGCCGTCGACGATGACCTCGTCGTACTGGGCCTCACGCCGGACCAGATCGCGATGGTGCTCGACGCCCGGGCCGCCGGGACGACGCTGGCCGCGACCGATGTCTTCAGCGCAACGTTTGCAGCATCAACCCGGGGCGGTACCGAGCTGTTCGTGAATCTCGCCCCCTTCATCCCACTCATCATCGATCAGGGTGGCAGCGCGCTGCCGGCGGAGACGCGAGACATCCTCGAGCACATCTCGTCGTTCGGGCTGACGACGCCGGCACAGCCCAACCGGCTCGAATTTCACGCAACGCTGACGATCCGCTAGCCTTCTGCGGACGCACGACGACACACGACGTTCAACAAGAGAGAGGAACGAAACCTTTGGCAGTACGGATCCGACTGACGCGCGTGGGTGCCACAAAGCGCCCGAGCTACCGCGTCGTCGCCATCGATAGCCGGCGTCCCCGGGACGGCCGCGCCCTGGAGATCCTGGGCTTCTACAACCCGCTCACCGACCCGGCAACGGTCCAGATCGATGCCGACAAGCTCAACGCCTGGATCGCCAAGGGCGCCTCGCCGTCCGAGGCGGTCGTGCGGCTGATGCGACAGGCCGGTATCGGCGACGCCGAAGCGGCACCGGCGGCGCCCGCCAAGAAGGCGCCCGCCAAGCGCCAGCGCAAGCCGGCGGCCGAGGCCGTGGCCGCAGCCGCCCCCGCAGCATCCGACGCCGGCACGGCCGCCGAGTGAAAGCACTGCTCGAGTACATCGCGCGTGGCCTGGTGGAGCATCCGGATGCGGTCTCGGTCGAGGTCGAGGAGGAGGATGACGATGAGGTGGTCCTCGTCCTTGCCGTTGACGAGCGCGACATGGGCCGCGTCATCGGTCGCGACGGGCGGGTCGCCAACGCCATTCGCACCCTCCTGCGGGTGATGGCCGCTCGCGACGGCCTGCGGGTGGAGCTGGAGATCGTCGGCGACGACGACTGAGCCGCGCGATCGCCTGGCGGTCGCGCGCCTGACCGGTGTCAAGGGGCTGCGCGGGGCGCTGCGCGTCGAGCTGCTCACCGACTGGCCGGAGCACCTGGCACCCGGCAGCGAGGTGCTGCTCGATGGCGAGGCGACGCCGCGGGCCATCGCGGCCATCGAGCGGGGCGGTCGGACGACCGTCCTCACCCTCCACGGCGTGACATCGCGCGAGGCGGCGGAGGCGCTCGTGGGCCGGTATCTCGAGGTGTCGGCGGTGCCCCTGCCACCAGGCGAGTTCTACTGGCACGAGCTGGTCGGACTCCGCGCCGTCGACCCGGACGGGGCGGAGCTCGGCGAGGTGGTCGAGGTGTTCCGTGCCGGCGGCGCCGAGGTGTATCGCATCGAGGGGCCGCGTGGCGAGCTCCTGGTGCCGGCGATCCGCGACGTCATTCGTGAGATCGACCTCGCCGCTGGGCGGATCGTGGTCGCCTACGACTCCGAGGAGGTGGGCTGACCCATGCGGTTCGACGTCGTGACGCTCTTCCCAGCACTGTTCGAAGCGCCGCTGCGGACGTCGATCATCGGCCGAGCGGCCGAGCGGGGCCTGCTCGAGTTCGGGATCCATGACCTGCGGGAGCACGGGCTCGGGCGTCATCGGTCCGTCGACGACCAGCCGTACGGCGGAGGAGCGGGGATGGTCATGCGCCCCGAGCCGCTGTTCGCGGCCGTCGAGCCGCTGCGCGAAACAGGATCGATGGTGATCCTGCTCGACCCCGCCGGCGAGAGGCTCACTGATGCGCTGGCGCGGGAGCTGGCGACCCGGCCCCGGTTGGCGCTCGTCTGCGGTCGCTACGAGGGCATCGACGAGCGGGTCCGGTCCCTCGCCGATCGCGAGGTGAGCATCGGCGACTACGTCCTGACCGGTGGCGAGCTGCCGGCGCTGGTGCTCATCGACGCCGTCGCGCGGCTCGTCCCCGGGGTCATCGACGACGCATCGCAGGCGGGCGACTCGTTCGCCGCGGGGCTCCTCGAGCACCCCCAGTACACGCGACCCGATGTCTTCCGCGATCTGCCGGTGCCACCCGTCCTCGTCTCCGGACACCATGCCGAGGTCGAGCGCTGGCGGCGGCGCGAGTCGCTGCGGCGCACGCTGCTCCGGCGCCCCGACCTGCTCGATGCGGCGCCACTCGACACCGCCGATCGCGCCACCCTCGACGAGCTGCGCGCCGACCCGGCCGACGGATAGACCGCCTTGTCGCGCTCGCCGGAGCGCTGCTATACTCCCCGCGTCGCGGCCGCTCTCGCGGTCGCGTTGGCATGTTCGCCAACCGATTCCGCAGCCGATAAGCGGCCGCTAACGCCGCGATAACGAGGTCGCCCGCACCATGAACGCCATCAAGGAGCTCGAGCGCGAGCAGCTCCGGACCGATGTCCCCGAGATCGCCCCTGGCGACACGGTGCGTGTCTCGGTCAAGGTGGTCGAGGGTACGCGTGAGCGGATCCAGGTCTTCGAGGGGACCGTGATGCGGATGCGCAACGGCGGACTGAACAAGTCGATCACCGTGCGGCGCATTGCCAGCGGCGTCGGCGTGGAGCGCACGTTCCTCGTGCACGCACCGCGCGTCGAAAAGATCGAGGTGGTTCGTCATGGCGTCGCCCGCCGCGCCCAGCTGTACTTCCTGCGCAAGCGCGTGGGCAAGGCGGCCACGCTTCGCGAGCGCCGTATCAGCTGATCCGGGTCGCGGCCGTCCCGCCGCCATGCCACTCGTCCGCCTCCATCCCCGCCGCCGCCGGCACGCCCGTCCGCGCGACGCCCACCTCGGCCACGAACACGAGCTGCGCCTCGCCGGGTTTCACCGCGTCGCCGGCATCGACGAGGTGGGTCGGGGCTGTCTCGCCGGGCCGGTCGTCGCCGCCGCGGTGGTCCTCCCGGAGCGCCCGCGGCTGAAGGGCCTGCGCGACAGCAAGGTCCTGCCGCGGTCGCGGCGCGAAGCGCTCTACGAGCTCATCCTCGATCGAGCCGATGCCGTTGGTGTTGGTTGCGTCGAGGTTGACACCATCGATCGCATCAACATCCTGCAGGCAACGAAGCTCGCCATGCGCCAGGCGGTGGAGCGTCTCGTGCTGGCGCCGGACCACCTTCTCATCGACGCCCTCCGCCTGCCCCTGCTCGATATTCCCCAGCGCCCAATCATCGACGGCGACGCGATCAGCGCCTCGATCGCCGCGGCCAGCGTCGTCGCCAAGGTGACCCGTGACCGCATCTGCGACGAGATGGATGCTCGCTATCCCGCCTACGGCTTCCGCCGCAACAAGGGCTACGGGACGCCCCACCACCTGCGCGCCCTCGATGACGCCGGTCCCTGCGAGTGGCATCGACGATCGTTCGCACCGGTACGGAACCTGGTCCATGGGCGCCAGCTCTCCTTCGACCTGGCGATTCCGATCGGCCCGGAGGGAGATCTCGACGAGGATGAGGTCCTCGCCCGGCTGGCCGACGCCGCCGGCGCGGACGTCACCGCCGCGGCGCATCCCTATCCCGTGGATGTCGACGCATCGCCGCTCGCCATCCGCCGCTGAGCCGCGCATGCGCTCGTGACGGCTGAACGGCAGCGCCTGGGCGTCGACGCCGAAACGGCGGTGGCGCGCTGGCTCTCCGGCGGCGGCTGGCAGATCCTGGCACGCCGCTGGCGATGCGCCGTGGGGGAACTCGACATCGTCGCGCTGGACCCGCTGGGGACGCTGGTCGGCGTGGAGGTCAAGGCCCGCCGCTCGACCCACGCCGGCTCGCCGGCGGAGGCGGTCGACGAGCGGCGCGTCATGCGGCTGCGCGCGGCGCTGGCGATGTATGCCCGGGGCCACGCGAGCGCGATGGCGCTGCGGATCGACCTCGTCACGCTGCAGCCCGACACCGATCGAGCCGGGGGGGGGGGGGGGGGGGGGGCGCCGCGGGGGGGCGGCGCGGGGGGGGGGGGGGGGGCGCGGGGGCTGGTAGGAGAAACAGCGAGGGGGGGGGGTGGGGGGTGGGGGGGGGGGAACGGGCCGCCCGCGCCCGCCCGCGGGGGGGGCGCCCCGGCGGAGGTCCGCGACCCGCGCGCCCGGCGGGGGGGGGGGGGGGGCAGGCACCCCCCGCCCGGGCCAAGCGCACGCGC
>JBBRWZ010000054.1:0-14552 GCA_038248895.1 Candidatus Limnocylindria bacterium | reverse complement strand
GCGGCTACCGGACCCGTGGCCGGACGCCAGCGAGCATCTTCTTCGGCCGGCAGCCCCAGATCCTCCAGCAGATGGGAGCGTGAGACGATGACCGACATGACCACCGACCTGTCCGGCCGGAACGTGGGCCGCAAGAGCTAGTCGAGCCACGATCCCCGCCGTCAGCCGGGTTATCCACAACTGTTCAGGACTCCTGAACAGTTGAAGCGGCCAGCGGGCGGGATAGGATGGTCGCGTGACCTCCGTCGAGCACCGCCAACCGGATCGCAGTCGACTGCGCCTCGTCGGGGATGGGGTTTCGGTGCCGCTCGTCACCGGCGGATCGCGGCAGTACCTCAACCTCGACTACGCAGCGTCCGCGCCCGCGCTCGTCTGCGTTGCCGATGCCGTCAACGAGCTGCTCACCTGGTATTCGAGCGTCCATCGCGGGGCCGGCTTCAAGTCCCGCGCCGCGACCGCCGCCTACGAAGGGGCCCGGGAATCGGTCCGGCGCTTCGTCGGCGGGCGCGACGACGACGCGGTCATCTTCACCCGCAACACCACCGATTCGATCAACCTCCTCGCGACGGCGCTGCCGGACGACGTGCACGTCATCGGTTTCGCCGGCGAGCACCACGCCAACCTCCTTCCCTGGCAGCGTCGCCACGGCAGCACCATCCTCGCGGTGCCCGACTCGCCCGATGCGCTGCTGGAAGCCCTCGAGACCGCGCTGCGGGCGACGAGCCGCCAAGCCCTCGTCACGGTCACCGGCGCCTCGAACGTGACCGGCGAAGTGATGCCGCTGGACGAGATCGCCTCCCTGACGCATCGGTATGGCGCGCGCCTGCACGTCGACGCCGCCCAGCTGGCGCCGCACCGTCCGATCGACATGGCCGGTGGCGAGATCGATTACCTCTCGCTGTCCGGCCACAAGCTGTACGCGCCGTTCGGGGCGGGGGCACTCATCGGGCGCGGCGACTGGCTCGGCGGGAGGCCGTTCCTGGCCGGCGGCGGGGCGGTGAAGCTGGTCACGGTTGGCGAGACGGTCTGGGCCGACCTGCCCGACCGGCAGGAGGCCGGGTCCCCGAATGTGGTCGGCGCGGTCGCCCTGGGCGTCGCCTGCGACACGCTGGCGCGCCACGGGATGGCACGCCTCGGAGCGGAGGAGCGCGACCTGTGGGCCTACGCGCGCGACGTCTTCGCCGCCATTCCCGGTTGGGAGCATTACCGCCTGTGGGGCGCGGACCACCCGCGGGTCGGGCTCTTCACCTTCAACCTGCGGCCCTACCCACACGACCAGCTGGCGGCGATCCTCTCCGCCGAGCACGGCATCGGCGTGCGCCACGGCTGCTTCTGCGCGCACCCGCTCATGGTGCAGCTGCTGCACGTCGATGGCGGCGAGGTCGAACGCCTGATGACCGAGACGCGTTCCGGCCACCATCCACACCTGCCCGGTGCCGCCCGCATCAGCTTCGGACTTACCACCACCCGGACCGATGTCGACGCCGCGGCCGCCGCGCTGCGCGCGATCGCGGAGGAGGGGCCGGCATGGACGTATGCCGTGGACGAGCTCACCGGGGAGTACGAGCCGGATCCCGATCCCCGACCGATGCCCGCGCTCCCGTTCGTCATGGCCGCGCACCACGTCCGCTCTGGCGAGGCGACGTAGGAGGCTGCCTGTCCGCTCGCAATCTGCGCATCCGGACCGAGGAATGGCGCCCGCGGCGCCTCGCGGCGGTCGTTGGGCGCGGATTCGGGGCAGCGTGCGGGTGCGCGACCGAGGAACGCGAGGTTCATCGGTCCGCATGTGCAATTCGCGGGCAGTGCCAACCGCCGCGCGACGAGCGAGCGGTCCCGCTCATCAGGCGTCCGCGAAGATCACGCCCGGGTTGAGGATCCCCGCAGGATCCAGGGCACGCTTGATGGCGCGCATCGCGGCCATGTCGCCCGCCGATCGGTCCCACGCCAGCATCGCCGCCTTGGCACGACCGATCCCGTGTTCCGCGCTGATGCTGCCTCCCATCTCGATCACCAGGCGCAGCACCGCCTCGTCGACGGCATCGTCGTCCGGGGCCAGACCGAGCAGATTCACGTGCAGGTTCCCGTCGCCGAGGTGACCGTAGAGGATCGCGCGTGCCGAGCCGGCGACGAGGGCGATGCAGCGCTGCTCGAATTCGGCTAGATGCGCGAGCGGCAGCGTGACGTCGAGCTTGTGCGGCACGCCATGGGCGCTCACCGCCTCTGTGTGGCGCTCGCGGTACTGCCAGAGGCGACGGCGCCCACCGTCGTCGTCCGCCAGGAGGGCATCCTCGTGGTTGACGAGGAGCGCCGCGAGCGCATCGGTCTCATCCGCCGTCTCGAGCACGAGGTAGGCACCGGCATCGGTCCCACCAAAAGGGTGGGCCAAGCCAGCATGATCAAGCACCAGCCGCATGCCGCCGGCGTGGAACAGCTCCGCGGCGAAGAGCTTCGGCAGCTGGCGACGTGCCTCGGCGACGAGCGCCAGGGCGGCGCTGGTCGAGTCGAGCGCCACGAGCGCGGTGGCCCGGCGCGGCTCGGCGTCGACGAGCTGGAGCCGCACCGCGGTGATGACGGCCAGCGTCCCCTCCGAGCCGGTGAGCAGCCCCGCGAGGTGGTAGCCGGTGTTGTCCTTGGCCAGCCCGGCCATGCGCGAGATGAGACTGCCATTGGCCAGAACTGCCTCGATCCCCGCGACGCGCGCCCGCATCGACCCGTAGCGGACCGCCTGCGCGCCGCCGGCGTTGGTCGCGACCATGCCGCCGATCGTGGCCGAGTCGCGCGCGGCGAGGTCGATCCCCACCTCGAAGCCGGCGCTCCGCACCGCCGCCTGGACCGATGACAACGTCGCCCCGGCTCCCACCGTCACCTGGGCCGCCAGCGCATCGACCGGGCCGATGGAGCGGAGCCGGGTCGTGGCCAGCACCACGCTTCCCTCCGGCGGCACCGCCCCCGCGACCAGCCCGGTGTTGCCGCCCTGTGGCACCACGGGGACGCCGGCAGCGCTGCAGGCGCACAGCACCGCCGCCACCTCGTCACGGGACGCGGGTCGCACCACCGCGGCGGCGTGGCCTCGCCAGCGACGCGTCCAGTCCGTCTCGTATGACGCTGTCAGCGCGGATTCGGTGAGGACGTGGGCCTCGCCCACGATGGTGCGCAGGCGCTCGTTGAGATCGGTCACACGCTGACCACTCAGATTCGCCGCCGCGCGGGGTCGGTCATCGCGGATGCTCCATGACCACCGCCTGGCACCGTGCGCAGCCAGACGGCCGCGGCCGTGGGTCGCAGCGTCTCGCGAGCCGCCGCCGCGAGTGCGGACGAGAGCGCGTCCAGGTCGAGCTCGTCGCGAAGGCGAGCACCAAAGCCTTCGAGCAGGAGCTGCGCGTCGTAGCGCGACCGATAGAAGCGTCGATCGACCGCAGCCTGGACGCGACCGCGCGCGGGCCGGAACAGCGCCGCCACCGCGAGCGTCGAGCCCGCGACGGCCATGGTGCCGCCGCCGGCGATCAGCGGCCCCAGCAGTGCCTGGAGAGCCAGGACGCTCACCACGTAGACCAGGGCCAGCAGCAGGGAGAGAAGGCTGTAGACGAGGGCGCGGTTGATGAGGAGGTCGATGTCGAGGAGCCGATGGCGAAGGATCGCCACGCCGATGGCGGCCGGAATCAACAGGAACCCGAGTGCCGGGACGGCGGAGAGCGTTGCCTCGCTTCCGGTGGCAACCAGCGAGACGACGTAGAAGAGCCAGCCGACCCCGGTCCCCACGGCGGCCAGCGCGAGCCATTTCAGCTGCTGTCGCTCCGTTCCCGAGGCACGCCGGTACCGCAGCACCAACGAGGCGACCGACGCCACCAGGCTCGCGCTCATCACGCCGAAACCGGCCGCGGTGAAGATGATCAGCACCGGCCACTCGGTCACGCTCACGCCCGCCACGTCGGTGAGCGGCGTGAGCATGGATGAAATGGCCGTGACCACGACCCCCGCAAGGGCGGTCCAGGCAATCTTCCGCCAGCGCGGCGATGGCAGCCGACCGGTTGGAAACAGGAGGATGGCGAAGATCGCCACCGAGCCGACGATCGGCACCCAGATCCACGCGTCGAGCCACGTCGCGGCCTGGAGGAGCGAGTCCGATTCGACGCCGGTGACGATGGCATGAACGACGTGGTAGTGGATCAGGAACTGGATCGCCGAAAGAAGGCCGCCGGCGAGGAGGAGGAGCCACCCGATTGGATTCTGCGGGTGACGCAGCGCGATGAGCGCGCCGGCGGCGGCAAAGGTGATCGCGCCCGCAGCCTGGAAGCCGGTGAAGCCCCATTCGTTCAGCTTCGCGGGGAGTGGTTGGCTGGCGATGACCAACACCGTGCCAGCCACGAGGCACGCAGCGGTCACGACCAAGACCGCCACCACGAGGTTCCGCCCGGCCCGGCCACCAGCGACGCCGGGCGGCATGCGCAACGCTCTGCTGGCATGCGGTCGGTCGCGCGCGTTCATGTGCGATGGGTTATGCATCGGCCGCGTCCTGAGACCGTTACGGGCCGCTCCGCGGCGCCGGTCCCATGACGCGCGATCATGATCCGGCCCACGCGGTCCAGCGCTCGATGCGCACCAGCAGCGCCGCCCCGAACGCGGTATCCGGCAGCCCCAGATACTGGGGGTAGCGAGCGCGCAGGAGAGCCACGGACCGATCCCGGGACGCGCCACGCTCCACGACCTCGCCGACGCCGTCGGCGCGCACCCACCACAGGCGCGACCACGCTTCGTCATACGCATCGACCAGCAGGCTCACGCGTGGATTGGCTCGGACGTAGTGCAGCCGCGCCAGATCGCGAGCGCGCTTCGGCTTGGCGTCGACGATGGTATGGACGACCTCGTCATCGAGCGCGAAGACGACCGGGACGAGGTGGGGCGACCCATCGGGCCGGACGGTGGCCAGGCGGGCGACGCGGGCAGCGGCGAACCGGCGACGCGCCTCCGCGTCGTCCATCGGTCTAGGCGGCCAGCTTCAGCTGCGGCAGCACCTGTGCGCCGAAGGTGCTGATGAACTCGGCCTGGTTGCGCCCGACGTTGTGGAGATAGATCTCGTCGAAGCCCATGTCGACGTATTGCTGCAGGGCCGCGGTGTGCGCGTCGAGATCGGCGCTGATCAGCATCCGGTTGGCGAAGTGCTCCAGCTTCACCAGCTTGGCGATGTTGGCGAAGTCCTCGGGGTTGCGGATGTCCTGCTTGGGGAACGGCATCCCGCCGTTGGGCCACTCGGCCACCGCCTGCTCCTCGGCCGCCTGCTGGGTCGGCGCCCAGCTGACGTGGACCTGCAGCTGGCTGCGCATCGCTGACGGGTCCTTGCCCGCCTCGCGCGCCCCTTCGCGGAACTTGTCCCACAGCATGTTGATCTTGTCGTCGGCCGCACCGACGGTGATGATCCCGTCGGCGAACTTGCCGGTGCGCTTGGCGTTGAGCGGCCCGGCGGTCGCGACGTACACCGGCACCGGCTCCTCGGGGCGCGTGTAGAGCCGCGCCGATTCGAGCGTGAAGTACTCGCCATCGTGCTTGACCACCTTGCCGCTGAAGAGCTTGTTGATGACCTCGATCGCCTCGAACAGCATCGCGCTGCGGATGCCGACCTCCGGCCACTCGCCGCCGATGACGTGCTCGTTGAGCGCCTCGCCGGCACCGAGACCGAGCCAGAAGCGACCGGGGTACATGGCACCCAAGGTCGCCGCCGCGTGGGCGATCACCGCGGGGTGGTAGCGGAAGCCGGGGCAGGTCACCGCCGTGCCGAACGGCAGGCTGGTGCGCTGGCCCAGGGCGCCCATGAAACTCCACGCGAACGCCGCCTGGCCCTGCTGCGGGGTCCAGGGGTGGAAGTGCTCGCTGACCTGGAAGCCGGCGTTGAAGCCGGCGTTCTCCGCCTGTTCGGCCCAGTCGAGCAATTCGGTGGGGTGGAACTGCTCGAGCATGCAGGCGTACCCGATCTTGGTCGTCATGCTGCACAGCGTAGCGTGCGCCGCTGGACAGCGCGGTGGCGAGGCATCGCCGCGCCAGGTACGCGCCGGCGGACCCCAGACCGAAGCGACCGCCACGGGTCATCCACCGGGCGGAGGTATCGGCGCCGCAAGCCAGGCTCAGGAGCTGAATGCGCACCAGGTGGAGCCTCCGGCGCCCCAGCGCCGTCGATTCGGCGGCTCCGGGGCCGATACCTCCGCCCCATGGATCCGCCACCGTCCCCACTCGCCCGCGAGCCGCCAAGCGGTTGGCTGGATGGGCGGCCGGATCGGTCTGCTAGAATCGTTGGCCGGCCGTTGGGGTGTGGCCAAGCGGTAAGGCGCCTGACTCTGGATCAGGAGATCGAAGGTTCGAATCCTTCCGCCCCAGCCAATCTTTGGACTGATGCAGGTGCGATGTCCCCCGACCGCAGCTCCACCGATTTCGAGCGCGCCCTGGCGACGCGTCCGGCCGCCCCGCGCGACGCCGGATCGGTGCGCCTGATCTGCGTCCGGCTGGGCGAGCACGCCCACGACACGCCGTCGGTGGTGGCGCTATCGCCTGACGGTGGCGTCGTCGGCGACCGTTGGGCCATGTACGCGGCTGAAAAGGATCCGCGGGGCGAGGCGGCCGTCACGCTGATCAACAGCGCCGTCGCCGAGGTCGTCACCGCCGGTCGCCACGGTCTCGACGCGCCGGGCGACAACCTCGTCGTCGAGCTCGACATCGGCGTCGATACGCTCCCAGCGGGCAGCCGCCTGGGGGTAGGCAGCGCAGTCCTCGAAGTGTCGGCCAAGCCGCATACGGGCTGCAAGACATTCCGAGACAAGTTCGGCGTGGAGGCGCTCGCGTGGGTCAGTACCCCCGCCGGCCGTGGCCGGCGGTTGCGTGGCATGAACTGCTCGGTCGTGAAGGCGGGGACGGTGCACGTCGGCGACCGGATCGAGGTTCTCCAGCGCGGCGTGTCGGCGGTTCGCGGGCAGGGTTTGCGTCGCGAGTTGGTGGCCCGCGGACCGGCCGCGGTGCGAGTTGCGGGTCCGCCCCAAGAGTCGGTATCGGACACTCAGTAGCCGGTTTCGACCGCTGAGGTCGGGATCGGACACGAACAGCGGTTAAGTCGGTCGATCGGTCACCTGTCAGGCAGAAATCGGCCAGCCAGTCTCCGATACCGACCTCCCAAGCAGACCTGCTGCGAGGGACCGCAGCACACTCCTACTCCACTGCACCTGCGGTGTCGTCGTGGCCCTCGTGATGATGCTCGTGCTCGGCGGCATGGCCGGCCTCGGCCACGGCGCGTGACGCGGCTGCGAACGCCGCCTGAATCACCTCCGGCAGCGCCGGATGGATGTAAATCGACTGCGCGATGGCGTCCAACGGCAACCGGAACCGCATCACGTTGACCGCCTCCTGCACCAGTGTCGACGCGTCATGACCGATGACGTGGCAGCCCAGCACCTCGCCCGAGGTCGGATCGGCCAGCACCTTCACGAAGCCGTCGTGCTCCTCGATCGACTGCCCGTAGGCGGTGTCGACGTAGTCGCGCCGGGCCACCACGTACGGCCGCCCCGACGCCTCGGCGGCCTGCTCGGTCATGCCCACGCTGCCGACCTGCGGCGAGCCGAAGATGGCCGCTGGCATGGCGTGGTAGTCGACCTTGGCCAGCTCGTCGGGGTTGAGGAGATTGTTGGCCACGTGCGCCGCCTCGAGGTTCGCGTTGTGCTTGAGCTGGTAGCGGCCGACGATGTCGCCGAGCGCCCAGATGCCGTCCGCGGTCGTACGCAGGTATTCATCGGTGCGCACGAAGCCCCGCTCATCGGTCTCGATGCCGGCCGCGGCGACGTTCAACCGATCCGTGTTCGGGACGCGACCGGTGGCGACGAGGAGCACGTCGCAGTCGACGACGTCGCCGGGGAGCTCGATCCGGATCCCGTCAGCGGACCGCGACACTCGGCGCGCCTGCTGCGCCAGCAGGAGCCGGAAGCGGCGGCCGTATGCCTCGGTCAGCCGGGCGGCGACGTCACGATCCTCGTCGCGCACCATGGTCGGGCCGCGGGTGATGATGGTGACCTCCACGCCGAGGCTGCCGAAGAGGTGCGCCATCTCGGCGGCCACGAAGCCACCGCCCAGGATGGCGAGCCGGCGCGGGAGCTGCGGCATGCGCATGATCGTGTCGGTCGTCTCGGCGCCGACCTCCGACAGGCCAGGAATCGGCGGCATCGACGGCCGCGTGCCGGCGGCCACGACGATCGTCTCCGCGGTCAGCTCGACGCCATCGACGGCCAGTCGCCGCGGACCGGTGAAGCGCGCCGTGCCATCGATGACGGTGATGGTGTCCGCCGCATCGTTCCCCTGCCGGATGCTCGCCGCATCGCGGTCGATCTCGGCGAAGGTGCGCTCGACGATGAACGGCCAGTCGACCTCGTCGATGCGAGCGTGGATGCCGAACCGATGCGCATCGGTGATGGTCCGGGCCACGTCGGCGACGTGGACAAGCAGCTTGGAGGGGATGCAGCCGCGGTTGAGGCAGGTGCCACCGAATGGCCCATCCTCGACGACGGCGACGCGCCAGCCCTCCTGCGCCGCAGCCGCGGAGACCTCGAGGCCGGACCCGGTACCGATGACCACCAGGTCATACGTCCCGACGGCCCGTTCTTCGCCACTCATGCGGGCTGGCCCGCCCCCTGCCGGAAGCGGTAGGCGACCGCGATCGTGATGAGACCGATGGTAAGCGCCGCGCTGTTCGGCACGACGATGGCGGCATTGCCGAGTGCCATGCCGTAGGCGATCCAGAGCACGAATCCAACCACCAGCACGGCGAGGTAGGCGATCGAGACGTCCGCCGACGAGCGCCGTTCGATCATGCGGCGGACCTGGAGCAGGGGTGCGAGGGCCATCAGGACGCCCCATCCGGCGGCGAAGAGCGCCAGCGCATCGGTCATGTGGTTGACCTTCCGGTGCTGCGCTCGATCCGTCCGGGCCGCGGTCGCAGGCGAACCTCGAGGAGCGCTCCCACAGCACGCTCGATGGTAGCGGGTGACCCCATCGCGCGCATGACGCGACTCCGCGGACCCTATGGCCGGACCATGGACGTGAAGCGCTCGGGTGACGACGCGGCGACCACCACGGACACTCCGGCACGATCGACGAACGAGAGCGAGGCGGCGTGCAGCATGAGCCGCTCCGCCCCGCCAACAGGACGATCCGTGCCGTAGCGGGGGTCGCCCAGGACCGGGTGACCGATCGCATGGAGGTGGACGCGGATCTGGTGGCGGCGCCCGGTCAGGGGCTGCACGTCGAGCAGGTCACCGGCGGCGAGGTGGTGCAGGACCCGCCAGCGGGTCTGCGACGGCTTGCCGCGCGGATCGACGCCCATGCGGCCCGAGCCGAATTCGCGGATCGGCTGGTCGACCATACCCTCGGCCGCGTCCATGCGTCCCAGAACCACGGCGGCGTAGTGCTTCTCCACCTCGCGGCGCTCGAAGAGACCCGACAGGTACCGATGGCTCTCCGCACTGCGCGCGAACAGCAGCACGCCGCTCGTCTCGCGGTCGAGGCGATGAACGAGGTAGAGGCGCTCGCTGCGGGCGGCGGAGAGGCGCTCGTGCACCGAGTCCGGGCCGGCCGTCACGAGTCCCGCCGGCTTGTCGACGGCGACGAGGTCGGGGTCCTCGTGCAGGAGGGCCGCAGGCGCATCGGTCATGAATGCCGACGCTAGCGCATCGGTCCACCGGGCGTCAGTCGTGGGCGACCGGGACCGGCCCCCGCTTCTGCTCGTACATCGCGCGATCGGCGCGCGCGAAGGCGGCGCGCAGCATCTCTCCCGGTTCGGGCACGGCCCAGCCGATGGCAAGCGACACGGGCGGCGCGCCGTCGGCTGTCGAGCGCGCCGCGCACGCCTCGGTTACCCGTGCCTTGAGCGACGCCGCGCCCTCGGCATCGGACTCGAGCAGCATGGCGGCGAACTCATCGCCACCGATGCGGGCAAGCACGTCGCTGGATCGAATGACGGCGCGCAGCACCTCGGCGGCCCCGCGCAGCAGCTCGTCCCCCACCGCGTGCCCGTGGCGGTCGTTGGTGGCTTTGAGGTCGTTGACGTCCATGGAGACGAGCACGATCGGATGGCCGTAGCGCTGCCACCGCGCCTCCTGGGTGGCTAGCTCCTCCTCCCACTGGATGCGGTTGGCGAGGCCGGTGAGCGGATCGGTGCGCGCCTCGCGCGCAAAGCGGTCGCGCTGTGCCTCCAGCTCCTCGCGGGCGATGGCCATCAGCAGCAGCGACTCGGTCGCGTCCGCGAGGGCCCGGCCGACGCGACGACAGAGGGTGGTGAACCCGCGTGGCCGCGCGTCGGTGTGCCCGACGATCAGCGCGCCCATGCCCCCGTCACGGCCGATTCCGAGCGCGTAGCACGACACGACCCGCAGCCCCGAGTCACCCACCGTGTCAAGGTCCTGCTCGATGATGGGGGCGACCGAGGCACGGCCGGCGAGCCGATGGAGCGCCGCGCAGAGGACCGGGTCGTCCGCCATGGTCGCCCAGGCGGATCCCGCCCCGTGCACCTCGGTCTGGCCGTCGCGGTTGAGGAGGATGGCGCCGATCTCGCACGAGAGCGCCTCGGCGGCCACACCGGCGGCATGCCGTGCCGCATCGGCCATCGACGAGGCGCTGTAATCGTTGAGCTGCTGCACCGCCTGCACCAGCTCCAGCTCGTCGGCGAGCAGCTTGGATGAGGGAATGTCGCCGGCCAGTGCCACCGCCTCCGTCGCGAAGCGGGCGAGCTCACCGGCAGACGCGCGAATCGGTTCCGGCGAGCCAACGACCACCAGATGCTCGCCGACCGGGACCAGCGCGGCATGGGTGGCCCAGTACGGACCGATGATGCGGGATGGGGCATCGCCGACGATACGGATGGTGCGGCGTCGCTCGGCGACCTCGCGCAGCCGCGGCTCGTCGGCGTCCGTCACCTCCACGATCCCGGCCCAGCCGGCACCGCGACCGCTGCCGCCGACGAGTGCCGCGGCGCCGGTGCGCAGCTCGAAGACGAGCAGATCGGGGACGTGCAGCGCCTCGGCGACCGCGGCGACGCTTCCCAGCGATGGGTCGGGCATGGCGCGAGGGTACGGGTCGCGTCGCGCGCAGGCGATGACCCGATTGGTTGGGGGAGTACTGGCCGGGTCCCATATCACGGCAGGCCGTCGCGCGGCGCGGCGCGGGGCGCGGCGCGGGGCGGGGCGTCTACGCCTCGGTGCGCAGCGCCTCGAGATCGATCTCGCGCTGGATGCGGTGCAGGACGTTGTCGGCGATGATCGAGCGATCGCGGAGCTGGATCAGGGCGCTGCGCTCCGCCTCCAGGATCTCCTGGCGAATCTGCTGGTGCTCGAGCAGCTCGCGGTCGTTCGCCTCGTCGCCGGCCGCGGCGGCGTGCTCGCCGCGGTGCCGGTACCGCTCGCGGATCTGGTGGATGAGCGGCCGGTGGTCCGCGAAGACCTCGTCAAGCTGATCGAGACGGTGGAGCGCCGCCTCGGTGGCAGCCGCGCGCGCCAGCTGCTCCTCGCGACCATCGTCGGTGGGAGCGTGGATGCCCAGGCGGCGGATCACGTACGGCAGGCTCAGCCCCTGGCCGACGAGCGTCGCCAGGATCACACCGAATGTCGCGAACAGGATCAGATCGCGACCCGGCACGACGCTGCCGTCGATCGCCAGCGCCAGCGCCAACGAGACGGCACCGCGCAACCCTGCCCAGCCGACGACGAACGAGCTGCGCCACGTGGCGTCGCGACGACCCGTAACTAGGTCGCCCACTATGCGACCGGTGACGAGGACCCAGATCAGGCGCACCAGGATGGCCGTCACCGCCACCGCGACCGCGACCACCACCAGCTGGCCAAGGGGACGCTCCGCCTCGCTGAGCACCACCGGCAGCTGGAGACCGATGAGCACAAAGATGGCGGCGTTGATGAGGAAGATCATCATCTGCCATACCGCGATTCCCAGCGTGCGTGACGCGGATGTGAGGACCCGCGGCGACCAGCGGCCGAGCAGCAGTCCGGTGGTGACGGTGGCGAGGACGCCCGATGCACCGAGCTCCTCGGCGGGCAGGTAGGCGGCGAACGGGGCGATGATGCTGATCAGCACCTCGACCGGTGCGTCATCAATGTGGCGCTCGACCCAGACTACGGCGGCGCCCACCACTCCTCCGACGGCGATCCCGACTGCCGCGATCCAGAGGAAGGAGAGGACGGCCGTGCCAGGGGTGAATGACTCGGCGGTGACCGCGGTGAGGGCGATCGAGTATGCCGTCAGCGCCGTGGCGTCGTTGACGAGGCTCTCGCCCTCGAGGATGACGACGAGGCGCCGCGGCAGGCCCAGGCGCTGCGCGATGGCGGTGGTGGCCACCGCATCCGGCGGCGACACGATGGCACCCAGCGCGAACGCGGCGCCCCAGCCGATCCCCGGCGCCAGCGTGTGCGTCACCCAGCCGACGGCAAGCGTGGTGACCGCCACGAGGCCCACCGCCAGCAGCGCGATGGGCGCCAGGTTGGCCCGCAGGTCGCGAATCGACGTGAAGTACGCCGCGCTCATCAGGATCGGGGGCAGAAAGATGAGGAGCACGAGGTCCGGGGGCAGGCTCAGGCGCGGCAGGCCCGGGATGAAGCCGAGCGCCAGGCCGCCGACGACCATGAGGAGCGGATACGGGACGCCAAGTCGACGCGACAGCGTGGCAAAGAGAGCGATGGCGGTCAGCAGGCCGAGCAGCACCGCCAAGCCGAGTGTCGTCGTCTCCGAGGCATGCATGGCGGGCGCAGCGTACCTGAGCGATCGGCGACAGTCGGTGCGGGTGGGCAGCGGTGCGGTGTGGTCACGGCTCGGCCATTCGTCATGCCATCGGTAGGCGGAACGGTCACTCGTCGCGATGCGGGCTCCGGGCTACGGTGACGCCACCTCACTTCCGAGGGTGCCCAAGAGGGACCGATGACCCAGGTACAGGCTCACGAATGGCGCAGATATGGCTTCGGCGGACCGCCGGAGCCATGGGAACGCGGGGCCCAGCGCGACCTCGATCGGCTCGCCACCTCGTACTATCTCGACCTGCTCGAGTCGCGCGGCCTGGTCCTGGCTCGCGACGATGGCGACGAGCTCCGCGATCGCGTGGAGCAGATGTTCACCGATGCCACCCGCCACAAGCACGAGATCGACTACACGCTGCGCCACTGGGCGACCCCCGTCGAGCGCGCGCGCGTCGCGGACCGCCTGGGCCAGCTGATGCGCATCTCGCGGCAGATGCGCGAGCTGGCGCCGGAACAATCACACCGCCCCGAGCTGCCACCCGCCGCCTGACCCTCCCGACCCGTCGCTTTCCGGCGCCCCGGCGCTTCCGGCGCCCCCGGCGCCCCCGGCGCGCCACCGTCCGGGCAGTGTTCGATCAATCGAACCATTCGAGCGGGAAACCGGCCGCAGGCTGCATATGTTCGAAATTTCGGTCGTGCCCGTGCACGAATGGCGCGGATCGTCGCGCCTCGTGCGGCACGGTGTTCGATCAATGGAATGAATCGCACGCGCCCACGGCTTCCAGCGCAATTCGTTCGATATATGGAGCGGTGCGGCGCGCGGGACAGGCGGACGACCCTGTGCGGTGACGCTGCCCGGCTAGACTCCAGCGCATGCCGCGCTTCCCGACCGTCGCCGACGTCCTCGCCGCGCGCCAGCTCCTGCGCGGCATCGCCCTTGAGACACCCCTCGAAACGAGCCCGGATCTCGCGGATGCCAGCGGCGCCGCCGAGGTACGCCTCAAGCGCGAGGAGCTGCAGCCGACTGGCGCCTTCAAGATCCGTGGCGCGAGCGTCAAGGTCGCGCGCCTCGCCGCGGAGCGGCGCGACGCCCACCTCGTCACGGCGAGCAGCGGCAACCACGGCATCGCGACCGCGGCCGCAGCGGCACGGCACGGGATGCGGCTCACCGTGCTCGTCGGCCGTTCGGTGGCACCCGCCAAGCTCGAGCGACTCCGGCAGCTCGAGACGGACCGCATCACAATTGAGCTCTTCGGGCGCGACACCGATGACTGCGAGCTGGAGGCGCGGCGCCGCGACGACCACGGCGAGGCCGTCTACGTGCCGCCGTACAACGACGCCGACGTCATCGCCGGCCAGGCGACGGTCGGGCTCGAGATCACCGCGGCGTGGCCCGAGGTCGACACGATCGTCGTGCCGGTCGGCGGCGGTGGCCTCATCAGCGGCATCGGTCTGTGGGCCAAGGCGGTGCGACCCGGGCTGCGCCTGGTGGGGGTGCAGCCGTCGGCCAGCCCGCCGATGTACGCGCACCTCGCGACCGGTGCCACCGCGCCCATGCCGATCGCGCCGACGCTGGCCGACGGCGTTGCCGGCAACATCGAGCGCGACAGCATCACGTGGCGCATGTGCCGCAAGCTCGTGGACGAGGTGGTGCTCGTCGACGAGGAGGAGATCGCCGCCGCGATGCGCTGGGCGATTGACGTGCCGCACACCCTGCTCGAGGGCAGCGCGGTGCTCGGCATCGCGGCCGCCCGCGGGGGCCACCTCGGTGAGCTCACCGGGCGACGGGTG
>JBBRWZ010000053.1:0-14773 GCA_038248895.1 Candidatus Limnocylindria bacterium | reverse complement strand
CCTGCTGACCGACCTGGCCCAGGACGTTGTCCTTGTAGCTTTCCAACAGCACCTTTCCGTCAGGCGTGAAACGTTCGAGCTCGAGCCGATCCATGGTGATGCAGTTCGTCGGACACCGCTCGACGCAGAGGTTGCAGCGGATGCAGCGCTCCTCGTCGATGATCATGGCGATCCCGCGCGGCCAGGACTGGAAGAACTCGACCTCCGGGTCGTCGCCGCCGACCTGCGCCTTGTCGATCATGTAGATGACGCCCTCGGGGCAGACATCGGCGCAGAGCCCGCACAGGATACAGCGCGGACCATCGATGTTGATGTTGTGGTTGCACTGGAGGCAGCGGCTGCCCTCGGTCACCGCGCTGCGCGTGTCGAAACCGACCTCCACCAGGCTGGTGAAGTCGCGACGCAGCTCCGGCGGCGCCATCGGGATCTCCTGACGGTGGATCGCCTCGTAGCCCTCGGGCATGTCGTGCTCGAGGGCCTGGGTGATGGTGGCGCGGTTGATGACCGGCAGCTCCTCCAGCTCCTCGCCGCGCACGCCGGCAAGCCAGCGGTCGACGGAGCGCGCCGCGCGCCGACCGAGCCCCGCGGCCTCGATGATGGTGGCCGGCCCGGTGACGAAGTCGCCGACCGCGAAGAAGCCGTCAGCGCTCGTCGCGAAGGTATCGGCGTTGATGGTGATCTTGCCCTTCTCGAATGAGAAGTCGACGCTGTTGTACGGCGTCCCGTCGGCTCGCTGCGGGGTTGTCCCATTCAGCGGCTGCGTCCGCCACGACGACGTGGAGCCGCCGTCGACGATGGCACGCGAATCGGTCACGCCCAGGTGGCGGTTGAGCTTCGCACCGAAGTTGCCGAGCACGTTGTTGTCCGCCGCCTGGCTGGTGCACGGGATCACCATGTCGCATGGCAGGACGAACTGGCTGCCGGGAATCGGCTCGGCGCTGCGTCGTCCGGTGGCGTCCGGCGGCCCGAGGCGCGTTCGCTCGAACGCGATCCCAGTCACCTTGCCGTGCTCGTCCGAGATCACCTCGACGGGGCTGGCGAAGTACTCGAAGCGCACGCCCTCGAACCGTGTCTCGTGCTGCTCCTCCTCGTCGACGACCATCTCGTCCGGTCCGCGGCGGTAGACGATCGTGCTCGTCTTCGCGCCGAGGCGCAGCGCGGTGCGCGACGAGTCCATGGCGGTGTAGCCACCGCCGATGACGACGACGTGCTCGCCGACCCACTGCTCCTGGCCGAGGTTGGCCCGCTTCAGGAAGTCGACGCCGTAGATGACGCCGTCCTGCTCCTCGCCCGGGACGTTCATCGCCACCGGGAACATGCAGCCGGTGGCGACGACCACCGCGTCGTGGCGCTCGCGCAGCTGGTCGATGGTGATGTCGCGACCGATCTCGACGTTGTAGTGAAACTCGACGCCGTGACGGGCCACGTAGGTCACATCGAGCTCGATGACGTCGCGCGGGAGGCGGAATGCCGGCACACCGATGAGGGTCGTGCCACCGCCCGACGGGAGCGCCTCGTAGACGTGGACCTCGTGGCCGTCGGTGGCAAGGTCCTTCGCCGCCGCGAGCCCTGCCGGGCCGGCGCCGATGACGGCGATGCTCTTGCCCGTGGCCGGCCCGACGCTGATCGTGTCGGGCATGTTGTTGGCGTAGTGCCAGTCGACGAGGAAGCGCTTCATGGCGCGAATGGCGAGCGGCTTGTCGATGTCGGCGCGGCGGCAGGCCTTCTCGCACGGGGCGCTGCAGACGTAGCCGCAGATGGCCGCGACCGGATTCGGGTCGCGCGCCAAGATGTACCCCTCCTCGAACCGCCCCTCGGCGGCGAGCATCAGGTAGCCGCGGCAGTTCGTGTTGACCGGGCAGCCTTCCTGGCACTCGATATTGCACTGGAGCCAGTCCACGCCGACCTCGGCGGTCTGGAACCTGAGCGGGATCGCGTTGTCACTGATCATGTGGACGATCGGGCACTGAGGCGCGTGCGGATTCTCACCGGGGTCCTCGTCGTCGAGAACGACCTGGTCGGGAATAAAGGAGCGGCAGGACCGATGCTACCCGCCCACGCTCCCTCTGCGCAACCGCGAGGCATTCGGTCGCCGGCGCGGCGGCCCGCCGGCGCCGCATCAGCCGCCGTTGAAATAGCGCGCCATGATCGATCGGACGATCGGCGCGGCGTGTTCGCCGCCGGTGCCGAGCGGCATGAAGACGAGCACCGTGGCGGCGGCGATCTGCGGGGCGACCGCCGGCGCAAAGGCGGGGAAGAGGGCGTGCGGGTCGGGAGTCCCCGTCTCCGCGGTACCGCTCTTGCCGGCCACCTGCAGGCCGAAGCCGGCGAAGGCGGCGTGCGCGGTACCGTACGGCAGGTTCACGACCGCCTCGAGCGACTCGGTCACGTAGGCGAGCTCGGCCGTCGTGAGACTGACGTGGCGCGTCTCGGTCGGCGCGATCGACTCCGCCACCGTCCCGTCGGGGAGCGTCGCCTCCGTCACGATCCGGGGCCGCCACAGCGTCCCGCCGTTGCCGATGGCGGCGTACGCGCTGGCCAGCTGCAGCATCGTCCCGGTGTACGAGCCCTGGCCGATCGACAGCTGGATCTGGTCAAACTCGTTGTAGGGCACGATCCGGCCGTCCCAGCGCTCGTTGGCCTCGAAGTAGGCGGCATCGGGCAGGATCCCCGTCTCCTCGGGCAGGTAGTGGATTCCGGTGAAGCTTCCGAACCCGAACTCGGCCACGACATCGGTCAGGGCCGTGGGATCGGCGTCATAGACGCGCACCGAGAGCGGCATGTAGGTCGTGTTGCAGCTGAAGGCCATCGCCTCGGGGAGGCTGACGTTGCCCGGCAGCGAGTGGTCCATGTAGTTGTGGAACGTGAAGCCGGAGAAGGTCCAGGTGCCGGGGCAGGGGACGCGGGTGGCAGCCGTCGCAACGCCGGTCTTCAGCGCGGCAGCCAGGGTGAACGGCTTGAATGACGAGCCGGCCGGGTAGGCGCTGAGCACGGCCTTGTCAATGATCTGCGCCGCCGTCGGGGCGGCGAGCGGCGTGCCGTCGAGCGTCGTCCCGGCGGTCATCGCATTCGGGTTGAAGGCGGGCGCCGATGCGAGCACCCACACGTCGCCACTCTGCGGGTCGACGACGGCCGTCGCACCGTTGTTGTGGGCGGCCAGGCCACGCTCGGCGGTCGCCTGCAGCCCGGGCCGCAGCGTGACTGTGATGTCGGCACCGGGGACCATCTCGGTGCTCGCCAGCGTCACCGGGTCGCCACTGGTCGGCTCGGCGGTCAGCGTCCAGCCCGGCGTGCCGCGCAGCAGCGCCTCGGCCCCGTACTCGAGCCCGCTGCGACCCACCACGTCGCCGGCAAGATAGCCGTCCGCATCGAGGCGGTCGAGGTCCTCGGCGGTGACATCGGTGACGTAGCCGATCGCCTGCCCCGCCAGCCACTCCTGCGGATAGACCCGCGTGCCGTCATCGCGCGTCTCGGCCCAGATGGTCCCGTCGCTACCGATGATCCGGCCGCGGTCGCCCAGCTCGCGTGTCACCCGCAGCGCGCCGCCGCCGGCCAGCTCGGGATAGATGAGCCCCGGTGTCCAGCGAATCTGCCAACCATCGGGACCCTCGACCAGCGCCACGTCGCGGTTCAGCTCGATGGCCCCGAAGCGCGCGGAGGTGAGCTGCGCTGCCAGCGGCACGACGTAGGCGCGGACGGGACCGTCGAGCACGGTCGCCGGGTCGACGGGCGGCGCACTCGCGGTCGGGGCGGCCGATCCGGCCGCGTCCGACGGCAACGCCGCCGGCGAGGCCGGCGCAGGCGGTGGCAGGTCGAGCGGGCGTGCCTCGGGCGCCAGGCTCCCCAGCTCGGGTTGGCCCGCCGCCGCATGGAGGTCCGTGAGCCGGATGACCTCCGCCAGGCTCTCGTACGCGGCGGCGAAGGTGGGCTCGTCCCATGCGGCCCGGTCGGCCGGCGCGAGCAGGGCGTACATCGCAGCGTAGTCAGCCGTCGCCCAAGCGGCGGCGAAGGCCTCGACGACGGTCCGCGCCGCGGCGATCGGTGTCGCCGGACCGGACGTGGGGTACGGCGTCGGGTCGGGCGCGGTGGGCCCGCAGCCGGCGAGGACGATCGCCGTCGCGATTACGAGGGTGAGCGACCGTCCCCCGCTGCGGCTCACAGCGCCAGCATGACGCGACGGAACCCCTCCGCCGCCCGGTAGCCGGCGCGGTCGCCGAGCTGCTCCGCCTGGCGCCGCACCCAGCGCGCCGTTTCGTCGAAATGGCGGAACTGGCTGGCGTGGCGCGACAGGGCGATCACCTTCGCCTCCAGGCACTCGCCGATATCCACCAGCTGGTTCGCCTCGTTCGTGCTCCACAGGAACAGCTCGGCCACCTTCCACGGCGCGAGCCCGGCGGCGAGATGCTCCGGAAAGTTGAGCGGGTCGCGCGCGGTCGGAAACACGGCGTCGACCGTGACGAGCCCAACGGCGCGATGATCCGGATGGTTGACCCACTCGTTGTTCACGAACAGCACCGTGGGGTCGTGGGTCATGACGATCTCGGGCCGGAACGAGCGTATGGCGCGCGTGATCCGTTCGCGCAGCGCGAGGCTCGGTTCCACCTGGCCGTCCGGCTCGCCGAGGAAGTCCACCCCGCCGACACCGAGGGCCGCCGCCGCGTCCCGCTGCTCCCGCTCGCGGATGGTGGCGAGCTCTGCCGGGTCGGTGGCCGGATCGTCCGATCCCTTGTCGCCGCGCGTGGCGAGCAGGTAGCGGACCTCCGTGCCTTCGTGCACCCAGCGCGCGACCGTGCCGGCCGCCCCGAACTCGATGTCATCCGGATGGGCAGCCACCACGAGGACGCGGTCTGGGGTGGGGAGTCGGTCAGTGGGCATGTGCGCTTCTCGCCGCATGCTACCAGCGAAGCGAGGTCAATCGAGGCCGAGGGTCCGGCCGCCGTCCGGGTCGAGCAGGCGTGCCGTCCACGGATGGCACGTGAAGTAGAGCACCTGGTGCCGTTCGGCGAGGGAGCGTACCGCGGCCGCCGCTCGTGCAGCACGCTCCTCGTCGAAGTTGACGAGGATGTCGTCCATGACGACCGGCAGCGCCTCGGCGGTGCGCGCGAACTGCTCGATGAGGCCGAAGCGCAGCGCGAGGTAGAGCTGCTCCGCCGTCCCACGGCTCAGCTCGTCGGTGAGGCGCGGCGCCCCCGTGGCGGACTCGACCCGTACCGTCGCTTCGCCCGGCGCCGCCACGATCCGCTCGTAGGCGCCGCCGGTGATCCGCTCGAAGTAGCCGGCCGCGTCCTGGACGACGCGGGGCTGGCGCTCGCGCTCGTAGCGGCGGCGCGTCTCCTCCAGCAGGCGGAGCGCGATGGCACGCACCGCCCACTCGCGGGCCAGCGCCGTCGCGCGTCCCTCCGCCACGGCGAGCTCCTGCCGCAGCCGGCCGAGCTCCGCACCCTGCTCCAGCTGGGCGGCCTCGAGGCGCAGCTCGCCCGCACGGCTGCTCAGCTCGTCCATTCGCGCGTCGAGCTCGACGGCACGCCGCTCCGACTCCTGCCGCTCCACTGCCTGCCGATCCGGATCCGTCGCCGCGATGAGGCCGAGCAGCTCGGCGACGCGTGCGTCGCCCCCCGCGATCCCACCGAGGGTCGCCCGCAGCTCGCGCACCCGGGCGTGGACCCCGCGTCGCGCGGCGCCGACCGCGAGTCGCTCACGGAGCGCCACGGCATCGGGAACGCCGTGCCGCTCGAGCAGGGCGCTGAGCATCGCCGACGCACGTTCGGCGCGCTCCGCGCTCTGGGCCTGCACGCGCTCGGCGCGCCGGCGTTCCTCGTGCAGCGCGGCACACCGGTCCGCCGCGGCACGCGTCGCATCGAGCTCGCTGACGAGGCCGAGCACGGCACCGATCCGCGCCTCGGGCGGCACCGGCCGCCGGCCCAACCGCTCCAGCAGGCCATCGACACGCTCGCCGTAGGCATCGTCGGCGCGGACATCCGCGGCCAGCCGCTGGGCCGTTGCGTCCGCGTCGGCATGCGCGCGGCGCCCGAGGTCGACCAGCGCCAGCACCTGGCGCGCCGCCTCGGGCGATGCCCCCTCGGGGAGCTGTGACGAGCGGACCCACGCCGCCCACGTGGAGCCGGCCTCGCCGACGGCGGCCAGCGCCTCCTCCCGTTCGCGCGCCGCGTCGTGTCGGGCGCCATCCCGTCCGACGGCCAATCCGTGGCGCCCGTCGCGCGCCGCGAGGCCTGCCTGCGCGGCCGCCAGCGCGTCGCCAGCCCGCTCCACCGCGGCGTCGTCCGCGTCCGGCGGCAGCCCTGCAGCCGCCAGCAGCGCGGCGTGGCGGCTCGCCGGCGCACGGGTCGTCGGCGGCGCGAGGAGGCGCACGGCCACGACCGCGACCACGACGCCGGTCGCGACGACCGCCCCCGCGAGGATTGGCGAGCTGCCAGTGAGCAGCACCGCCAGGACCGCGACACCGGCGAGGAGCGCGGTGCCACTCGCCACGAGGGTCCGCAGCGCGGCGGCGCGCTCCCGCTCTCCGGCCGCGAACGTCGACCGCAGCCGGTCCTCGGTGAGCGCACGCACGGCCGCGCGCCGAGCGGCGAGCTCGGCGGGATCCACGTCCGCGAGGTCGTCCGTCCCGCACTCCTGTGCCTCGGCGCGCTGCAGCGTGTCGAGCCGCGCCTCGGCGCGCTCGAGGCGTCGCTGGGCGACGTCCAGGTGTGCCGCTGCGTCGCGCGTCGCCTGGATCGCCGCGACCGAGTCGTCGAGCCCCAGCAGCCATGCCGCCGAGCCGCCGGCGCGAGCGGCGAGGGCGGTCAGCTCGGCGACAGCGCCCGCGTGGCTGGCGCGCAGCTCGGGGAGACCGGCGATCCGGGCTGCCTGGAGCGGCCGCTCGTCGGCGAGGGCCACGATCTCGTCGCGTTGCTCGAGGAGGCGCTCGTCGACCGTCAGGGCGCCGATCCGCGCGTCGACAGCGCCCACGGCGCGTTCGGCGGCCACCCGCGCGTCCTCGGCCGCGACCTGCTCGGCGAGGAGGCGCACCAGCTCCGCATCGGTCCCGTCCGGCAGGTCGTCCGTCGCCGGGTCGGTCGTTGCCAGCTCCGCCTCGGCCACGACCAGCGCCGCAGCCGGCCCCATCGCGTCGCCGATCCGGCGGGCACGAGCGGCAGACTCGGCACAGGCGCGGCGCTCCTTCTCGGTGCGGTCGCGCTCGGCGCCGACCTCGGCCAGCTCGCGGTGGAGCGCCTCGAACCGGGCGGGCTCCTGCTCGAGCTCCGCGATGCGCTCGCGGAGCTCCTCCATCCGGGCGGCCACGCGATTGAGGTCCTGGTCGCGACCGCGCGGACGGAAGATCGCCTCCTGCCGCGACCGAAGCTGCTGCTCGAGGTCGGCAGCGCTCATGCCGCCGAGCCCGCTGCCGGCACCGTAGATGCGGCTGCGAACGCCCTCGCCGGCGAGCGATCCGAGCGCCTGCAGCTCGCCGAGGCCGAAGGCGAAGACGTTCGTTAACAGCTCACGATCGACGCCGGCGAGGAGCCGATCCAGCGTCTCCTGCCCACCCGTGTTCCCGTTCGGGGCGCGGACGACGAGCGACCCCGTCCCGCCCCGCTCGCCGTGGCGCTCGACGGACCAGGTGTCCCCCGCGGCGGTGATGAGCGTCAGTCGGCCGCCGCGACGACCGCCGGCGAACGCGGGATACCAGGCGCGGCCCTCGCGCGTCGCCTCGAACCCGAAGAGGAGCGCCCGAATCCCGTTGAGGAGCGTCGTCTTGCCCGCCTCGTTCGGACCGAGCAGGACCGTCAGTCCCGGCCCGAGCCGCCACGTGACACCCGCGAACCGGCCGAAGCCGTCCAGCTCGAGGCGCTCGATCCGCACCTAGCCGTCCTCCGTCGCCAGCAGCAGGTCGATGCCGATCGACTCCGCCTCGTCGAGCAGCACACCGAAGATCTCCTCCGCGCTCGGCCGCACCACGCCCAGCGTCCGGCGGCCGCGGGGCCACTCGTCAAAGAGCGGCCGCACGGCACCCTCGAGCACTGCCGACCACTCCTCGTGCAGCGCCGGGTCCGTCCCGCGGTCGGCACGGCGCGCCGACTCGACGGTCCGCAGGAAGTCGCCTGCGAAGTCGGCGACCGCACGGCGCGCGGCGAGGTCGACCGGCGGCCGCGACGCGTCGACCACGGACTCGAGCCAGGCAACGGGCCCGCCGGAGGCAAGATCCTCGTTGGTCACGCGGCGCAGGTCGTCGAGGTAGCCGGGGCGTCGCAGCGTCCGGTGCAGCGCGCCCCGCCCGGTAAGGCGCAGGTTGAGGAGGACGCTCCGCTCCTCGGCCGCGGTGGCCGCCTCGGCGAGCGCGAGCCGCACCGCGGCGAGCAACGCCTCATCGGTCTCGAGCGCGTCGATCTGGATCTCGGCGCTCGACCAGCGGACGACGTCGCAGGCCCGGAACTCGGCCCGGGCGCGTCCGGCGGCGTCGACATCGACCAGCCACGCGCCGCGCGGTCCCATCTCGCCCGGATCGCGGCCCTGGGGGTTGCCGCAGTAGACGGCGAGCGTCCCGGCATCGGTCAGGATGCCCGGCTGGTGGATGTGGCCGAGGGCCCAGTAGTCGATGCCACTGTTGCGCAGGTCATCGAGCGAGCACGGCGCGTAGTTGCCGTGCCCGGGACGATCCCCGACGTTGGCATGCAGGAGACCGATGGCGAACGGCTCGTCGCCGCGCCGGAAGGTGGCGGCGAGGTTCTCGGTCACCGCCGAGCGCGGGTATGACTGCCCGTGGATGCGCGCCAGCTCCGTCCCGTCCCGCAGCACCGACACGGCCTCGCCCGGCGCCGTGCCGAACCGATGCGCCTCCGGCGGAAAGGCGAGCGATGGCGCCCACGAGCTGCCGTCGAGCGGGTCATGGTTGCCGTGGACGACGTAGCTGCCGATGCCGGCCCGGGCCAGCTCGGCGAGCCCGTCGCGGAAGCGCGTCTGGCCGAGCAGCGTGGGGCTGCTCCGCTCGAAGACGTCGCCGGCGACGACCACGAAATCGACCCGCTCGGCGATCGCCAGGGCAACCACGTTGCGCCAGGCGTGCATGGTGGCGTCGCGGAGCAGGGCCATGACCTCGGGACTCGTCTCGCCGCGGAGGCCGGTCACCGGCGAGTCGAGGTGGAGGTCTCCGGTGTGCAGGAATCGGAATGGACGAATGGACGGCACGACGCCGCAAGCCTAGCCCACCCCCGTGACAGCTCGGCGGTCGCGGTCAGCGCGCGGAGGCGCGGGCGCACCGAGGTGTGGGGCCTGAGGCTCCGCTGGACGCGGACCGCCCGCCGGCGCGGTGCGCGCGGCGGGCGACGAATCCCCCGAATCGGGATCTGCCGCAGCGAGTCCCGCGGCTCCCGTGTTGGGTCAGGCGGTGCGGCGTCCGCTGAGCAGCTGCACGACCAGCACGATGAGCGCGATCACGAGCAGGATGTGGATGAAGCCGCCGCCGATGCTCATCAGGAAGCCGAGCAGCCAGAGAACGACCAGGATCACCAGGATGGTCCAAAGCATGGAATTAAGCTCCTGTCGGTTGAATGTTCCCTCATCGACTCCGAATGGGAGCCACCCCAACCTGAGCATGACGCGTGCCAGACCGCCGGGCGACCAAGCGATTCCCGTGGCTCAGGTGGCGTCGCGCTCCCGGATCACCTGGGCCACGAGCAGCACCGCTGCGCCCACCAGGAGCAGGTTGACCAGCGGACCCAGGGCGAGGATGAGCCCCACCAACCACGCGACGAGCAGGAGCGCGATGGCGAGCCAGAGGAGAGGCGCCGGCTCGTTCATGCGGGCGTGAGCACTGCCGCCAGGGCCAGCACCAGCAGGATCACACCGATCCCCATCACCGCGAAGACGACCGCGAGCACAGCGCCGCGCCAATCGGCTCGGTCGCTCATGCGGCGCCATCGCCGAGCGCATCGAGCACGAGCGCCACGTGGTCGTTCGGTTTCACGTGCGGGAAGACGTGCTCGACGGCTCCTGCCGGCCCGATGATGAAGCTGCTGCGCTCGTTGCCGTGGTACGTCCGGCCGCGGAACGACTTCTCGACCCAGACGCCGAAGGCTTCGGCCACCTCGTGGCCGGCGTCGGCGAGGAGCCTGTACGGCAGCCCGTACTTCGCCCGGAAGGCGACATGCCGCGTGACGCTGTCCGGCGAGACGCCGAACACCTCGACGCCGGTGGCGGTGACCGCCGCAAAGCTGTCGCGCAGCCCGCACGCCTGCGCCGTGCAGCCGGGGGTGTCGTCCTTCGGATAGAAGTAGAGGAGGTAGCGGGTACCACGCAGCTCCGCGCCGCTGACGCGGCTTCCGTCGTCGGCGGTCATCTCGAAGGCGGGGACCGTGTCTCCCACCGCGGGTCCGTTCATGTCGTCGGAGTCTAGCCGCTCGGTGGCGGCGTCTCGAGGGCCAGCAGCACAGGGGGCAGCTCGCGGGGTACGAGCCGCCCGGCCAGGTCGTCGGCGATCAGCGTCATGACGTCATCGCCGGCCGCCGCGAGGTCGTGACCGGTGTCGGGGATGATGCGTCGCACAGGATCGCCGCCGGCGGCGCGGAGCGTCGCGTCGAGGAGCGACGCCTCGGCGGGATCGACCCATGCATCGCACGCACCGTGGACGATCGTGACGCTGCGGCGCAGCATCGTCGCCAGTGCGATCCCCGGCGTGTCGAACGCCTGCTTCCAGCCCGCCAGACCGATGCGCGCGCGGTGGCGCGCGTCGAGCCACAGGTCCATCGCCGGCTCGTGGCGCTCGGCGCGCTCGATGAGGTCCTCGAGCGACACATCGAGCGCGGCCACGAAGGGATGCTCGCGATCCACGCCGCTCCGCTCCCGTTCAGCCGCCCCACGCCGCATCACGTCGCGCGCCGACCGCGCCGGGGCACCGATGAGCGTCAGCGCCGAGAGCACCGGATCCGCGATCGCGACGCTGGTGGCGAGGAGCGCTCCCTCGCCGTGCGCGGCGATTCCGCAGCGGCGCAGGTCGAGGTCGTCGCGTGCCCGCATCGCGGCGACGGCGTCCCGCGCATCGTCGATGCGGGCGAAGAGATCGCTCGCCTCCCAGCTGCCCTCCGACGCGCCGCAGCCACGCACGTCGTAGCGGAACGAGGCGACACCGGCGGCGGCGAGCGCGTCCGCGAGGCGCCGCAGCAGGCCGGGCGGAGCAACAACGTCGTCATCGGTCGCGAACCAGCCGGGGTGGCGCTCCCGGTCGAAGCGGCCGTCGCGGTCGCGCGGTCCGAACGAGGGGAGCAGGAGCACCCAGGGCGCACGCGCAACGCGGTCGGGCAGGACGAGCTCGCCGACGAGCGTGAGGTCACCGGCTCGGAAGCGCACCTCATCGGGGCGGGGCATGGGACGAGGGTACACTCGCAACCCGAGATGGCCGCCCTCCGCTTCGACCCCGACCCCGAGCCGGTGCCGTTCGTGCCCGATCCCGGCGCGGAGCTGCCCGCCGGGGCCGAGGTGGTGGTGGTGGGTGCCGGGATGATCGGCGCATCGGTTGCCTACCGGCTCGCACGGGCCGGGGTGCGCCCGCTGGTCATCGAGGCCAACGCCCCGGCCTTCGGCGCGTCGGGACGGCTCGCCGGCATGGCACTCGCCGGGCTGGGCGGCCACTTCCCGCGCGTCACGGCGCTGGTCCAGGGCGCCGGCGGCCGCTCCATACTCGACTACACGATGCGCTCGATCGCCCTCCTGGCCGAGCTCGACGCGGAGCTGCGCGGCGGCATCGAGTGGGACGCGGTCGGCTCCATCGACCTGGCCGTGACCGAGGCGGAGGAACGCCACGTGCGCCGCATCGCCGCCCACCAGGCCGCCGAGGGCCTCGACGTCACGATCCTCGACGCGGATGCGCTGGCAGCGCGCGAGCCGTCGCTGGCGCCGGGCGCGGCGCGGGTTGCGAAGTGGACCCCCGGCGACGGCAAGCTGAACCCGTTCCGCCTCTGCTACGGGCTGCTCGAGGCCGCCATGGACGACGGCGCGCGCGTCGTGACCGGCGTCCGCGTCGAGGAGATGGTGGCGGGACCGGGGCGGGTGCATGCGCTGCGCACCTCGCACGGCACCATCGAGACCGATGCCGTCGTGCTCGCCACCAACGCCTGGACGCCATCCCTCGTCCCGTGGATCGGCGAGGTCGTGACTCCCATCCGCGAGCATGTGCTGGTCACCGAGCCGCTGCCGCCACTCCTCGGACCGGGGTTCGAGACGAACCAGTGCAACGAGTACTGGCGCCAGATGCGGACCGGCGAGATCCTCATCGGTGGGTTTGCCGTCGCGGACGACGGGATGGGGATCGGCACGTATGCCATGGATGTCCGCCCGCAGGTGCCACCGCTGCTGGCGCGCCTGCTCGGGGAGCTGCATCCGGCCCTGCGCGACGCGCGCGTCGTTCGCGCCTGGGCGGGTCTCCTCGACTTCGCCGCGCTCGAGATCCCGCTCGCCGGGCGCCTCTGCACCGCCGACGGCGAGGCGATTCCCGGCGCCTACGTCGCCTGCGGCCTCACGGGCCACGGGCTGCCGTACGCGCCGATCCTGGGCGTGCTCCTCGCCGAGCTCGTCACGCTCGGCGAGGCGCGCACGCTCCCGCTCGACCCGTTCGACCCGCGGCGCTACGCCGTGCCGCGTCCGACGCCGACGTGGCTCGACCCGTTCCAGGGAGTCGTCTCCTAGACCACCCCCGGGCTCAGCCGAGGAGCGGCCGCCACGTCCCCAGCGCGACGCTGATCGCGATCGAGCCGGCTGCGAGGAGCACGGCGCCACCGAGCCACGCCCAGTCCGTCGCGCGCATCACCTGCGGCCGTGCCGCCGTCCGGCAAGCGCGCGCGCCGAGGCCGCGTGACTCCATGGCGATCGCCATCCGGGATGCCCGCCGCACGCCGCCAACGAGGAGCGCCATGAGCCGCCCGAAGAAGAGGCGCACGGCGCGCAGTGGCGAGCCGCCGGCGTCGACGCCACGCGCGCGCCGCGCGAAGCCGAGCGTCTGCCACTCGCGAGCGAACGCGGGCAGGAGACGGAGCGCCGCGAGCGCGCCGAGCGCGAACCGTGGCGAGACGTGCCACTCCTGGATGAGCGCATCGGCGAGATCGACCGGGTCCGTCGCGGCGGTGGCGAGCAGGCCGGCCAGCGCGATGCCGATCAGCCGCACCCCGAGCGAGAGACCGGCGAGTGCCGTTCCGGCACCGATGCGGATTGGCCCGACATCGAGCGGCGTGCCCGCCTGGATTGGCGCGAACAGCGTGTTCACCACCGCCACCGAGGCCGCGGCCACGAAGATGAGCCAGCTGCGGCCGAGCAGTGCCCGCACACCGACCCCACTGACCGGCAGCAACGCGACCAGCGCACCCAGCACGATGAGGGCCGTGACGGCGTCGAGCGAGGCGAAGAGGGCGAGCATCAGCACCAGCGCGCCTGACAGCTTCGCGAGCGGATTGGCACGCGCCAGGGGGGCCCGCGGATCGGTGACGATGGGCGTGAGGAGCCTCATCGGGCGTGCTCGAGCCGGACGACGCGGTCAGCCAGCAGCCGCACGAACGGCGCGTCATGCGACACCACGCAGATGGCCCGGCCCTCATCCCGCAGTGCCGCGAGCAGGTCCAGCAGCTCCATCCACGTTCGCCGGTCCTGCCCGAACGTCGGCTCGTCGAGCACGAGCACCGATGGAGCGGTGGCCAGCACGGTCGCGACCGAGAGGCGGCGCTGCTCGCCGCCGGAGAGCGTGAACGGGTTCGCGGCGGCCAGGTGCGAGAGGTGCAGGCGGTCCAGCAGGCGGGCCGCGCGCGCCTCCGCTTCCGCGGGGGCGAGGCCCAGCTGCCGCGGCCCGATGAGGAGCTCGTCATGCACCGTGCCCGCCAGGAACTGGTGCTCCGGGTCCTGGAAGACCGAGCCGACGGCTCGCACCAGGCGGCGAGCGGGCCACCCGGAAATCGCCTCGCGCCCATGACCGCGGGCCAGCGCCTCGCCGGCCACTACCGAGCCGGCGGTGGGCGCGACGAGGCCGCCGAGGAGGAGCGCCAGCGTCGACTTCCCCGCGCCGTTGGGCCCGGTCACCGCGAGTGCCTCGCCCGAGCGCAGCTGCACGTCGGTCGGCCCGAGGGCCGGGCGGCGGGCACCGGGGTAGGTGAGCGTCGCGCCATCGGCCAGGACGAGCGTCTCCGTCGGCCGGCGCGGCCGCGCAGGAGGGGCGCTGATCGGCCGGTCCGGCACCCAGACCCCCGCCGCGGCGAGCTCGTCGCCGTGGCGGGCGAACACCTGGCCCGGCGCTCCGTCGGCGACCACGCCGCCGCCCGCCTCGAGGACCACGACGCGGTCGACGAGGTCCATCGACTCGTCAACCCGATGCTCCACCAGGACGAGCGTCGCGCCGATCCGAGCCAGCACACGGGACAGGACGTCGCGCAGCTCGTTGGCGCCATCCGGGTCGAGGTTGGCGGTCGGCTCGTCGAGGAGGAGCAGCGACGGCCGCCGGGCCAGCGTGCTGGCGAGTGCCAGTCGCTGCTTCTCGCCGCCGGAGAGAGCGTGCGTGGGGCGGTCGCGACCGTAGCGGAACGCCACCGCCTCGAGCGCCGCGTCCACGCGTGCCCAGATCTGCTCGGTCGGGACGCATCGGTTCTCGAGGCCGAACGCAACCTCGTCGCCGGCGCGACCCATGACGAGCTGCGATTCGGGGTCCTGGAGCAGGAGCCCGGTGCGGTCGCGCGCCGCCCGCGGGTCGTCACCGTCGACGAGCAGCGCGCCCTCGGCCTCGCCTCCGCCGGTCGGATCGAGG